>JACOTZ010000393.1 GCA_016178155.1 Acidobacteriota bacterium
CTACCATCGCAAGCTGCAAGCCTTCAACCGCGAGCTCAACCGGCTCTATCGGTCCGAACCGGCGCTCCACCAGGTGGACTTCCACTACTCGGGATTCGAGTGGGTGGATTTTCACGATGCGGAGCATTCGATCATCGCTTTTCTGCGGAGGCCGGAGAATGGCCTCAGGCCGGTGCTGTTCTGCTGCAATTTCACGCCGGTGCCGCGGGAGAAATACCGGTTTGGGGTGCCGGAAGGTGGATTCTGGGAGGAGATCCTGAACAGCGACTCCGAGTATTTCGGCGGCAGCAATGTGGGGAATGGCGGAGGGCTGATGGCCGAAGCAGTACCGCAACACGGCCGCGAGTACAGCCTGGCGGTTACGCTACCGCCGCTGGCGGTGGTGGCGTTCCGGCGTGCTTGACGGGCAAGCGCTCACGGGCTTGGCTCGGGGGTAAGCACAGGACTCGGGCGCGCGTCCCCACAGAACCGCGGCGGACGGGCTATTAAAACCGGGGCGTAGTTCCAAAGTATCGCGCCAGCGGGATCGCCCGATGCACATTGCTTCGTGCGGCGGCGACGCGGAGGATGTTTGCTCGCTTCCGCCCGTCGCCGAGACGGCAGCATCGCACGCCTAGCCGAAGTTCGTCACCGACAGGATTTCGAACCGCTTGCTGACGCGCGCGGCTCAGTAAGTGCCGTCAAATCAGCAGAAGCGTTCTGAGCCACGACCGTCAGAAGGTGTGAAATATTCGAAAAAACCATTTCCGGCCTCCAATGTTTGCATTCGGTTAGCCTGTGGAAAAGAGGCCCAAAATCAATTTTTTCACACCTTCTCAGGGAGTGGTGGTGACGAACCTCGGCTAGCCGAACAATCCCAGGACCGGCTTGCCTTCGACCAGCGCGCGCGGCTGCTTGAGGTCATTGAGCACTTGCTGATGGGGGTCGATGCCGAGGGCGTAGTAGATGGTGGCGACCAGGTCGGTCGGGTGCACGGGCTTGTCCACCGGCGCCGAGCCCTGCGCATCCGATGCACCGTATTGGACGCCGCGCTTCACGCCGGCGCCCGCGACCACGGCCGTATAACAGTAGGGCCAATGGTCGCGCCCGTCGGGCGCGTTGACATTGCCGGAGGTGCTCACCCCGAGCCGCGGGCTGCGTCCGAACTCGCCGACCGCGACCAGCAGCGTGTCGGCCAGCAGACCGCGCTGATCGAGATCCTCAATCAGCGCCGACAGGCCCTTATCGAGGACGGGGCAATGGAGGTTCTTCAGCGGTGCGAAGTTGGCGGCGTGCGTGTCCCAGGAGTCGACCTCGGGATTGCCGTTCGCGACGGCGGGCCAGTTGAGCTGCACGAAGCGCGCACCGGCCTCGATCAGCCGGCGCGAGAGCAGCGCGCCCTGACCGAACGTGGTGCGGCCGTAGCGGTCGCGCACTTTGCCGGGCTCGTGTCCCAAGTCGAAGGCGCCGCGCGCCTTGCCTGACAGCACCAGGTCGTACGCTTTCTCGTAGTATTCGTTCAGAGCGTATGAGCCGACGGCCTTTTCGAGCTCCTTCATGGAGCCATTGATGCCCTTGAGCAGCGCAAAGCGGTCCTTCAGACGCTCGGGCGATACCTCGGGGCGGAGCGCCAGGTCCTCGAGCCGCACATCCTTGTTGGGGTCCTGATAGAGGCGATAGGGATCGAAGGCTTTTCCAAGAAAGCCGGCGGCGCCGCCCTTGCCAATGACGTTGCTTTCCTGCAGCGGCCGGGGCATCTCGACGAACGGCAGCATCGGCTGGTCCGGAGGGCGCAGCCGCGACACCTGACAGCCCATGTGCGGAAAGTCGCGCGGCGACGGCGGCTCGAGCTGGCCGGAGGGCGAGACCTTGTCGGGCGCCCAGCCGGTCATCATCTGGTACATGGCCGCGGTGTGGTTGAAGAGGCCCGAAGGCGTATAGCTCATCGAACGGACCAGGGTGACTTTGTTCATCTGCTCGGCGAGCAGCGGCATGGTCTCGCTCACCTGAATGCCGTCGACCTTGGTCTTAATGGGCTTGAACTCGCCGCGGATGTTGGTCGGCGCCTCGGGCTTCGGGTCCCAGATATCGATGTGGCTGGGTCCGCCTTGCAGGAAGACGAGGATGACGGATTTTGCGCGCGGCTGGATGTCGACTTTCGCCGGCGCGGCCCGCAGGCGGAAGAAGCCGGGCAAGCTGAGGCCGATCAAGCCGGCGCCGCCCACGCGCAGAAGCTCACGGCGCGAATAGCCGTCGCAGGTGCGTCCGGGACGGCCGGGTATAGATAGCATGAGCCCCTCCTCATATGGATTATAGCGGCTTACGACGGGGCGTGCCAGGCGGTCCGTGCGCACAGGAGGTCAACTGCCGCCGGTGCACCTGCGGGCGCAGCGGGGCAAGTTGCGGGCGTGCCTGCCCGCGGTTACTCAGGCGTGGTTGAGCGCAAGGTGCAAGGGGCTGACAGCGAAGTGTCGACGGCGCGGCCGCAGGCCGGGGCGGCTGATGAGAAACCGGATCAGTCGAGCACTCGGACGGCGACGAGCGAGGCCTTTGTCGGCACCTTGTCGTAGACTTCGGTCCGAAGGACCACCTGGAATCGCCAGGGACCCTTGGGATCGCTGCGCTCCTTGCGCAGGCGCTCAACCAGTTGTTGCAGACCTTTCTGCGAAGTCAGGTATTCGGTCGCGATCTGCGTGGCCTGTGTGTTGAGGCCGTTGATCAGCAGCAACTGGTGGCCGCTCTCGACGCCGCGGATCATGGAGACAAGCGCGTACTCCTGGTCGGCTTCGGTGTTGCTCTCCGAGTAGGCGATTTGATAGAAGGGCTGCTCGCCAGGCCGCGGGGCGGTGTTCACGATGCCGCGCTGCCGCTCACCCGAAGTCGCGGCGAGACGGAACGGGTATTGCTTCAACAGCGGATCGATCCACTGGTTCGCCTCGTTATGGCCAAGCAGGATGAGATTGTCGCGGCGCAGGTCCTCCCAGCTCAGGAAGCGGCTCTGCGTAATGTCCACCGGTTTGCCGGCGCGGGCCATCAGATTCGTGAGATGGACGGCGGCGATGGCTTCGCCGGTCTTGCTCTGGCTGACGGCAGCGCTGAAGTACAGATAGCCGCCGGGAGGCAGATGGAACATCTGGCGAAACATCCGCTCCTCTTCGGGTTGCGCCGGCAAGCGTTTCGGCTTGGCATCGGGAGGCAGCGGCTTGTCAAAATGCTTGATCACCGCGGTCATCGGATTGCTGAAGCAGATGATGGCGGCACCCGGGTTATCGAACCAGGGCCCCCAGATTTCCCGAATGATGGGGGAGGCCGCGGGGCTCGAGAGCGCCGCCACGGAGCGGCTCGTACTCCGGCCGAGAAACCAGCCGGCCGCAAAAAGGGCGACCGCGCCGGCAGCGGCAAGCCATGTGAGCCGGGGCCTGCTCAGCGTGGCGGGCGCAGGTTGCGGCTGCCGCGGCGGCGCCTCCTCGTGCTGCCGCCGGAATACGGGGACGTAGCGTCCGATGGGCAGTTCAATCCGCACACAATGATCCCGTCCCTCGGCCGAGTAATATTCCTGCAGTTTCTGCCGCAGCGTATGGGCCTGGCGGCGCACGATCGAATCTTCGTTGGGCGAGTAGGCCGGACCCCGGTGGAAGACTTCACTTCCGATCAGGTACTCGTTAATCTTCGCCGCCTCACCCTTGAGGGTTTCCTCGCAAATGAAACGCAGGAAACGCTGCAGTCGCTCCGAGCGCTCGAACGGGGCGCTATGAAGCACCTGTTCGAGCTCGGCCTCTACTTCCTGGGTTGTGATCGAGGTGCTTTCCAAAGAGTCCCCCCGCGAGGGCGAATCTGTATTGTCATTTTCCCACAAAGCGAGGATGAGCGGTCGATGAACGGTTCGTAACAGGACAGGAACCGTTCGCGCTGGCTGCTGGGTTGACATACCCCCGGCGGGGGCGTATCTTGCCCTTGAGAAAGCGGAGCCACGGCTTGTATTGGACCGCCGCCTTTGAGTGTGCCGTCCCGGATACCGCTTGCTATCGCGCGCGGCTCGGAAGTGGTGCTTTTCGACCGCGGCGCGGAACCAGTCCTTGTGGGCCGTGGCGCGCAAGTTGGTCCTTCTGAGCGGAGCCCTGCGAGATAGCGGTTATCTATTCAGCCGGTACGAAAGCCGGAGTTGAGCCGAATGCGGGCTCTGAAGGGTATGAGGTCTGTTATGAGCGAAACCAGTCGTCGTGATTTCACGCGCGCCTCGCTCGGGGCGCTTGCGGCTTCGCCGTTAGCCGCGCAGTCGGGCTTTGCGCCGCCCGCGGGGAAAAAAATGGCCGGCATCCAGGTGGGCGCCGTCTCGTTTGTAGACGAAGGCGTCGAGCCGGTGCTCGACAATTTGCAGAAGCTCGCGCACGTCAACACGCTCTTTGTCGCGACCTTCACCTACGGCCGTGGCATCGCCGGCCGCCAGGTGCCGGGGCAGCCCCTGCCCGACCACGGCAAACAGGAATACGATCTCAACTTCCACGGCGGCAACTTCGCCACAATCCACCCGCAGTACTACAAGGACACGGTCATGAAGGACTTCCGCGCACCGGACCACGGCGATTTCGACGTGCTCGCAGCCGTGATTCCGGCCGCGAAAAAGCGCGGCATGAAGGTGATTGCCTGGTACGAGGACGTATTTCGAAACGACGTTCGCAACGTCGAGAAGCTTCAGGAGAAAGACCTGCACGGCCGCAGCGCCGGCACCTTATGCTTCAATAACCCAAACTATCGCGGATTCCTGGTCGGCCTCACTGAGGACTACGCGCGCAGCTACGATCTGGACGGGCTGATGTGGGGGTCGGAGCGGCAGGGCGCGTTCGCGAACGCGCTGGGAGCGAGTCATGGGGGCGGGCGGCGCGATCCCGGGCGTGTCACCTGCTTCTGCGAGTTCTGCCAGCGCAAGGCGAAGGAGCGCGGCATCAATTTCGAGCGTGTCAAGCAGGGCTACCTGGCGCTCGAGCAGTTCGTGCGCGGCGGGCGGGCGGGCGAGCGCCCGGTGGACGGTTATTTTGTGAGTCTCTGGCGCCTGATGCTGCGCTATCCGGAGCTGCTCGCCTGGGAAATGTTCTGGACAGACAGTCTGCGCGAAACCTACCAGGCGATGTACAACAAGGCGCGGTCGGCCAAGCCCGCAATCGGGGTGGGCTGGCACATCTGGCACAACAACTCGTTCAACCCGATCTACCGGGCCGAGCAAGATCTGGGGGAGATCTCGAAGTATTCGGATTTCCTGAAGATGGTCATGTATCACAACTGCGGCGGCGAGCGCCTGGCGAGCTACGTCGACAGCGTGAGCCAGACGATCTACGGGGACGTGCCGAAGCAAGATCTGCTGCAGTTCCATTACCGGGTGATGAACTACGCCGAGAAGCCGTACGACCAGATCCCGAAGACGGGGCTCTCGGCCGATTACGTCCTGCGCGAGACGAAGCGCGCCCGAGCGGGCCTGACGGGCGCCAAGACGCTGCTTTGGCCGGGCATCGATATCGATATCCCGACGGCAAAGACCAGCTCGAAGAGCACGCCCCAGGGGACCAAGGACGCCGTGCTCGCCGCTTTCCGCGGGGGCGCCGACGGGGTCCTGCTCTCGCGCAAATATTCGGAGATGCGGCTCGCCAACCTGGGTGGCGCCGGCGCCGCGATTCGCGAGCTCGGTTTCGCGTAGGAGGAAGCCGGCGATTGGAACAGGCGACCAAGCGCCTCTCGCACTTTGAGCATTTGCATGCGAGGGGGAACGTTTGTATTGTTCAAGCGCGGCGGGCGGCCGCCGGACGCGACAACGGCTCGCCGCCTAACCCGGGAGATTGAGGAGCCACCAGCTAAACTGAGGAATCGGACGTTACCCATGAAGCCGACTACACAACTGGCCGAAGACGTACAGATCACGGGGAGAGTCAATGAGACGGACCGCGAGATTCTGACAGCCGAGGCGGTGCGGTTCATCGCCGAGCTTGTCCGGCGATTCGAGCCGCGGCGCCAGGAGCTGTTGCGCACCCGCGCGGAACGTTGGGAGGAGCTGAAACGCGGCGCGCTACCGGATTTTCTCGCGGACACGCGTGAGCTTCGCGAGTCGGCGTGGACGGTGGCGCCGATCCCGCAGCCGCTCGCCGACCGCCGGGTCGAGATCACGGGGCCGGTGGACCGCAAGATGATCATCAATGCCCTGAACTCGGGCGCATCGGTGTTCATGGCCGATTTCGAGGACTCAAACTCGCCGACCTGGGAGAACTGCATCCAGGGCCAGTTCAACCTGCGGGATGCGGTCAATCGGACGATCTCGTTCACCAGCCCGGAAGGCAAGGCCTACAGGCTGAATGATCGGACGGCCGTGCTGCTGGTACGGCCGCGCGGCTGGCACCTGAGCGAAAAGCACATGGCCGTGAACGGGAAGGCGGTATCGGGCGCTCTGTTCGACTTCGGGCTGTTCTTCTTCCACAATGCCGCGAGCCAGTTGCAGAACGGTTTCGGCCCATACTTCTATCTGCCGAAGATGGAGAGTCATCTCGAGGCCCGGCTCTGGAACGACGTGTTCGTATTCGCCCAGGACTACTGCGGCGTGCCCCAGGGGTCGATCCGGGCGACCGTGCTCATCGAGACGATCCTCGGCGCGTTTGAGATGCACGAGATCCTTTGGGAGCTGCGCGACCACTCGTCGGGCCTGAACTGCGGCCGTTGGGACTACATCTTCAGCTACATCAAGAAGCTCGGGCACGACGGCCGTTTTGTGCTGCCCAACCGCGCGCAGGTCACCATGGATCGCGACTTTCTGAAATCCTACGTCGATCTGCTGATCCAGACCTGTCACCGGCGCGAGATCCACGCCATGGGGGGCATGGCGGCCCAGATCCCGATCAAGAACGATCCCCAGGCCAATGAGCGGGCGCTCGAGAAGGTGCGGCAGGATAAGCTGCGGGAGGTGAAAGCGGGGCACGACGGGACCTGGGTGGCGCACCCGGGGCTGGTGCGGATCGCGATGGACATCTTCAACGAGCACATGCCGACGCCCAACCAGATCCACGTCAAGCGCGAGGACGTGCGGGTGACGCGCGAGGACCTGCTCCGGCCGCACGCGGGCGACATCACCGAAGAAGGTCTCAAGATGAACATCGACATCGGGATCCAATACATGGAGGCCTGGCTCAACGGCAATGGCTGCGTGCCGATTTACAACCTGATGGAGGACGCGGCGACGGCTGAAATCTCGCGCTCGCAGGTATGGCAGTGGGTGAAGCACGGGTTGAAAATGAATGACGGCCGCGCCATCACGCCCGAGCTGGTCAACCAGACAATCGATCGCGAGCTGCGGGAAAAGCCGGGCACGCCTAATAAGGCAGTGGCCGCACAACTCTTCCGGGAAATGATTCTGAAAGGGGAATTTCCCGAGTTCCTGACCAGCGTGGCGTACGAGCACATCGACTGATCAGGCGAGCAGTTTCCCGAGCAGGTCGGCCACGCCCAGCCTTGTGGCCCATTCCGTGAGGTACTCGCGGTCCAGTTCACCGCCCTTGACGGCGATAATGCCAAGAATGTCTCTCCACTGTCGTTCCGAAACCTCGCCGCCTTCGCGGAACCAGAGGAGCTTCGCGAGCAGAATGTCTTCGGCCGTTGCAACCGGCGCGTAGATGAGCGGTTCGGTTCCAAGAATCGGAGCTGGAATAGCTCGCTGCAGTTGCAGTTGATGAAACGGTGTGCGCGCCGGGAAGATATCGAACTTGGTGGCAGTCTGGATGTGAAATACGTTGAATGATCGGCCGCGCCGCAGCGCTTCGCGGGCGTCGGTTGGGTCCAGGTAAAACTCTGGCCTCAGTTCGGCTGACAGCGGATCAATGGTATCGAGCCGTAGGTCCGCCAGGAGATCCACATCAGCGGTAGGACGTGGTTCGCCGTAAGCGGAGCTCGCAAGCGAGCCCCCAATCAGGAAGCGGACGCCTAGTGACTGAAAGGAACTGATGAGCCGCTCAAGGCCGGTCTGGAACGGGGTCATTTGAGCCGGGGTCCCAGCCATACACACGCCGGACCGTTTCGATACCTAGCCGGCGCGCCGCAACGCGCAAGAACACCTCGCGATCGGAGGCTCCGGGATGGCACCGCCGCACGTCGGCTTCGATGAGCCGGCGCACCACTTCGCACAATTCGAAAACGTTCTGGACCTTCTGGGCGGGGGGCACGCGGCGCAGCAACTGTATGAAATACTGCCAAGCCTTTTCCGAAGTGTCCCTGGGCCGCACGGAAGCTGGTGCGAACGGGGGGAGTTGAACCCCCACGGGCTTTCGCCCGCCAGATCCTAAGTCTGGTGCGTCTGCCAGTTCCGCCACGTTCGCTCGCCCGTTCAGACACGCCCAGTGTAACATCGGGCAGCGTGGGCGGCCGGGCGGTGTCAGCCCCCGGCGGATGCGGTGCGCGGGGCCAAGACGGGAGCCGCGGCCAGCAGGCGAGGGCCCGGGCGGCCACAGTCGCAGGCTCTCTGTTCGATGCGCACGCCCAAGCCGGCCGCGATCAGCGTCGATTCCACCGGCGCCGTGCCGCGGACGGGTTCGCGAAGGTGCAGGCCGTCGTGGGCCTGGCACTCCTCGGCAATGACGCGACCATCCGGCCCGAGGAGCTGCTCAAATAGCGGTACGCCGAACGCGTTCCAGATCAGGTCGCGGTCCTGCCCGCTCAGCCACCCATGACGCGGCCCGGTAAAGACGACGATCGGAAACTGGTGCGGCTCGCCCTGGAGAGCCAGCGCGCGCAAGGCCGCCAGAGGCGCCGCGAGCGCGTACTTGGGGGCGAGCCTGGGCAGCTTTTCCAGTGCCGCGGCGGGCTGCACCCGAACATTTCGATGGGAGCGGAATCCCTCCACAAGCACGAGCACCTTGGGCGCGGGTTGAATCGGGTAGCGAAATTCCTCAGTCCGGCGGGAGGACCGAAACCAGCGCCTAACCGCCGGGCAAGCCGCGGTTACTCGAGCCAGAAACTCGCGCCGCAGTCGCCGCGCAACGGCGGGACTGCGGGTTTCCAGGGAGAAGATTTTCATCGCCTCATGCGCGGCCCAGCGCCGCTTATCGCACAGATAGTACGAGCAGAGGGCGATTCCTCTCACTCACACGGAGAATTCTGAGAGTACCAACGCGCGCTGAATACTACTTGCGGAGAAACCACGGAAAAAGGCGGGCGCATTGGGCGCTGTAGAGTCCAGCCGCATGGAGGCCGTACCACAAAATGCCAGAATTGTGAACTAAGACGCCGCGGAGAAATATCTTGGGCATTTAGACTCAACCGCTCCCTTGCGGTCGCGGCTCAGCATGCGGTTCCGAGCCGCGACCGCAAGGGAGCGGTCTGCGCGAGAGCGAAACATTTGTTCAGACTATTGTTTCGCGCCCCCTAAGCGCGTTTGCGGTCGAGCAGCCGCCGGAGATTGCCACCGAGGATGGCGGACGCGGAGCCGACGCCAAGCTCGAGCTCCTGCATGATGCGCACCTGCTGCTCGAAGATCTGCCGCTGCCAGCCGCGGGGGAAGAACGAAGAATCGGTACCGAAGAGCAGGTGCTCCGGCCCCATGACGTCGAGCGCCCGCTCGAAGACCTCCCGCAGTTTCAGACCTTCATAGCGGATCCAGGAGTTGCTGCTCGAAGTATCGAAGTAGACGTTCGGGCAGAGGTCCGCGAGCATCAGGGCCTCGCGGAAGAAGCCGGCGCCGAAGTGCGGAAGGACGAAGGGCAGCCGGAGATAGCGGAGCGCGATGGCGTGAACATCGATGGGATTCGAGTAGCGCATGTCAAACGGGGATGGCAACCCGAGACGCTTGCGCACTCCGACGCTGAGAACACCGCAGTGTACGAACACCAGCGTGCCGGGCACGGCGGCGGCCATATCGATCAGCCGCAGCGCGCGTTCATCGTGCACTGAGAAGCGGTGCATGGCGGGGAAGAGGCAGAGGCCCTGCATTCCGGCCGCCAGCGCCCCCTCGACGCGCGCGGGAGCATCGGGCGCCAGGGGGTTGCACATGAAATAACCATAAAAACGGTCCGGACAGTGACGGACCGCCGCGGCTACCGAGCCCTCGTCGCCGTGCACGCTGGCGATCAAGACAGCGCGCGTCACGCGGTGCTGGTCAAGCTCCTCGCGCCACCTGTCGGCGAACTCGCAGGAGTCCGGCGGGGGCGGCTGGCAGTCGATCACGCGGATCGCTTGCTCGACGCCGATATCGGCCTTCTGCGCGGCAAGCGAGCTGAAAAAAGCGTGGGAGAAAAAATGGACGTGAGCGTCCTCAACCGGAACCTCGCCCCAGGGCGTCTGCATGCGAGGCCGCTATTCCTGGTCTTCCGCAGCAGTTTGCTGCGGCACCTGGAAGCGGGTCAATCCGGCAGAGAGCGCAAGCTGCGTCAAGCCCGCCACGTTGTTGACGCCGAGCTTCTTCATCATGGTTTTGCGGTAGCTGCGCACGGTCTGGAGCCCGAGATCAAGCATGACCGCGATCTCCTTGCTGGTCTTGCCCTCGGCGACCAGGCGCAGCACCTGCAGCTCGCGGGGCGAAAGACCTTCGAGGGCCGAGGGCACGTGCTTGGCGTCGAGGTCGCCGCGCTGGATGCGATGCAGCAGCCGATCACTGACCTGCGGGCTGAGATAGGAACCGCCTTTCGCGACGGTGCGCAGCGCATCGATGAGATCGTTGTCGGAGGCCTTTTTCAGCACAAAGGCGCGGGCGCCTGAGCGGATGGCGCTGACCACGGAGTGCTCGTCGTCGTACATCGACAGCACGACCACCTTGGTCTCGGGGCAGTGGCGCAGGATCTCCGTGGTTGCTTCGATCCCGTTCAGACCGGGCAGGCCGATGTCCATGAGCACGATCGCGGGCCGGAGACGCTTGCACATCTGCACGGCATCGCTGCCGGTCTCGGCTTCTCCGGTTACGTTGAATTCCTCGCTGTGCTTGAGGATGGCTTTGATGCCATCCCGCATGATCTTGTGATCATCCACCAGCAAAACGTCGTAACGCATTTTCGTTATCACAACTCCTGGCTCTCGGGTCCACTCGCCGGCTGTGTCGCCGAGCCCGCGCCGGGCCAGCCGGCGCGATACCTCGTCCGCACGATTGTACCTTTTCCGGGCCTGCTACGGATGACGAGTGCGAGGCCCGCGAGCGCGGCATAATGCTCCATCAGCAGCAGTCCGAGGCCGCTGGTCCTCTGCCGGATCTCCGGCAGCGAAAAGCCTGTTCCATCGTCGCGCACGTCCAGGACCGCCTCGGCCGCTGTAGAGCTTACCCGCAACTCCACCCGGCTCGCCTGCGAATGGCGGACGGCATTGGCGAGCGCATGTTCAGCGATTTTATACCAGGCATTCCCAACCTCCAGCGGCACTCGCGCGGAGGCGGCATAGAGGAAGCGGATGGCGCCCGGGAACACTTCGCGGTAGCGGCCCACCAGCCGGTCCAGCGCGAATTGCAGGCCGGCACGCTCAACCACGGCGGGATTCAGATCATAGCTGAGAGCGCGGACCTTTTGCACCACGCCATCGAGCATCTTCTGAATCTCGTCCGTGCGCTTCACGATCTCCGGGAGCCGGTCCCTAAAATCGAGCTTCAAAACGTCGAGTTGCAGGCCGACAGCGCTCAGCACCTGCCCGACTTCGTCGTGCAGGACGCGCGAGACGCGCGCCGACTCCACTTCCCGCGCGTTAATGCTGGACACCATCATGCGGGAAAGCAGGCGCTGGGCTTCCGTGGATTCAGCGCTGTCCCGACGGCCCGGCATTTGGCCCTCCCTATCCAAGGCGGAACTCAGCCCGCAGCCTCATCCCCGCCTGCGGGCGATCGCGCGCCGGGCTGCATCGGCCACATTCTCCGCCACCAGCCCGTACTTCTGAAGCAAGCCGTCCGGCGTACCCGATTCCGCGTAGGTGTTTCGTATGCCCACATACTCGATCACGCAAGGGTTGGTTTCCGTAACCACTTGGGCGACGCGGACGCCGAGTCCGGAATCGACCAGGTGTTCCTCGCAGACCACGAGCGCCCGGGTTTCGGCGGCGGCCCGGGCGATGGCCTCGCGGTCGAGCGGCTTGATCGTGTGCAGATCGACCACGCGCGCCGAGACACCCTCTGCTTCGAGCATCTCGGAGGCGCGGATCGCCTCCGCCACCAGCAAGCCGGTGGCGAACAGGGTCACGTCGCCGCCCTCGACCACTTCCACGGCTCTGCCAATGGTGAAGCGCTGGTCGGTCGGGTAGACGACAGGCGCCTTGGCGCGGCCCGTGCGAATGAAGACCGGACCGGAATGCCCGGCCGCGGCGCGCACCAGTACCCTGGTGGCCGTCTCGTCGGCGGGCGAGAGCACGGTGAAGCCGGGCAGGGCGCACGCCAGGCTCAGGTCCTCGATGCTCATCTGCGAGGGACCGTCCTCGCCGATCGAAACGCCGCTATGCGTACCAACGACTTTCAAGTTGACGTGCGGGAAGGCGGCCGTGACCCGGAGCTGCTCGAAGCCCTTGTTGATTACGAAGCAGGAGAAGCTCGATACGAACGGAATTTTGCCGCTTGCCGCCAGCCCGGCGCCGATTGCCACCATGTTGGCCTCGGCGATGCCGCATTCGAAAAAGCGGTCGGGAAACTCCTTGGCGAACAGCGACGTGTAGGTCGATTTCGAAAGGTCGGCATCGCACACCACGATGTTCGCGTTCTCCCGGCCCAACTCGACGAGCGCTTTTCCGAAAGCCTCGCGCGTTGCCATTCCCGGTTTCAGCTCAAATCTGGTTTTTGTCGCCATGGCGAATCTCCAATGTGCGCGTCGGTTCAGCCAATCTCCGCCAGCGCCCGCACCATCTCGTCATTTGTGGGCGCCACACCGTGATATTTGGGGTTGTTCTCCATGAACGACACGCCCTTGCCCTTGACCGTGTGAGCGATAATGGCAGCCGGTTTCCCCTTGGTTGCGGCCGCTTCGGCAAAGGCCGCCTGCAGGGCGGCAATGTCGTGGCCGTCGATTTCGAGAGTATGCCAACCGAAGGCGCGCCACTTCTCGGCAAGCGGCTCCAGATCCATGATGTCTTTGACGAAGCCGTCGAGCTGGATTTTGTTGTAATCGACGATCGCGACCAGGTTATCGACCTTATGGTAGGGGCCGAACATGGCCGCCTCCCAAATCTGGCCTTCCTGGCTCTCGCCATCGCCGAGCAATACGTAAACGCGCGTGGGACGCCGGTCGAGACGCGCCGCCAGGGCCATGCCGAGGCCAAGCGACAAGCCTTCGCCGAGCGAGCCGGTGGACGCCTCGAGCGCGGGAATGAAACGCACGTCCGGGTGGCCCTGGTAAATCGAGCCCAGCCTGCGCAGCGTGTTGAGCTTGTCAAGCGGCGTGTAGCCGGCCTCGGCCATGACGGAGTAGAGCACCGGGCATCCGTGGCCCTTCGAGAGAATGAAACGGTCGCGATCTTCCCACTTGGGGTTGCCTGGATCGTGCCGCATGACGTCAAAATAGAGCGTTACCAGAATCTCGACCGCGGAGAGCGAGCCGC
Organism: Acidobacteriota bacterium; assembly: GCA_016178155.1. Classification (GTDB taxonomy): domain Bacteria; phylum Acidobacteriota; class Terriglobia; order Bryobacterales; family Bryobacteraceae; genus JACOTZ01. Next base: position 13,498 of record JACOTZ010000393.1, read on the forward strand.
CGGGATGGCCCGACTTCGCGGCCGTGATCATCTCGACAATGTGGCGGCGCACGCGGCGGCAGATGTCCTGTAGCTGCCGCGGGTCTTTGGATTGCTGCATAGGGCGGGTGTAAGTCTCAATGTAGCATGCGGGTACGGCAAGGACGGCGCGATTCAGGTCACCGCAACGAGTGGTGGCGGATGGCTTGAGGAGATTCGGGCCGGGAACCACGCGCAAGCCGTGCGACGGGCTCGCGGCGCGCCTTTGCCGCCGCTTGCGGTGGAGCGGACCCGGGCTACGATGCGGACGATGCGTTTAGTGCGCAAAGCCGCGGTTCAACCGGAGCGGCTCGGAGTTTTTCCGGGCGCGTTCAACCCGCCCACGCGGGCGCACCTTGCGCTCGCCGAGGCCGCGCTCGGGACGGTCGATGAAGTTTTGATGGTGGTCCCGGAAAGCTTCCCCCATAAACCCTACACAGGGGCGACGCTCCACCAGCGACTCTCGATGCTCGAGCTGGCAGTGGGGCAAGAGCGGCGAATATCGGTCGCGGTCGCGAAGGGCGGGCTGTTCCGCGAGATTGCCCGCGAATGCCGTGAGCACTACGGCGGCGTCGATCTCTGGTTCATCTGTGGCCGCGACGCCGCCGAGCGCATCCTCACCTGGGACTACGGAGAGCCGGGCGCAGTCGATGCCATGCTCGCGGGATTTCGCCTCCTGGTGGCGCCGCGCGGGGGCACGCTCGAGCCGCCGCAGGCGTTTCGAAATCGCGTGCGGCCGCTGCCGGTATCCGAGTGCGAGCACATCTCCGCCAGCGGGGTCCGGGCCCGGATCCGCTCCGGCGGGAGCTGGGAGGCGCTCGTTCCGGAGCCGATCCGGGATCTGGTGCGGCTCGTATATGGCGGGGATCGGATGGAAACGGACTCATAGCGGGTGTGCCGCCGCACCAACCTGATGTTCAGCTTCAGGTTACAGAGCCATCAGATTGTATTTAGGGAGCTTATCAAGGACGAGAGATGAGCCTTAAACGTCGTGGATGCGGGTGTCTAGGAAGGCGCGCAGCCGATGGCTGCGGCTCGGGTGGCGCAGCTTGCGCAGCGCCTTGGCTTCAATCTGGCGGATGCGCTCGCGGGTGACGGCGAAGTACTGCCCCACTTCCTCGAGCGTATGCTCGCTGCCGTCCTGAAGGCCGAACCGCATCTTCACGATCTTCTCTTCGCGGGGGCTCAGGGTTTTGAGCACCTCGGCTGTCTGCTCCCGGAGGTTCAGGTTGATGACGGCTTCCGAGGGCGAGGTGACGCGCCGGTCGATGATGAAATCTCCCAGGTGCGATTCCTCCTCCTCGCCGACGGGCGTTTCCAGCGAGATCGGCTCCTGCGCGATCCGTAGCACCTTGCGCACTTTGCCGACGGGCAGCTCGAGCCGCTTGGCCAGCTCCTCGGTGGTGGGATCGCGGCCCAACTCCTGCTGGAGCTGGCGTTGCGCCCGGATCAGCTTGTTGATGGTCTCGATCATGTGGACCGGGATGCGGATGGTCCGGGCCTGGTCGGCAATGGCGCGCGTGATCGCCTGACGCACCCACCAGGTGGCGTAGGTGGAGAATTTGTAGCCGCGCTGGTAATCGAACTTGTCGACGGCTTTCATGAGGCCGATGTTGCCTTCCTGGATCAGGTCCAGGAACTGCAGTCCGCGGTTGGTATAGCGCTTAGCGATGGAGACGACCAGCCTCAGGTTGGCCTCGATGAGCTGTTTTTTTGCCAGCTCGGTATCGTGCTCGCCTTTTTCGATGATCTGGAGGGTACGCCGCAGGTCGGCGGCGGCGGCGCCACATTCTTCCTCGAGCTGCTGCAGACGATGCGTATACTGCTTCAGCTCGCGGCGATATTCGCGCGACGCTCCGGGCTCTTCGAGCCTCCTCTGCGTGCGCGCGATCTCGCGCTCGAGCGCGCGGAACTCTTCCACTTTCTGCCGCAGCTTACTCGTCAGGTGATGGCGGGTGGTGGTGCTGAACGGCAGTTGACGGACAGTGCGGGAAATTTCGATGATGGTGCGGGCGAGCGCCCAACGGAGCGTACGATACTGCTTCGGCTTGAGCTGGCGCGAGATGGAGAGCAGTTTCTGGCGGCACTGCTGGGCCTTGCGCTGCTGCTTGCCGATCTCCTCCAGCTTCTCGATGAGCTCGCCTGCCTGGGAATCGAGGGATTCTTCGGTCGCCAGCGGATCGGAAGTGGACAGGACATCGCGCGCCAGCACTGTCCCGCGCTTCAGGTCCTCGCCGAGAGTAAGTAGCTCCCGAATGACGAGGGGCGAACGGGAGAGCGCCCGGTCGACGCTCGTCTGGCCGCGCTCGATACGCTTGGCGAGCTCGATCTCCCCTTCCCGGGTGAGCAGGGGAACGGTCCCCATCTCGCGCAGATACATGCGCACGGGGTCGTTGGTTTTGTCGATGAGATCCTGGCTGAACTCGAGGTCAGCGAAGTCCTCACTCTCATCGAGCTTCTTATCGAAATCGAGCTTCGGCTCTTCCAGAATCTCGACACCTTCGCTGTCGAGATCGGCGAGCAGGTCTTCGAGTTCGGGCCCGGCTGCCAACTCATCGGGGAGCAGCTCGTTCACCTCGTCATAGAGGACGTAGCCCTTCTCCTTGCCCGAATCCATCAACTGCTTGAACCGGCCGAGTTTTTCATCACTTGCCACGGCCTGGCTGTTCCTCCGATCCCACCAAGTGTACACCACGGGCGCCGCGGACTGGGCGCGCGCTCCCGCGGCCGGCGGCGCCCCCAGCCGGGAACCCCAGGGCGGCGGCGGCCAGCGGGTTCAAGGGTGAATTGCGGCACGGCATCGCCACGGCTCAATCCGGTCTTACCTGCGACATCTGCTCGGTCAGGCGCAATGCTTCCGCCAGGTCGCCACGGCGCTCGGCATCCCTGATGCGCGAGCGCAGATCCGCCACCCGAAACTGGCGGCATTCGGACTCGAGGGCCTGAATCACCTGTTCGACGGAATCCCCATCCCCCTGATCGCAATTATCGGCAAGAATCAGGGATTCCAGCATAGCTTTATCGGCCTCGCTCAGGCGGTCGCGGAGCTCGCTGAAGGAGAAGTCCGGTGCGTGCTCGTGCAGCGCGCAAATCTGACGCACCAGCGCGCCAGTCTGGAACCCGGCCACCGCAGCATTGTCGCACAAATGCGGGAAAATCGCCGATCGTGAGCGGGAATCGGCCAGCAGGAAGCGGATCACCCGCACCTCGATGCGGCGCAGCGCCGGGACCGCCGACTGATCGGCCCCGGAGTCCCGCCCGCGGGGCTGCTTGCGAAACTCGCGCAGCACCACACCACGATCGACGCCGAGGAAGTCGGCGACCTCGTTGGCCACCGCGGCCCGTTCGATGGCGTCCGAGATGCGCTGGAGGGGCGGCAGCAACCACTTGAACCCGGCCACACGGCCTTCGGCTGTTCGCATGTCGAACTTTTTGCGGGCGCGGTCGGCAAGCCAGAGAAAATACGGCTGTGCGGCCTGTAACCGCGAGCGATAGGCTTCCGCGCCGCGCTTGCTCACGTACTCGTCGGGGTCGAGGCCACCATCGAGCTCGAGGATGCGGACGCGCATGGCCTCGTCGAGCAGCGCCTGGATCGAGCGCTCGGCCGCATTGGCGCCCGCTGTGTCGGGATCGAAATTGACCACAATCGTAGCCGAATGACGTTTGAGGCAACGGACCTGCGCCTGCGACAGCGCCGTGCCGCAGCTCGCGACCACTTCCTGAACGCCCGCCGCAAATACGCCAATCGCATCCATATAGCCTTCCACCAGAACGGCGGAGTCGCGCTTGCGGATCGCTTCCTTGGCGCGATGGAGGTTATATAAAACAAAACTCTTCCGGTAGATCGAAGTTTCGGGCGAGTTCAAATATTTCGGCTCGTCTCCCTGGGCCAGCGCGCGTCCGCCGAAGCCGATCACCTTGCCGGACTCGTTGTGGATGGGAAATATCAGACGCCCGCGGAAACGATCAAAAAAAGTACCATCAGAACGTTTTAGTACCAGCCCTGACCGTTCGAGCTGTTCCGGTGAGAACTTGTCCTGCAGCTTCGGTGTGAGCGCCTGACCGGAACGGTCCGAGTAGCCGAGCCCGAACTGCTCGGCTAGCGCGGGCGTGACTCCGCGCCGTGAGAGGTACGCGCGCGCCTCCGCCCCGGCGGAAGCCTCCAGGCTGGCTCGGAACACCTGTGCCGCGATCTCGTGCATCTCGTACACGGCCGCGCGCAGCTTGCTTTCCGGGTCCGAGTACTCGGCGCGCTTCGGCATGGGGATGCCATACCGCTCGGCGAGCGACTTGAGCGCTTCCGGGAACGTCAGCCGCTCGATTTCCATGACGAACTTGAGTACGTCGCCTCCCGCGCCGCAGCCGAAGCATTTGTAGAACTGATGCCCGCTGTGCACGGAGAACGATGGCGTCTTCTCGGTGTGAAAAGGGCACAGGCCGGTATAGCGCGGCCCGGCCCCGACGCGCTTCAGGGGCACATACTCGCCCACGACGCGCACGATGTCCACTGACGATTTGAGCTGCTCGACAAAGTCCATCGCTGCAGGTGTACTTCTCATTATGCCGCTTGCCGGCGCGTGCAAGGATGGCCACCAGATGACGCCGGATCACGGGCGGCGCGACTGCCGGGGCCGCGCGCGCAGACCGACATCGCCGGGGCGTCCGAAGCCGCGGCCGCGGCGCGGGGACGTTGCAGGAATCGCAGGTCGAGCGGGCGGCGCCGCTTCGGCGACGCGCGTCAGCGGCCGCCCGCCAGGGTTGTGCGGGATCCGTACACCGCGATGTGATCGAAGTACGACGGCCTCGCGTCACAGTCGACGCACAGCTCATCGACGCGACTCAGGTGGAGACGCAGACGACTGTCCAGCACTTCATCGACCTCCGGACGGAAGCCGTACAGAAAGAAGACCCGCAGGTCGCGTTGTCGCGACATCGCCTCGCGGTTGAGGCTCGCGTAAATGACGATGTCCCGCGATCGGGCATGCCGGGCGAGATAGTCGGCCGCCCAGCGGGTATCGCAGCGTCCCTCGCGCGCCATCTGCCAGGTGAACGGGGCTGCCGTGGCCAGCACCAGCGCCAGGGGCAGGCGATAATCGCTGATTCTGGCGAGGTATGCGCCGGCCACGAGGGCGAACAGGTGCAGCCCGATGATGGTAAAGCGGGCGGAGTAAACCGGCTTGACCAGCGATGCCACCATCGGTGCACCGACCGCGAGCAGGAGCACGCTCGCGAATACCCCCGCCCAGGGCAACGGCCGCGCGCGCCGCTTCCAGGCGAGCCAGGCGAGCGCGGGGGCGAACAGCAGCAGGGCACCGGCATAGAGGAGAATCAGCTTGGCGGCGGCGGCAGGTCCCGGCGGCAGCAGCCAGGCGGCGGCGTCCCGCGAGGCCGCGAGCTGTTGCGCCAGCAGGACAGGCAGCCACAATATCGCATACGGCGCCACGGAAGCCGCAATGGCGGCTGCCGCCGCGAGCGTCCGCTGGCGCGCGAACAGCAGGATAGTCACGCCCTGTCCGAACAGCAGGAAGAAGAACCAGATGTGCGTGAAGGAACCGAGCACGTTGACGGCAACGTAGGCGGCCAGCGTGCGGGCGCCGGGCCGGCCGCCGAAGTACCGATCCCAGTACAGCCAAGTCGACAGCACCGAGAGCAGCGACAGAAGAGCATACATCCGCCCCATATGGGCGCCGATGATCGCCAGCGGCGCCGTCACATATAGGGCAGCCGCGATCAGTGCGACGCCGGAGCCCGCCAGCCGGCGCGCGAAGCAATACAGCACGCCCGCGCTCGCCAGGTACAGCAAGCCTGAAAGCGAACGGATCGCCGTCTCTCCCGCGCCGAAGATTCGGACCCACGAAAAGAGGAGATAGTAGTAGAGCGGCGGGTGGACGTCGGCGCGCAAAAGTGCCGTCAGTTCCCCGAACGAGCGGCCCACCCAGCCGGCAGTGATTGCTTCATCCGAGCGGAAGGCCACGCCCGCGCCAAAGAACGCGAAGAATACCGCCGCGACCGCCACCATGCCACTGGCAATGCGTTGGTGCCTATCCATTTCTCAAAAACTCGCGCCGTCAACTCGCGATCAAAACTTGCAGCCTGCGGTGACCGGTCGAAGGTTCCTCGCCGAGGGCCACTACTCGCGGCGCCGGGGCTTGCCGCAACCATCCGTCGGCTCCCGTCCCGGTTACCCGGCTCGCCGCGAAGTCCCACTCCCTACAAAGCGTTGCCCTAACGAGACCTACCCGATCGACCCTGCTTGCACCTGAAATATCCGGCAGCCGGCCGATGCGCGCCCGGGCAGGGTTCTCCCCGGGTTGCGTGCTGGGCTCGGCTCTATTCCTTGACATCGGCCGATCACCCATGGGGCTACATGGCACGGCGGTATACTGGCGGCTTCCCATGAACCGCAGACATTTCCTCGCAGCCGCCGCCGGCGCCGCCGCGGCTCGCGCGCAATCGAACCGGCCGCCGAATATCGTGCTCATCCTGATGGACGACATGGGCTACGGCGACCTCGGTTGTTACGGCCAGCGGCTGATCCGCACGCCGGCGATCGATCGGACGGCAACCGAAGGCGCCCGCTTCACCGATTGCTACGCCGGAGGCGCGGTCTGTGCGCCCTCGCGGAGCGTGCTCATGAGCGGGCTGCACACGGGCCACAGTCCCATCCGCGCGAATGCCGGCACGGTTCCGATCGCGGCCGGGGACGTGACGGTCGCCGAGGTGCTCAAACGGGCCGGCTACACCTGCGGCGGATTTGGAAAGTGGGGCCTGGGCGACGCGGGCTCGACCGGGGCACCCACCCGCCACGGCTTCGACGAGTTTTTCGGGTATCTCCATCAGACTCACGCCCACACCTATTACCCGGAGTTCCTGTGGGACGGGGACAAGCGATACGATCTGCCGGGCAACCGCAACGGGAAGCGCGGGCAGTACAGCGCTGATCTGATCGCCGAGAGATCCTTCGAATTTCTACGGAAAAACCGGAGCCGGCCCTTCTTCCTTTACGCCTGCTACACGCTGCCACACGCCAGGTTTGAGCCCCCCAGCCTTGCGCCCTATGAAAAGGAGCCGTGGACACCCGGGCAGAAAGCCTACGCGTCCATGGTGACGCGCGCCGACACATACTCCGGGCGCATTCTGCAACTGCTCCACGACATGCGCCTGGAGGACAATACCGTGGTGCTCATCAGCAGCGACAACGGCGCCCACACCGGCGAGCAGAAGGGCTTTGAATTTTTCCGCAGTAATGGCAGGCTGCGCGGTGAGAAAGGCCAAGTCTACGAGGGCGGCATCCGCGTTCCGATGATCGTCCGCTGGCCGGGTCGCGTGAAGGCGGGAAGCGTGAGTCATTTCCCCTGGTCATTCTGCGACGTTCTGCCGACCGCCGCCGAGATCGCGGGGGTGAAGCCGCCGCAGGGCCTGGACGGCGTCTCCGTGGTGCCGGTGCTCACGGGTCGCGGTGAGCCCAAACGCGAATATCTGTATTGGGAGCAGAACATCTACAACCAGAAAAAGCAGTCCATGCGCCCCGAGCGGCTGGCGCAAGCCGTGCGCATCGGCAAGTGGAAGGGATTGCGGCACAGCCCGGCGCAGCCCATCGAAATCTATGACCTGGAGCGCGACCCTTCCGAGACCACCAATGTCGCGGCACAGCAGCCGGCGCTGGTCAAGCGCGTGGAAACGCTGTTCCGCACGGGGCGCACCGCGCCCAGGCCGCACAGCACGGGCACATTCGGCCGCTGGGTGAGCTGAATTCAGCCGCTAACCGCGGGGCAGGCCGCGGTCCAGAGGAGTCAGAAACTTGGTCCGTCCCTGCCGCGCGGGAGGCCGGCTCGCAGTTTCTGGAGAGCCGCTAACCGCGGGGCAGGCCGCGGTCCAGAGGAGTCAGAAACTTGGTCCGTCCCTGCCGCGCGGGAGGCCGGCTCGCAGTTTCTGGAGAGCCGTATGAACATCGGCTGTCGTCGCAGGGAGATTGGGTATTACTTCAGCTTCCGGGCATAACGCATAGCGGGGGCTGAGCTTAGGAAATACCGCCACGCCTGCGCAGGCGGCGAGGCGCTTCCAGGCCAGCGGTCGTGGATCGGAAATCCGGCATAGCCACATGGCGGGTCAGATCCCCGCCTGCCCATGCGAGGACCACTCCTATTTGTCTTGCGATACTGTGGAAAAGCCTTCCGTATTCTGTATGAGCCACGCGGACAGAATCCAGCAACTTCTCTCGGATAAGCCCGGATTGAAAGCTCAACAGATCGCCAACGAACTGGGACTCGATAAGGCAGAGGTCGCTGCCGAGCTTTATCAACTTCTGGGCGGTGAACTGGTTCAGGACAATGCCTATTGCTGGTGGCCGAGAACACGGGAGCCGCGGGCATCGGCCGAAGCCGCGCCGGCGCAGCGCACGTTTCTCGCGACCCTCTGCCGGTATTATCTCGAGTGCCTCGCGCACGAAAGCGGCTCGGGATTCAGCATCCCAGCGGCCCCGGAACGCGGCGGCTATGTCGCCTTAACCGAACTTCCTTTCGTTCCTCAACGGGACGAGCCAGGGAGAACCGATCGCGCGGTGAAGCGAATCCTGCAGAAAGTGCGGCGCGAGCGAGGTCAGCTTGCTCTCTACATCGGCTATCCGGTTCGCCTTCGATTGACTCGTCTCCGGGAGGAAGAAGAGATGCGGATCGAGCCGGTGCTCCTCTATCCGATGGAGGAAATTCAGCAGAATCACGGGCCTTCTCTGCAGCCGCTCAGTTCCGTCCCCCTGTTCAACTTGGAGGTCCTCAAGACTCTCCCTTCGGTCGACAGCGGTAACGTCATGGACGAAGCGGTCCAGCTCTCGGAAGAACTCGGACTTGCGAATGCCGAGGATGACTTGCCGCAGTGGGACGAGATCATCCTGCGCCTTCAACATTGCCGGCCTGACTGGGACTGGCGGGAGGACCTCAATCCTTACCGGCTCTCGTGCGACCCACCGCTCGGCGAGTTGAATTCGCAAGGCATATATAACCAAGCTGTGCTGTTCGCGGGCACGCGCTCGCCGTTCACGTACGGATTGGAAGTGGAACTCCGCAAATTGACGCAGCTTGGCGAGCCAGCTTTCCGCGATACTGCTCTGGGACAATGGCTGCGCGGCGACTGCATTGAGGCGCCCCGTGCCGAGGACCGCCCCATTCTGGAAGTTGTGCCGCTGAATAGCGAGCAAAGACAGGCCGTTCTTCAAGGCTTGAGCGCACCCCTGACCGTCGTAACCGGGCCGCCGGGCACGGGCAAGTCGCAAGTGGTCACATCGCTTCTTGCCAACCTCGCCTGGCAAGGCCGAAGCGTGTTGTTTGCGAGCAAGAACAACCACGCCGTCGACGCGGTCGAGGCCCGCGCGAACGAGATCGGCCCGTATCCCTTGCTTCTGCGCCTGGGCAAGGAAGAACATCACACGCGCATCGCACAGCATCTGACGGCGGTCCTGGCGGAGTCGTCCAGCCCGGACGACTCCGCCGGATACGCCTGGATGACACAAGCCCATGAAGAAGCGCTCGCGCGATTCGCAGCCGTCCAGCGCGAAATCGCCGGGGTTGTCAGCTTGCGCAATTCCGTCGATGAGATGGAGCGCGCCGCGGAACCGGCGCGCGAAGAATTCGGCGCGGAGCGGTTTGCGCGACTTCGTTCCCTCGATGCCGAGGGGATTCGCCTGCGCTTGCGCTCGCTCCGGGCCGCACTCGACGCAGCCAGCATATCCGCCCAAACGGGAATGGTCCGGCTGGTCTGGGACTCGATAAAGAACCGCCGCTTCAAGCGTGTTGCCGAAGCAGCCAGCGCATTGCTGGCCGACGCCGAATGGCTGGGAGTGCCGCCTCCGGACGCGCCGCCTCAAGACCAGAATATCGAAACGTGGCGTGGGTTTCACGATACTCTGGCGGAGCGATTGGATGGGGCTGTCCGGGTGCATGAGTACTGGCAAGGGCTGGATCGACTGCGCTCCGCGAGACCGCTCGAGAATCTGGCTCGTGAACTCGCCCGCGTCGCGGAAGAGTCGGCGCACCATGCGCTGGCGGTGTGGCAACGCTGGCTGCGGCTGAGGCCGAGCCGGTGGACTCCCGGGGAGCGTAGGCTGCTGGCCGAATACGTATCGCTGCTGATGATGGTTGCCGGCGGCGACCGCTATGACCAAGGCGCCGCGAGAAAGGTCTTTCGGCGGTACTACAGCCTGTTTCCGAAGGTGGCCAAACTGCTCCCTGGCTGGGCCGTGACTTCACTTTCGGCGCGGGGACGCCTGCCGTTTGAGGCGGGCTTCTTCGATCTGGTGGTGATCGATGAAGCGAGCCAGTGCGACATCGCTTCGGCCCTTCCGCTTCTGTTCCGAGCGCGGCGCGCCGTGATGATCGGCGATCCCTTGCAACTCAAGCATGTCAGCACGGTGGTCCCCAACAGGACCGGCTGATCCTGGCGAAGCACGGCTTGGCGGAAGGCTGCGCCGCATGGGCGTATTCGGTGAACTCTCTGTTCGACCTCGCTCGGAGCATGTGCCGTCACGATGATCTCGTCAATCTCCGGGACCATCATCGGTCGCATCGCGACATCATCGCCTTTTCCAACCGGCATTTCTACCGAGGGTCGCTTCGGGTCGCAACCGACCATGAAACGCTGAAGCGAGCCCACCCGGCGCGGCCGGCGGTCAGGTGGGTGGATGTGAGAGGCAGAGTCGCGCGCCCGGCGGGCGGCGGCGCTCTGAACGTGGCTGAAGCGGAGACAATCGTGGCGGAGCTTCGCCGGCTGGTGGTCGAGGAAGGCTACGACGGCGCCATTGGGGTGGTCACGCCGTTTCGCGCCCAGGCAAATCGAATCCGCAGGCTCGTGCATCAGGATCCCGAGCTGTCGCAACAGATTGCCGCGCTCCAATTCGTGGCCGACACAGTCCACGGATTCCAGGGAGATGAGCGGGATGTGATTTTCTTCTCTCCCGTGGTGTCCTCGGGCGTGGGCGACAGCGCGCTTCGATTCCTGAGCAGTCATGGAAATCTGTTCAATGTGGCGGTTACCAGAGCGCGCTCGGAGCTGGTGGTGGTCGGGGACCGGCAGGCTGCCATTGATTCCGGCGTCGGGTATCTCGCCAGCTTTGCGCAATACTCGCGCACTCTCGACGTGCCCGATCCCGCCATGCCGGCGATTCAGGAGCTCGGTCCTGAGTATCCGGTTGTGCCGCGGCCGGAGCTCGTGTCCGATTGGGAGCGGATCTTCTATAAAGCTTTGTACTCGGCCGGCCTGCGGCCAGTGCCCCAATATCAGGAGGCGCCATACACGCTCGACTTCGCTCTGTTCGCAGGCGGGCGGAAGCTGAACATCGAAGTCGATGGCGAGAATTACCATCGCAATTGGGACGGCGAGCTATGCCGCCGCGACCAGCTCCGGTCCCGGCGTCTCGACGAATTGGGCTGGGACATTATGCGCTTCTGGGTGTATGAGATCCGCGATGACCTGCAAGGCTCGATCGGTCGCGTCCAGGCGTGGCGGGCGGAACAAAACCTGCAATTGACCGATTCAGGCGAAAATCCGTAGCGGACCGGGGAGCGTGTCTCTCGTTATTCTCCAGCAACTCGCGGTCCCCTCTGGCGCGGCGACTGCGGCGCTGGTTTCATGACCGTCAGGTCCGCTCCCCTTACGGTCGCGCCTCGACGTCGGAACTGAGCCGCGCGCGTCAGCAAGCCGAGAGTCCCTGCG
>JACOTZ010000394.1 GCA_016178155.1 Acidobacteriota bacterium
GGCTTTATCGCGAGGCTCCGCCCTCACCGGTTTCCCGGCTCGGACGCTCGCAAGCTATCAAGTCCTACCAACAACTACTTGAGTGGGTCCTTCCCCCACTGGTGATCTGCCCCGTTGGGGCGCACTGACGAACCTCGGCTTGCCTCCTCCCCGGAGACTCGCAGTGTTGCGCGGCGACGCAAGGCCAAGCGCTGAGAGCTTGCCCTCTGTGCAACGGGCGTGCACAATGGCAAAGCTGAGGGAGAAATTCTCAGTTCGGAGGAGCTGGAAACTAAACTGGTAGAAACCATGCGATTGTGGTCTTTCTTACTTTTGCTCCTTGTCCTTCTGCCCGCGTGGTCACAGAAGCGCGGCCGGCCGAAGCCCCCCGATATCGAGCTCGTGGAGGTCAAGGCCCGGCGCGACCAGGACCGTGTAAAAGTCGATGCCCTCGTCAGGAACTGCGGAACAAAGCCAATTCAAGGGTTGCGCATCTACTTTGACTTCCGGGCCCCTCGGGGAATGGTGATGACACGGCAGAGCGGCGGCATCGAACCGGAGGTCCTGGAGCCCGGCGAGGAGGCTGAAATCCGCGTCCAACTGCACGACCATCCGCGCGCCGTCGACTTCGTAGTCAGCTTCGAGGACTCGGCCGGCCGCGAGTTGCGTGCCGCCAGGACGGGTCCTTTCCCGATCGAGTGACAACGCGGTCCGCGCCGGGATTGGTTGCTAAAATACGCTTTCCCCATGCAAATAACGATCTCTCCCGCTGCTACCGTGAGCGGGTTCGTGCGGCCGCCCGGCGACAAGTCGATTTCCCATCGCTACGCCATCATCGCCGCCATCGCGGAAGGCGCCAGCCGCATTCACAACTACTCCACCGGAGCCGACTGCCAATCGACGCTCAGTTGCTTGCGTGACTTGGGCGCAGTCGTCGAGAACCGCGAGGGGGTATTGGCGATCAGCGGGCACGGCCGCTACGGGCTGCGGCAGCCGTCCGGCATGCTGGATGCCGGCAACTCCGGCTCGACGATCCGCATGCTGTCGGGGATTCTGGCCGCGCAGCCGTTCAGCACCTCCATCGGCGGCGATGAGTCGCTGTCGCGCCGCCCCATGGACCGCATCATGAAGCCCCTGGGTGACATGGGCGCCACCATCCATGCGCGCGCAGGCCGTTTCCCGCCGCTTCAGATTGAAGGCGGTCCTTTACGCGCCATCGACTACACCCTGCCGGTCGCCAGTGCTCAGGTGAAGAGCTGTATCCTGCTTGCCGGTCTCTACGCCGGCGGCGCCACGACCGTCCGCGAGCCGGTGCGCACCCGCGATCACACCGAGCTGGCGCTCCGCGAATTCGGCGCCGAGGTGGAGAGCGCGCGAGGTGTCATTCGCGTCCAGGCCAACCCCCGGCTGGAGGCGAGAGAGCTGCTCGTCCCGGGCGACCTGTCTTCGGCGGCGTTCTTCATGGTGGCGGCGCTCCTGGTACCCGACTCCGAACTGGCGATCCTCAGTGTCGGCCTGAACCCCACCCGCGCCGCACTGGTCGAGTTTCTGGTGAGCGCCGGCGCCCGCATCCGGGTTACGAATGTGCAGGAGCGTGGAGGCGAGCTGATCGGAGACCTGCAGATCAAAGGCGGCCGCGTTCTGGGCGGCCTCATCGAGAAAGAGCTGACCGCGGCGCTGATCGACGAAATCCCCGTGCTGGCGGTACTCGGCGCGGCGAGCGAATTGGGCCTGACGGTGCGCGATGCGGGTGAGCTCCGGGTCAAGGAAACCGACCGGATCGCTACCCTCGCTGAAAACTTTCGCCGCATGGGAGTGTCTATGGAAGTGATGGCTGAAGGGTTCCATGTTCCGGGAAAACAAAGGTTTGCGGGCGCCCAAGTGGATTCCTTCGGAGACCACCGCATCGCCATGGCATGCGCCGTTGCCGCCCTCGCCGCGGACACTGAAACCACGATCCTCAATGCGGACGCCGCGTCGGTCTCGTTTCCGGAATTCTTCGATACGCTCCGTGGCATAACCGCATGAGATACCTCTGTATCCACGGACATTTTTATCAACCCCCCCGCGAGAACCCCTGGCTCGAAGCCATCGAGCTGCAGGACTCGGCGTATCCCTATCACGACTGGAACGAGCGCATCAACGCCGAATCTTACGCGCCCAACGGCGCCACCCGCATCCTGGATGGCGACGGCCGGATCGTCCGGATCGTGAACAACTATAGCCGCATCAGCTTCAACTTCGGCCCGACCGTGCTCTCATGGGCCGAGCAGAACGCACCCGGGCTGCAGCAGATGGTAGTTGACGCTGATCGCCAGAGCCGCGAGTCGTTTTCCGGCCATGGCTCGGCGCTGGCCCAGGTCTACAACCACATGATCATGCCGCTCGCCAACACGCGCGACAAGCGGACACAGGCAAGATGGGGTATCGCCGACTTCCGCCACCGCTTCGGCCGCGAGCCGGAAGGCATGTGGTTGCCTGAAACCGCCGTCGACCTGGAAACTCTGGACGTGCTCGCGGAGGAGGGTATCCGGTTCACGATCCTTTCGCCCTATCAGGCGCACCTCGTGCGTGCGCTCAGCTCGGCCGACGAGTGGGTCGATGTGAGCGGAGGACGCATCGACCCGACGCGTCCATATCGCGTTCGCCTGCCCTCCGGCCGCGCGATCACGGTGTTTTTCTATGATGGGCCCGTCGCCAGGGCCGTTGCCTTCGAGGGCCTGCTCAACAATGGGGAGTTCTTCGCGCAGCGGCTGCTGGGCATTTTCAACGATGGCCGGAAATGGGAGCAGCTCGCGCATATCGCCACGGACGGCGAGAGCTACGGGCACCATCATCGCCATGGTGAAATGGCGCTCGCCTATGCGCTCCACCACATCGCAACCAACGGCCTGGCGAAGATTACGAATTACGGCGAGTACCTCGAGCAGTTTCCGCCGGCGCATGAAGTCGAGATCATCGAGAACAGCGCCTGGAGCTGCCCGCACGCTCTCGGCCGATGGACGCTCGATTGCGGCTGCAACAGCGGTGGCCATCCGGGATGGAACCAGAAGTGGCGTGCGCCGCTCCGCCGCGCGCTCGACTTCCTGCGCGACCAGGTGGCGCCGGAGTACGAGGCCGCCCTCGGCCAATTTCTGCGCGACCCCTGGGCCGCGCGCGACGATTACATCCACGTGATGCTGGACCGCTCGCCCGAAAACCGCGCTGCCTTCCTCGCGAGGCACGCCGGGCGCGAACCCGCCCCGGAAGACGCCGTCCGTATCTGGAAGCTCCTCGAGTTGCAGCGCTACGCGATGCTGATGTATACGAGCTGCGGCTGGTTTTTCGATGAGCTTTCGGGTATCGAGACCGTCCAGGTGATTCAGTACGCGGGCCGCGTCGTGCAGCTTGCGGGGGAGCTGTTTGCCAAGCCCATCGAGGAGCCGTTTCTCGAGTTCCTGGCGCACGCCAGCAGCAACCTCCGCGAGCACGGCGACGGGGCCGAGATCTACCGGAAGTTCGTCAAGCCGACCATCGTCGACCTGCACAAGGTGGGCGCACATTACGCGATCAGCTCGCTGTTTGAGAACTACCCGGACGAGGCGCACGTCTACTGCTACAAGGTCGAGCGCGTCGATTACCGCCTCAGTGAGACGGGGCGGCTGCGGATGGCCCTCGGCCGCGCACTCTTCACCTCGGAAATCACGCAGGAGTCCGACCTCCTCAGTTTCGCCGTCATTCACTTCGGCGACCACAACCTGAATGCCGGCGTGCGCTCCTTTCAGGGCCAGGAGGACTACGAGGACCTGGTGCGCGAGGCCCTCGGCGCTTTCTCGCGAGCGGACGTTGCCGAAGTCATCCGCGTGCTCGACCGCGGATTTGGCATGAATACCTATTCGCTCAAATCGCTGTTCCGTGACGAGCAGCGCAAGATCCTGGGCCAGCTCCTCAATTCGACGCTCGAAGAGGCGGAAACCGCCTATCGCCAGCTGTACGAGCACCAGGCGCCGCTCATGCGCTTTCTCGGAGATCTCGGAACGCCACTGCCCAAGGCGTTCCGCACCACCGCCGAGTACGCGCTCAACAGCCATCTGAAACGCGAGCTGGCGTCCGATGCGCTCGACCTCGCCCGCATCCATTTCCTGCTGCAGGAAGCGCAAACCTCAAACGTGGACCTCGATCGCACGACTCTCGAGTTCACGTTCCGGAAGAGACTCGAAGCGCTGGCGCACCGTTTCCATGAGGATCCCACGGATCCGCAGCGGCTGGCGCCGCTGGCGCAGGCGATCTCGCTGCTGCCGGCGCTGCGCGTCAACGGCAGCGTGTGGACCGTCCAGAATATCTGCTACGAGATCTTGCATTCGGCCTATCCCGAGCAGCGCAAGAAAGCGGCCGAGGGCGACCGCGAGGCGGCTGATTGGGTCGAGCAGTTTGAGAAGATTGTGGAAAGCCTGTCGCTGAAAGTGCCCTGACGCGGCGGTCATCTCGTCCACGGCTCATGCGAATCCCCGCTGCGACTTACCGCGTCCAGTTCAACCGCGGCTTCCGCTTCCGCGATGCGCGCGCTTTGGTTCCCAGGCTGAAGCAGCTCGGCATCAGCCACCTCTATGCATCGCCGGTTTTCCAGGCGCGCGAAGGCAGCAGCCACGGCTATG
Source organism: Acidobacteriota bacterium (assembly GCA_016178155.1). Classification (GTDB taxonomy): domain Bacteria; phylum Acidobacteriota; class Terriglobia; order Bryobacterales; family Bryobacteraceae; genus JACOTZ01. The sequence continues at coordinate 4,614 of JACOTZ010000394.1, forward strand.
ATGTCGTCGACCCCAACCGCATCAGCGAGTGTCTGGGCGGCGCCGGGGAGTTCGAGCGTCTGCTTGCCGACCTGCGCGCTCATGACATGGGCATTGTGCTCGACGTGGTGCCCAACCACATGGCCGCCAGCCCCGAGAACGCGTGGTGGACGGACGTGCTCGAGAACGGGGCCGCCTCCCCCTACGCCTCTTTTTTTGGCATCTACTGGAGCCGGGCCGCCGAAGAGCGCGGCGAAAAACTGTTTCTCCCGATCCTGGGCGCGCCCTTCGGCGCCGTGCTCGAGAAAGGCGAGCTCCACCTGAGCTACGAGGAATCAGGCTTCTTCATCAGCTACTACACCAATAAGCTCCCTATCGGTCCCGGTACCTACGACTACGTGTTGACTTGCCGGCCCGGCTGTGTGCCGCCGCATCCCGAGCTGCGGGCGCTGCTCGAATCCATCGAGCTGCTGCCCTCGCGCGTCACCACCGATTGGGAGCTCCTCGAGGCGCGCGTCCGGGAAAAGGAGAACATAAAGACGCGGTTGTGGTGCCTGTATCGGAACGAGCCCGATGTCCGCGAGCTCGTGAACGCAAATGTGGCCTATCTCAACGGCCGGCCCGGCGAGCCGCGCACGTTCGACCCGCTCGAGGATCTGCTCGATCGCCAGGCCTATCGGCTGGCCTGCTGGAAGGTGGCCACCGAGAGGACCAATTATCGTCGTTTCTTCGATGTGCCGGAATATATCGGCATGCGCGTGGAAGACCCGTTGGTATTCCAGGCAAGTCACGAGCTGGTGCTGCAGCTCGTGCGGGAAGGTAAGGTCGATGGCCTACGCGTGGATCACATTGACGGCCTGTTCGATCCCAAGAGCTACCTCGACATGCTGCCGCACCGCGAGGTCTATACCGTGGTCGAGAAGATTCTGGGTGATCACGAGCAACTCCCCACGGATTGGCCGGTCCAAGGGACCACGGGTTACGATTTCCTGTCCGCCGTGAATGCCCTGTTCGTCGATCCCGACGGCCTGGAGAGGCTGTCCACTTTTTACCGCCGTTTTACCGGAACCAGCGCGAGCCTCGAGGACGTGCGGTACGAGCGCAAGAAACACGTGATTGATTCACTGTTTGCCGGCGAGATGGCGGACCTCGGCGCGCATCTTGCCTCGCTCGCCGTCGCCGACCGGTACGCCCGCGACCTGAGCCCCCGCGCGCTCCGGATGGGCCTCATCGAAGTGACCGCGTGTCTGCCGGTCTACCGCACCTACGTCAACTCGTTTGCCGTCTGCGAGCGCGACTGCGCGCACATCCGCCAGGCCTGCGACGAGGCGGCCCGCCGCCATGCCGACATCGAGCCCGCGGTCTACGACTTCCTGGCCCGCGTTCTGCGTCTGAAGTTCCCGCCTGCGCTCAACGACAGCCAGCGCGAGCTCTGGCGCACTTTCGTGATGCGGTGGCAGCAGCTCACCGGCCCCATCATGGCCAAGGGCTTCGAGGACGCCGCGCTTTACGTGCACAACCTCCTGCTGTCGTTGAACGAGGTGGGCTCGGCGGCGCGCCCGATATCCCCCGGGGAGCTGCACGAATTCTTTCTCAACCGGCAGGCGGCCTCGCCGCACTCCATGAACGCCGGCTCCACCCACGATGCCAAGCGCAGCGAGGATGTTCGGGCGCGCCTCAACGTGCTTTCCGAGATCCCCGACGAGTTCGCCCGCCGCGCCGCCCGCTGGTCCCGCTGGAACAAGGGCCGGCGGCGGCTGGTGGAAGCAAACGCGGAATATTTCCTCTTTCAGACGCTGCTCGGGGCCTGGCCGCTCCAGGGCCCCGGAACAGACAACTTCCGCATGCGTATCCGCGAGTATCTGACCAAGGCCGCGCGCGAAGCGCGGATTCGGACGAGCTGGCTGCATCCCGACTTTGATTACGAGGCCGCCTGCATTCACCTCTTCGAAGCCATGCTCGATGACCCGCGGTTCCTCGCCGATATCGCCCGGCTGGAGCCGCGTGTCTCGTTCTACGGCGCCATGAACTCGCTTTCGCAACTGCTTCTGAAAATCACCGCGCCGGGAGTGCCCGATTTCTACCAGGGTACGATTGCGTGGAACCTCAACCTGGTCGACCCGGATAACCGCCGGCCGGCGCAGCACCCCGGCCTCGCTGCCCCCGCGTCCCCGCGAGACCTGCTCGCCAACTGGCGCGACGGCCGGATCAAGGTTCACGTCACCGAACGGGCGCTCGCCTTTCGTGCCGCGAACATCTCTCTATTCCGGGACGGCGACTACATTCCGCTCGCCGGCTCCGGCAAGCGCTCTGAAAACCTGTTCACCTTCGCCCGCCGGCAGGGGCCGCTCTGGGCAGTGATCATGGTCCCCCGCCTGATGACCAGACTTTCCGCCACCACGCGCCCGCCGGTCGGCTTCCGCGCGTGGCGCGAAACCACGGTCGAGCTTCCCGCCGGCGCGCCGGTCCGCTGGCGCAACGTCCTCACGGGCGATGCCCTGCTCACCCGCGCCGACCGCCTGTACGCCCACCGCGCACTGGAGCACTTCCCCGTCGCGCTGCTCGCGGGCCGGGTGTCGCGGGAGTAACGGAGGCTGGCTCCATTCCCCGGCGCCGAGGCTGGACTCGAACTGAAGCTGCTGCCCGCGCGCGAGTGGCGATACAGAGCTCAGGTTCCTGGGTCTTGCTGGATTACTTAGGTCGAACTACAGGTCAGCCGATATTTCGGCTCTTGCGGAGATCGCCAACGATATGGAGCTGATACCGGGCCTGCAGATGCGTGGGTTCGTGCTGAGCGCGATCCAGGCGAGGCGCGACGCGGATCCCAACGTGATTCGGTATCCTGGCATAATTGCATCGTCCCCAGATGTGAGTGTGCAACGCAGTGTTGCACGCCAGCAGGCTGCGGCGAATCTGGCAGAGGGATGCGGGCGCAATGGGGATGCCCGAATTCGGCCGCTTCTGCTCTATCGCCATGGGATCGGCGAGCGAACTCGAGTATCACCTGTTGCTGACCAGAGATCTGAAGCGGATCAAGCCCAAGGACTACGAGGAGCTGGCCCAGCGCACCACCGAGGTGAAACGGATGCTGGCCGCGCTCATCCAAAAGCTGAACGCTGACCGCTGATCGCTGAAAGCTCCCGTCCTCAAGATTTCAAGTATCCTTGGCTAGGTTTAGGCTTTCGGAAAAAGCACGATTGGATTTGAATCATGTGCCAGCGGCACCTCCAGTCGCTCAGGTTAGCTCGAATCGGCCCCCAAGCGCTCTGCTATCCTGGCTCGTTATGTTGGTCGAGCAACAGATTTCCGAACGACGGGAACGGGCGGTCGCTGCCATCGCCAAGGTCCTGGAACGGCCGGGCGGAGAGCCGTACGGCGATTATCGCGTGAAGTCTGCCAGTGGAAAAACTTACCGGGTTGCCATGCGCGGGCCCGGTTTGTTCGAGAACTATTGCTCGTGCCCGGACTTCGCTGTCAATACTTTGGGAACCTGCAAGCACATCGAGGCCCTCCTCTTGCGGCTTGGCAAACGCTATGGCAGGACTCTCGAAAGCCGCAAGTTTGCGCGGACACGCGCCTCCATCTCCTTGCAGTACGGCGAAACGATCGCTGTTCGGTTGCGGCTGCCTGCTGATCCATCGCCTGCTCTGCGGAGATTGGCCAACGAGTATTTCGATCCAGCCGGCCTGCTGCGGCCTGAGCACTTCCGCAGTTTCCATCAGGTGATCGAGGCATTTCGCAAGGCCGAGATGGATGCAGTCATCTATAGCGACGTGCTCGATTACCTCGACCGGGAAAATGAACTCTCCGAAGGTCTGGATCTGGAGCGCCAGCTTCTGGCCAAGCTGCGACGCGGACGGAGTCCGCTGAATGGAGTCCTGAAGACGAAACTTCTGCCCTACCAGGAACGGGGCGCCGTCTTCGCCGCCTGTCGGGGCCGAATAATCCTGGCCGATGACATGGGCCTGGGCAAAACCGTGCAGGCCCTCGCCGCTACCGAAATGCTGCGCCGCCGCCGAGGCATTCAAAGGGTGTTGGTGGTGGCTCCCGCCTCGGTAAAGTATCAGTGGAAAACGGAAATCGAAAAGTTCTCCGGACTCACCGCGCAGGTAATCGAGGGATTGCTGCCCCGGCGGCGCGAATTGTACGCCTCGCCTCAGTTCTTCAACCTCTCCAGCTACGAACTGGTCCTGAAAGATGTGCGCTACATGCACGAACTCGCGCCAGACCTCATCATCCTCGATGAAGCCCAGCGCATCCGCAACTGGACCACCGCCACGGCGCGCACTATCAAACAATTGAAAAGCCGCTACGCCTTCGTGCTCACGGGGACTCCACTTGAAAACAAGCTGGAAGAGTTGTTCTCCGTGGTGGAGTTCATCGATGGCCGCCGGCTGGGTCCCGCGTTCCGCTTCCTGCACGAGCATCGGACAGAGGACGAGAACGGCAAATTGATCGGCTACCGCGGACTTGACCGAATTCACGATCAACTGGCGCCGATCCTTTTGAGGCGCACTCGCCAGGAGGTTCTAAAGGATCTGCCCAAACGCACCGACCAGATCCTCCACGTGGCCCTGACTCCACAGCAGGCGGAGCCTTACTGGGAACAGAATGACATCCTGGCTGCCCTGATGCGCAAGTGGGAACGGCAGGGTTGGCTCTCGGAGATCGACCAAAAGCGGGTCCTGTGTTGTCTGCAGAACATGCGGATGCTCTGCAACTCCACCTTTCTTTTCGACAAGCAAACGAATCATTCACCAAAACTCGCGGAATTTCGGGAGATCGTCCGTGAATTGGCGATCGAAGAGGATCGCAAGGTGGTGGTCTTCAGCGAATACGAACGGATGACTCACCTGGCAGGCGAGGAACTGGAAAAGCTGGGGATTGGATTCGTGTCGCTGCACGGTAGCGTGCCTTCCCGGAATCGCGGCGCGCTCATGGAGAAATTCCGGCGCGATGCGGAGTGCCGCGTTTTCCTTTCGACGGATGCTGGAGGGGTGGGCCTAAATCTCCAGGCGGCCTCGGCGGTCGTCAATTTTGAGCCCCCGTGGAATCCCGCCCGACTCGAACAGAGGATCGGGCGAGTCCACCGGCTCGGCCAGGCGCATCCGGTCCACGTGGTGCACTTGGTAACCAAGGACAGCATTGAAGAGCGCGTCTGGGAAACGCTCAACCTGAAGAAATCCCTGTTCGCAGGGGTCTTCGACTCGCCAACGGACGAGGTGAGCTTCGCCGCGCTCGGACGAAAGAGCATCCTGCAGGCAGTGAAAGAGATTTTCGCGAATCAACCGGGGCGGCCAAAGCCGCTGATAGACCAAGCGCCGGCCAAAGCCACTCCCATACAGTCGTTGTCGGCTTCTCCCCCGGCGGCGCCGCAGACTGCCACCGCGGCAGCAGCGCCTCAATCCACCGAATTCGAACAGGCTGCTGCGGGGCTCATCGAAACTGGTGTCCGATTCATCGAGTCACTCGCGGCTGTGGTGCAAAACGCTCCCGCTGACGAAACATTTTCGAATCTGGTGTCGCTTGATCCACGCACAAACCGTCCAGTCCTCTCGATTCCGCTACCCAAATCGGTGGATCAGAACCGTCTCGTTCGAGCGCTCGCGGCCGTCTTAGGCGCGTTTGGGCGGTCCGCTTGATGCTCCATCCGCAACCCTGTCAGACTGTAAAGGATAACCTTGTCCATCCTCGGACGATTGCTGGATAGCACGGATCCGAGTACACGTGAATCCGCCATGACGGGTTTCAGCCACTTTGTGGACCATTTACCAGTCGCTACCGTCACCCTTAACGGCAAATGGCACACCCCAAGGCCCTGCTCCCTTCCGGACGGCGGATACAGACAGGTATTCGCTCAGCACGCGCCGGGTTGACCAGGCACGTGAAGCCGAGTTTCTTCGCTTCTGGAGATCTTGGTCGGCAGCGATGATTGGAGGTGACCTGCCATAAAGGCCGGGGCCGCACGGCGCGCTCGTTTGTGTTGGCTGGCGGGATTGCCATGATAGCTCCCACCAGTTGCCGTCGCTCGGCATCGGGGCTTTGGGCGTGACAAAGTGCCTTTCAAGTTCGCGGACTTACCCCGGGATCGTCACTCGTGACGCAGAGCGGCAGCGGGCAGGGCGCGATCATCAACCACGGCGTCAGCTTCAACTACGTGGATAATCCAGTCCCCAAGGGGCGCGTGATCACGATGTTTGGAACCGGCGCCGGACGGTGGAATTTGGCCTTCCCGGACGGCAGCATCTATATCGGTGGCCCCGGTCGCGCCGAAAGTTTGGCTAATAAACATCTGCAGCGGGATTCCGGAAAGGCGCAGGCTGCGCCCGTCCCCCCTTGGCCAGTTGCTTGAGAAACGCCAGCCCCTCGTAGGCGATCGCCTCCGAGCTCGGCGCGAGGTCTCGCCAGATGCACGTGGCGGCGGCGATTTCCGGGATGCCGCCGGCGAAGCTCTCAATCACGAGCCAGCCGTCGTAGCCGATCTCTTCGAGGGCCGCCTTCAAAGCGTTCCACTCCACGTGCCCGCTGCCCGGGATCCCCCGGTCGTTCTCGCAGGTGTGTACGTGCTTGAGATGGCGGCCGCATTCGCGCAAGGCGCGCCCCAGGTCCTTCTCCTCGATGTTGGCGTGAAACGTGTCCATGAGAATCCCCACGCGGACATTCCCGACCGCCTCTGAAAGCGCCACCGCATCCGCGGCCGTGTTCAGAAAATACGTCTCAAACCGGTTCAGCGGCTCGATCGCCAGTGTGACTTCGTACTGCTCGAGCGCCGGGCCGAGCGACTGCAGCTCCTCAACCGCCCACTTCCACTCGTCGCCGCTTCTCCGGCGTCCCGGCTTGTAGCCGACAGGCGCACAGAACGGACCGGAGAACATCCGGGCGCCGATCTCTGCCGTCGTCTGAATCCCAGCCAGCAGAAACTCGCGCGCCCGCCGCCGCACCGCCGCATCGCCGCTGACGAGATTGAGATCTCCTGTCAGCGCCGAGCAGAACGTGCATTCCAGGCCGGTATTTTCAAGCCTGCGGCGGACCGCCGCACTGGGAAAGTCGGCGAAGTCGAAACGCGCGATCTCCACGCCGTCAAAGCCGTGGCGCTTCAGCGCGTCGAACAGCGGCAGGTGCGAGACATCGAAGGCCGCGGTCCAGAGCAGAGTGTTTACGCCATACTTCATGGGACCATCATGCCAGCAGGAGCAGCGCCGCGAGCGACATCACCCTGACCAGTGGGATACACGGCTTGATGTAGTCGGCGCGATCGATGCCGCACCAGCGTCGGCGCCGCTTACTTCGGCGCCCGGCCGTCGCTTGAGATCCCGCCCGCCAGCGAGCCGGTCACCTCCATCCCCCTCGGCTTCACCTTCAGCAGGATCGGCTGCTCGGCCGCGTACGAGGTCTGCAGGGGAGAGCGCGTCTCCACTCGCGCCGCCACATAGATCAACTGCTCCACCGGCGTCGCCGAAGGCAGCGCCTCAATCGTGAACGTGCGTTCGCTCTCGTCCTCGTTGAGCAGCACCCCGTTCAGACCGACGTTGAACGGCCGCACCCGCGGCGGCAGGTTGCGAACCTCCACCGGAACGCGCCCGCCGAAGCCGTTCTGCCGCACAATCGCAACCTTCACTTCGGCTTTGCCGCCGGCTTCCAGCTCGACCACCTTGGTCTCCGCCGTCATCACGACGTCCGGCTTGGGCATCAGCGCGATCAGCTTCAGCTTGTCTTCGGGATCGGCATAATGGACCCGCGCCTCGCCGCCCGCCCGCGCGCGGCCCGCGACCTTGAGCGCGGCCGGTGCTTCAAGCTTCGCACCGGCATCGGCGGAGAGCAGCAGCGTGGTCGAGACCTGTCCGCGCGCGATCGTGCCTTTGCTCGCGTGGAATCCGGCCGGCAAGCCTTCCAGCTCGGCTTCGATCGGTTCATCGAAACCGTCCATGCGAAACGTAGTCACAGTCAGGGGAATCGTTCCGCCCGAGGGCACGTTCGGATTGCGCGGATTCACACTCAGCCGGAAGTCGGGCCGCGCCGCCCGCAGGGTAAGACGATAGGCGTAATCGTCGCCGCCGAAGCCGCCCACGTCGCGGATGCGCACCACGTACTCGCCGTCGGCCGGAGCGGTGAACCGGTAGTAGGAATCCTTATCGTACCCGGGGCCGCCATCGTCGTTCTGCGCGTACAGCCGCACCAGCGGCAGGCCGTTGGGCGTGAACTGCGCGCCCGGCGGATGAATCTGCACTTTGTACACCGGCCGGTCCACCGGGTGCGCTTCCGGGCTGGTGCCGAAATAGGCGATACGCTGGCGGCCGAAGGCTTCGAGGTCGATATCATCGTCGGGCTGCGGAGGCAGCACGTCAATCCGGCATATTTCGTTGCCGATGAGCAGATAGTCGCCGGGCGCCAGGCCCACGTCCGACTGAATGCGCATGTTCGGCTGCGCCGAATCGTGATCGCGCAGAACCAGCGTGGTCTCGAGCGCCGCCCGCACGGTCGCGGTCTCGATGCGATTGCCCTTCGCATCCAGCACCTCGATAAAAGAATCGAGTTCCGAGCCAAGCCGCCGCGCGTTCACTTCGAACACCAGCTCCTGGCCCTTGCTCGCGCGGAAACGAAAATAGTTCTCCACCGGGACCCCGCCCGCGGGCGTCGCGATGCGGCCGTTGATCGTAACCGGCACGGTCACCGGCTGTGCCGTTGCCAGGCTTGTGTTCGTGCCCGCGGACATCAGCTCGGGCTCGCGGCCCACCGCCAGCCGCACCTCGCTGAACGAAGCGCCGTCCGGCGTTACGGGGCGAACCACGAGCGCGTCCTCGCGGCCTGCGTCCGCCACTCCCTTGATCTTCAGCTTCAGATCGCCAAGCTCCAACCCGCGGAACGCAACCTCGGCGGTCGCGCCTTTCTGGACCCCCAGCGGAAACGCCGATAGAGCCAGCGGGAAGGTGCCCGCTTTGAGCCGGTAGAAATGGCTGCTGCGCCCGCCCTGCTCGTAATCGCTGACCCGGATGTAGTACGTGCCGGCCTCGGCAAAGGTGTGCGCGAACGATTGCGTGGCGCGGCCGCGGTTGCGGCCGAACTCGGCAACTACGGATTGGTTGCCGGCCAGGATCGATATCACAGGCTCGAGGGTCGAGCCAAGCTCCACGGCGCCGTTCTCGAAAACGATCCGCTCACCCGCGTTTACCTTGATTTTGTAAAGGTCCACGTCTCCTGGACGGCTGATCTCGCCAACCAGGATGGTGGGCAGGAACGTCTCGAACGCCGACTCCGGCGTGTTGTTGGGCTCGCGGTCCGGGCTTTCGCCATAGTACGGCTCAATCAGCAACCGCCCTTCCGGGCTCGTACCGAGAGGATTCACAAGCCGGAAGTTCACCGGCCCGATCTCCGCCTCCGGGCTGATCTCCACCTCTACCGCGACTCGGTTGCGCGGCGGCAGCGGCCCGAGATCGACGGTTGATGGCGTGCCGTTCGAACCCAGCCGCACCTCGGGCAGGTCCGGCAGCTCCTTCACGCGCAGAACCCGCCCCTTGACGCCGGCTTTGTCGAAAAGGATGGTGGACGCCTTGGCGAGGTTCAGACCGTCGATCGTCAGCTCCGCGGTCGTGCCGCGCGAGATCCCGCGCGGTGTCACCGAGTTAATGATCGGCGGAGTGGTGCGGTAGCCGGTCGGATGGTCGATCTTCTCGGCCGCCAGCGGCGCGGCCAGTGCGACAAACAGGAAGAGACGATTCATGAGCTACCTCGATGCCGTCCGGAGTTCCGTCAGATCGTTGAACTTCTGCGTGTCATAAATACTGAGCGAGCCGTCGAAGCGCCCGGCCGCCAGCAGCTTGCCGTCCGGCGAGAATTCGATCCCGTATACCCAGTCCGGCTGTCCGCCGATCGACTTGATCTCGGTCAGGTCCTCCGCGCGAAAGACCTTGATGGTGCCGTCCGCGGAGGCGGAAGCCAGCAGCTTGCCGTCGGAGGACCAGGCTATCCGCAGAATCGCGTCTTCGTGAGCGATCAAGGAATGCAGCAGAGTTCCGCTACGATCGCCCAGCGACCATACGCGGATGCTTTTGTCCAGCCCGGCCGCTGCCACCAGCTTGCCTGTGGGGTGGATTGCGATGGCGTTAATCCCGTCGGCGGGCTCGCCCATCGTATAGAGCCTCTCGCCCGTCGCCGGGTTCCAGATCTTGACCGTGCGATCAGCCGCGCCGGAGATCAGCCGCGTGCCGTCCGGCGTGAACGCCAGCGCATAAACTGCATCGATGTGGTCCTTCAGCGTGCGCAGCTCCCTTCCGCTCGCGACCTCCCAAATCTTGATCAGCTTGTCGTAGCTCGAGGTCGCCACCGTCCTCGCGTCCGGCGAGAACGCGGCCGCGTAGATACAGTCGGCGTGGCCCTCGATCGTGCGCTGCAGCTTGCCATCTTCCACGCTCCAGATCCGCACCTCGCCCTTGCGTCCGGGCAGGCCGCCCGCGGCGGCGAGCAGCGTTCCATCGCGCGAGAAAGCCAGGCTGCGCACGGCGTCCGCATGCTCTCCCAGCGTGCGGACCACTTTGGAAGAGCCCGTCTCCCGCAGCCTGACCTCGCGGAACCCGCCCAGCGCGATCATCTTGCCGCCCGGCTGGAAAGCGAGCGAAAAGATCTGGGGTTTAACCGCTACCCGGGGCCGGATTTCCGGGACTTTCACGGCGCTGCTCAGCCGCACTGTTTCGCCCGCGGCCGGCCCTTTCGCGCCCGCGTCGATCCACTTGCGGATGGTCTCGATTTCTCCCGCCGCCAGCTTCTCGCCGCCGAGCGGCATGCCTGGATCGGCTTTGCCCGCGATCACCAGATACAGGCGGCTCTCCGCGCTCTTGCCCGGCGCCACAACCGGTCCGCGATGGCCGCCCTGCAGCATCTCTTCGTACGTGCTCAGGCTCAGCGCGCCCAGTTTCGTGCCCGACGCATGACAGCCGATGCAGTTCTTCGCGAAGATCGGCGCAACATCCTTCGCGAAGCTTGGCGCGTCGGCGGCCCATGCGGCCGGCGCCAGCAAAGCGGCGAGCGCGAAGGGCGTCCACGCGCGCCTTGCGCTCGTACGACCGCTCCCCGCTATCCGCGGCCGGACCTCGCGCCCCGGGTCTTCCTGCCTGCGCGCAGGATCGATGCTTCGAACCGCCTTACACCTCATAGCCTAATGGTTGAAGATGAATTCCTTGCTCGTCATCATTGCCCACACGAAGTCCTCGAGCCCCTGCCGCCGCGCCTCTTGCTTCGCCTCCGGCGTCCCGGTCGCGAGCCGCGCCTTCTCGAGCATCGCGACCCACTGCTGTTTCTCGGCTTCGCTCGGATACCGGCTGAATGCCGAGAGCGTCAGGTGTTCGAGAATGCGCGCGTCCGACAGCCCCAGCTTGAGCAGCAAAGACACATACCCGTCCGGCGCGCTGAGCTTTCGATTCAGCGTGTCGCCGTTGATCACGTGCAGCGCCTGCGTGATGCTGGGGTCCGAGGAGCGCTCCGCAGCGTCGCAGATGACCCGCTTCGGCCGGCCGAATACCTCCAGAAACTGCGACACCACGCGCGTGTCGGGCAATTGCAGCGCCCGCGTACTCGCGGGATAACCGCGGAACTCCGACGGCACGCCCGTCACTTGCGACATCGCATCGAGCAGCACCTCGCCCGGAAGACGCTTGACGATATAACGCGAGTAATAGATATTGTCGCTCTGGTTGGTGGCGTTCGCTTCCGCCGAGAGCTGATACGTGCTCGAGTTCATGATGGTGCGGATCAGGTGCTTGACGTCGAAGCCGTGATCCACGAAATCTTTCACCAGGGCGTCGAACAGCTCCTGGTTTGAAGCCGGGTTCGTGGCGCGCACGTCATCCACCGGGTGCGAAAGGCCCCGGCCCATGAAGTTCCCCCACACGCGATTCACAAGGTTGCGCGAGAAGTACACGTTATCGGGGCTGGTCAGCCATTTGGCGAAATGAAGCCGGCGGTCCGCCTGCGCATCGAGCGGCGCCGGCTGCCCGTCCAGCGGCGTCGGCGGCAGCGGCCTCAGCAGCCGCGGATGATTGATTTCGCCCGCCGTTTTGACATATACGATCGAGTCGCCCGGCTCGCTGCCGTTCTTCACGCCCACGCGTGAGAACAGGTTCGCAAACTGGTAGTACTGCCGCTGCGTCCATTTTTCGAGCGGATGATTGTGGCAGCGCGCGCACGTGAGCCGCTGCCCCAGGAACGCCTGCGTGACGTTCTCCGCCAGGTCCACCGTGTCCTTGTGCAGCACGAAGTAGTTGAGCGCGCCGTTCTGGCGCGTGCTGCCGGTGCCCGTGAAGATCTCGCGTGCGAACTCGTCCCACGGCTTGTTCTGCTTGACGCTGTCCCGGATCCAGTAGTAAAACGACCACATCGCGTTCGGCCGCAGCTTGCGGCTGGACACCAGCAGCAGGTCCGACCACTTGTACGCCCAATAATCGGCGAACTCCTCGCGCTCGAGCAGCCGGTCGATCAGCTTGCTGCGCTTGTCCGCCGATTTCTCCGCGAGGAACTGCTCCACCTCTTCCGCCGTGGGTAGAATGCCCGCCGTGTCGAGATACGCCCGCCGGATGAACGTCGCGTCGTCGGCCGGCTTCGAGGGCGCGATGTTGAGGTTCTTCAGCTTGGCGATGATGTGATTGTCGATGAAGTTGTTGCGCGGAAAACTGTCATACACGTCCTGCGACACCGTGTTGGGGTACGGCGAGGTGATGGTCGCGTAGAGCACCCGGCTCGAATACCACAGGGTAACCGCCGTTTCGCCGTGGCCGGTCACTTTCACTCGCCCCGACTCGTCCACGGTGGCGACGCCCTCGCTGTTCGAGGTGTATTTCACCCAGCGCGTCACGTCGTCGATGGAGCCGTCGGAGTACTTCGCGCGCACCACGAGCTGCTGCTCGCTCCCGGGCTTCAGGATGGCCTTCCCGGGAAATACTTCGAGCGCGGCCACTTCCTTGTCCTTGGAATTCGGACGTGGCGCGCCCGCCGCGATCCACTCGGCGATCACGCGGTACTCGAGTGAGTTCGGCGCCAGGCGCTTCCCGCCGCCGTGCGGGATGGCCATGGTCGGCTTCAGCAGCATGAGGCTGCTCGAAGGCTCCGCGAGCGAGACGCGCCGGCCCGCCGACTGCCGCGTCAGCATGTCGTAATCCAGCTCGGGATCGTAGCCGCGCAGCGTCAGCTTGAAACCGTTCTTCCCCGCCAGCGCGCCGTGGCATGCGCCCTGGTTGCATCCGGCCTTGGTCAGCACCGGAATCACATGATTGCGAAAGCTCCAGGTAAAGGGAGCGCGGGCGCCGTGCACCCTGACCTTCACAGTGGCGCTCTGACCTTCGCGCCGGGCCGTGATCACGGCCTCGCCTTCCCCCGCCGGCGTGACCAGCCCGCTCGCGTCCACCGCCGCGACCTTGGGGTTTGAAGACGACCACTCCGCCAGCCGCGTCCAATCCTCCTGTGCTCGGCCGAGGTCCGCTTCGGCGAGCAACTGCTGGCGCGCCTCGGGCCCCGCGAGGTCCACCTTCGGCGGGTAAATGGAAAGCTTGGCGGCCGGAAGAATACCGGCCATCGCGAAAAACACCAGAACTCTTGTCATCACGGCAAAGACTTACGCAAATAACTCGTGGATCGGCTCGACGCCGCGGTCCACGATCGGAATCGGACGCCCCTGCGCGCCCGGCAATTCAACGCGGAGATCGATACCGAGCCCCTGGTACAGCGTCGCCGCGACCTCCGCCGGATTCACCGGCCGGTCTTTCGGCGCCGCGGCAATCTCGTCCGACGCTCCCACGATGGTCCCGCCCTTCAGCGGCCCTCCGCCCATGACGATAGTCCAGCACTGCGGCCAGTGATCGCGCCCGCCTGCCGGGTTGACCTTGGGCGTGCGCCCGAATTCGCCCATCGCCACCACCATCGTGTTGGCCAGTAGCCCCCGCTCCCCCAGTTCCTCCACCAGCGAGCTGAAGGCGTTGTCGAACATCGGACCAACCAGGTCCTTGTAGCAACTGATCGGGCTGAAAGGCTTCGACCCGTGGATGTCCCAGGTGATCTCGTCGAAGACCGTCTCGAACATGTTGACCGTGACGAAGCGCACCCCCGCCTCGATCATCCGCCGCGCCAGCAGGCAGCTCTGGCCGAAACGGTTCATGCCGTACTTTTCCCGGACCTTCTCCGGCTCCTTGTGCAGCTCGAACGCAGCGCGCGCTTTCTGCGAGGACATCAGCGTATAGGCCTGCTGGAAGGTCGAGTCGAGCAGCCGCGCATCCTGCGAGGTTTCGAACATGCTCACCGTCTTGTCGATGGCGGCACGCCATTCGCGCCGCCGTTCCACCCGAAGAGCGCTCAGATAGTCGGGAGGCAGCATGTCCGGTACGCGGAAGTTCGGGTCCGACGGATCCGCATTCAGCACGAAGGGATCGTAGGCCTTGCCCAGATAGCCGGCGCTCTGGCCGTGCGGCATGTTGCCGCCGGTGTTGCCGATGGGCCGCGGCAGCAGCACGTGCGCCGGCACGTCGCCCTTGGGCCCCTTCAGCTTGCCCAGCACGCAGCCGATGTGCGGGTGCTCGATACCACCCTGGAAGAGCCGTCCGGTCTGCATCATCTGGTGGCCGGTATCGTGCACCGCGGCGGCCGTGTGATAGACGCTGCGCACCAGCGAATACTTGTCGGCGTGTTTCGCCATGCGCGGGAAATTCTCCGAGATTTCGATCCCCGGCACGTTCGTCTTGATCGGCTTGAACGGTCCGCGGATCTCCGCCGGAGCGTTCGGCTTCATGTCCCAGGTATCGATCTGGCTGGGCGCCCCGACCAGCATCAGCATGATGCAGTTCACATCCTTTTGGGGATCGGTCGTGGCTCCGAACGCCTTGAGCCGGAACAGCCCCGGCAGCGTGAGCCCCAGCGCGGACAAGGCGCCCGCATGGAGGAAGTCGCGCCGGCGCAGGCCATCACAGAATTCGACGGGCCGATCGGCATCCAGACGAAACATGGACTTCACCCCTCCAGGTGTGACTTGACAATATAAATTTTACCGCAAATCGGCCCGTCCGGCGTCGCTTTCCGCGCGCCTCAGCTCGTCTGGCCCCTGGTCGCGCTCTTGTCGGCGAAAGCGGTTACAGGTTCTGCCGGCCGTAGGGCGCCCCCTGGCCGCGGCCGGCCCCACCGCCCGGCTTGCCCGGCAAAGCAATATATGAGCGTGCCGCGGCTGAATGCGCGCACGCTCGCCGCCGCGCCGGGACCTTTACCGCCAAGGAGACGTTATTGCCCCAGGATGTCGAACGTCGTGGTGCCCGCGACCCGGACCTTCACGTACGCGTCCATCCACTCTTCGTGATACGGGTGAGCGGCGTACGTCTTCAGCGTCCCCGCGTCGTCCATCTCCATACAGACGCCGTGCTGCCGCATCAGCCGGGTCACCTTCCCCGCAACATCCTTTTCGCCCGCGCCCAACTTCTTGCGAGCCTCGGCATCCACCTGGAAAATCGCCAGCGGCTGCCGGAGTTTGCCGTACCAAACGCGGGTGACACCCGGAACCTTGCCGACGATCGCGTCGGTGGCCTTGTAGAACGCATCCCACTCGGCCTGTGATGCAGTCTCGATCGGCGTGAACGCGAAGCAGTGCATCAGCTTCTTCTCGCCGGCAATCGCGCTGCCCGCGCCCAACAGGAACACCAGAGCCGTTCCTGCAATCCAGTTCTTCATAAAACCCTCCTTGATTCCGACTGATTGTACCAACCCCGGATTCCAGACCGCGGACGCGCTGGAGAATCTCGCCGCTCTCCGATCTGCCGTGAAAATGCGACACGGGAAATTCCGAGCCGCGACCGCAAGGGAGTGTCAAATCTGGAGGCCGCACACCGCACTAATGATGATCCACCCGCGGCCGGATCTCCCGCTCCCTCAGCTCGCCGATCAGCCGGACCATGCGCTCCACCGCGCCCTCCACAAACCTTCGCCCCTTCTCCGCGGTCGCCTTGGTCGGATCGCCCGAGGTCCCCGTGCGCGAGTACCGGCTGAAAAACTCCTGGAAGAATACCGGCGACGGCGACTGCAGGTCCCAGTAAAAGAACTCGGAGCGTTGCGGCGGAAAATCCGCCTCCGCCTTTTCGAACTGGACCAGGTCCCCCCGCAAGTACAGCAGCACAGAAGTCTCCAGCTCACAGCCATGCGCCATGCCCCCCGGATACGCCGACTCGCGCAGTTCTTCGAGCAGCTCGCGCGGGACCAGGTTCCACCAGGGGACCATCGCACAGACGGCGTCCGTCCTGTTTGTGATGTTGCGTGCGGCGATATCGAGAAACGGCACGTTGCTTCCGTGGCCGTTCACCAGCAGGATCTTGCGAAAGCCGTGATGCGCGAGGCTCCGCCCGATATCCGTCACGTAGTTCAGAAAGGTGGTCCCCTCGACCGCGATCGTGCCCGGGAAATCCAGGTGGTGCTCGTTAAAGGCGTAATACACAGCGGGCATCAGCACCGCCTCGTGCGGGATCCGCTCGACCGCGAGCCGCGAGATCTCGGTCGCCGTCAGCACATCGGTGACCAGCGGCAGGTGCGGCCCGTGCTGCTCGACTGTACCGACCGGCAGCACCGCCACGCGATTCTCCGCCACCGCGCCGCGGATCTCAGGCCAAGTGAACTCCTCGTATCGATATTTCATTCGCATGTCTCAACCATCAACCTCAACCCCCGGCGACCGCGCTGTGGAGCGGCGCCCCGCACGAGCCGCGGTCCGGCGCTAACCGAGGTTCGTCACCACCACTCCCTGACGGTCGTGGCTCAGAACGCTTCCGCTGATTTGACGGCACTTACTGAGCCGCGCGCGTCAGCAAGCGGTTCGAAATCCTGTCGGTGACGAACTTCGGCTAACAGGAACTGCCGCCCAACCGCCCTCGCGCCGATTCTA
>JACOTZ010000102.1 GCA_016178155.1 Acidobacteriota bacterium
GCTGTGCATGTAGACTCCGCCGCGTGCCCAGAACCGGCTCCACCATTCGCTTGTCTCGCGGCGCAGAGTTTCGAAATCTCCGGGCGTGGACGCCAACTGCTGAAGTGCGATCTTCGCCGTGTCCTGGGCGGGTTTGGCGCCGGCGGCGCTCGCAATCAGGATGGTGAAACGGCCTTTGCCCGGAGCTACGGACAACTGCACCGTGGATTGGTTCAGGTAGCGCGCGCGCGAGGGACGGCCGACCACGCCGACGGCAACAGCCGAGGCGCCATAGTACTTGCCTTCGCGGAACTGCTGAGTCAACGCGATCCGGCCGTCATCGACGAGCAAGGTTGCGGTGGCGATGTGTTCGGCCGTCCGGAACATTACCGCATGATCACGCGCGAGCCGATAATTTTGGCCGTGATGATACTGAATCTGGTAGCGCAGCATGCGCAGATCAATGTTGACGGCAGCCGGCTGGTCGCGCTGGTCATCTATTTCGAGGGCGATCACGTCGCCGTTGGGCCAAGCGAGCGCACGCGCGGTCAGATCCCTACCTTTAGCGGTCATGAGCGCGTCGTAGAGAGCCAAGTGCTGACGAAAGGAGCCCGGTAGAAACACGTCATCGCCCGCGTCGACAAGGTTGACATCCACATAAGCGCAGGCGCTGCCGTAATCGGAATCGGCGCGCGGAAAACTCACGGTGGTGCTGTCCATCGCGTGCAGATCGACGCGATTGATCTGCATCTTCAGCGCCGACGGGGTGGTCCAGATCAGCGTTCCCATGCGGCCGTTGCCCACGGGCATGCCCTCTTCGGGGCGGGTTGCCGGGCGGTCGAACACCAGGTCGGCGCGGGCAACCTGAGCACGGCGATCTACCTGGATCAGGCTCTCGGCCGCCACCAGCGGCAGGGTGAGCGCCCCAATGGCCGCTGACACGACCTGATGCTGTGAAAACCAGTGCATACTCTTCGTCTCCTGTCGACCAGCCAAGGACTGTCACAGTCTATCGCTTGCAGCGGTGCTTCGATCTCTTGCCGGCATTTCTCAGCGGCGTCACTCCAGCCAGAGACCAGCAAGCGCAACGCACTGGAGTTGTTCTTTGAGACGGATCGAGTTGCGAACACGGCTTCAGGAGCGGCGATTGAGGCCTGACAATTTCGGACACCAGGCCGAACAAGGTCTCCGCGGATTAGCACGGGATTAGCATCAGCTGTACCTGCCGCGGAAGGCGGACCGACTGGGTTGCGCGTCCGCTACCTACTGAGCACGCTCGTGCACTTCGCGCTGTGCTGCGCCTCCCGGCGACGCACGTTCAGAAATCCGGGTTAGAAGTTCAGCCGCAGCGCCAACTGCACTTGGCGGCTGGTGCCAAGCCCTACACCCTTCGTCACGGTAGAGGTGGCAAGCCCGAACGTGCCGCCCGCCGCGGCGGCTGTGAACGATTCTCCGGGCTGAACCTGATTGCGTCCCGTGCCCAGGGCATTGTTCAACCGCGACACGGGATTCTTGAAGTTCGTGTGGTTCAGGATGTTATAGATCTCCGACCGGAACTCGATGTTCACCCTCTCGTTCACCCGAAACCGCTTGTGCAGCGTGAGATCGAACTGGGAGAGACCCGGCCCGTGCAAGGCCCAGCGGCCCAGGTTGCCGAATGTGCCTGGAGCCGGAATCGCAAACGCTGCCGGGTTGAGAAACACCCTCTTGTCAGCCGTCGAAGACAGGTATGGACTGACGCCGGGAACCACATCGGGCCGGCGATTATTGCGGAACGCGCCACCCCAGGGATTATTCACAAGCGGAGTTGTGAGGATTGTGCCGCCGGATGCCGCAATCGGCTTATCAACAATGGCGCCCGTCGAGTTTACCCGATAAGCGACGTCGTTGCGAGCCAGGGTCACGTCGATCGGCAGACCGGTGCGGGCATTCACCACGCCCCCGATCTCCCAGCCTCCCAGCAGGAACTCCGTTGCACTGTTTCCGCCGCTCAGGTACTTGCGCCCCTTGCCGAACGGTAGCTCGTACATGGCGCTGGCGTTGAAATTGTGGCGCACATCGAATGCATTGTTGCCGCGGTCGAGACTGAAATCGAAGGGGCTTGCCTGCGTCTGGGCCTCATTCGAGCCGCCCGTATTGCCAATGCTGTGCCCCCAAGTCCACTGCGAGCCGATGGTCAGGCCCTTGCTAAAGCGCCGGTTTGCGGTCACTTGCAACGAATCGTAGTGGTCCGTGCCGCCGCTAGTCTTGTAGTCGAGCTGCGCAAAGCGATCGCCGAATTCGAGTACGGGAAGCCCGGCGCCGCTCGCCGGGTTCATCGCGACGCCGGTCATTACGTTCGTCCAGGCTCGTAGAAAGAGGTTGCGTCCCTGGCTGCCCACGTAGGCCGCGGTGAGCACGGTATCGAACGGCAAACGCTGCTGGATCGAGGCGGTGTACGACAGGATTTTCTCGGGCAGCGTGTAGCCCGGAGCATAGACGCGCGGGGCGAATCCCTTCATGTGATTCGCGTCAAAACTGGAGATGATCTGCTGGCTCTGCACGGGGAAGACTGCATTCGCGGCAGTTACGGTGACCCGGTCGCTGTCGATCGGCTGCACCTGATCTTCAGTCTGCCCCGGACCGTAGTAGTAGCCCGCGCCGATCCGTAACACGGTGTTGTCCTTGAAGCGCGCGGGCGCCCACGTGAACGCGAGCCGGGGACCGAAGTTCAGTTTCGAGCTGCTGTACCACGGCGTGTCCGGCCCTTGCAGCGTCGCGGTGTTCATGTCGAAGAGAGTGAAGAGGTTGCGATCTTCGTGCAGCACCGAGTAGTACTCATACCGGACGCCGTAGTTCATGGTCAGGTTCGGCCGGATCTTCCATTCGTCCTGCGCGTAACCGATGTAGTAGGTCTGCTTCAGGAACCGATTACCCGTGGCCCCGCCGTGCAGCGGGTTTGGCGCGCTCATGTCCCCGATCACCTCCACTCGGCCCGGGCTATTGTTCAGCAGGTCATTGAGATTTGAAAACGTATAGGTCGTGCCGCCCAGACGGTCAGTGTACAGCCGGATGGGCCGGACCTCGACGCCGAACTTGAACGAGTGATCGTTTCTGATGAGGCTCAACTGATCCGCAAAAGTGAGGGTGTAGTTGGTGTACGGCACGGCTCGTCCGTTTTGCGCGCTGTTCGACCGCACCAGGCCGCCAATGCGCGCTGCCCCACCGGAGACGCCCTGCCCTCCGATGCCTGCGATGGTAGCTGTGCCCGTGAAATCGACCGATACGGCCGAAAGGTCGATACCATTCAGATTCGGCGCTACTCCGTTGATGCGGCTCTTATAGGCGTTCAGACCGGCCTTGGTCTCGTTGATTGCCGAGGGGCTGAGGATCTGCTGCAGGCTGACCATGGCGTTCTGCGGCACGGCGCTCACGCGCTGGTAGTTGCCAGTCACATTCAAGGGACTCGTCAGCTCGCCCTGGTCGCGAAAGTAGCGTGCGGCCAGAGAATACTTGTCGCTGATCCGGTAATCGAAGCGGAGGCTGCCGTAATTCTCATCCATGGCGGAGCTGGAGCTCAAACGATAGAGGTTGAGGTCCGGGTTGGAAGTCGGCGTGCCCCCGGCCGGGTAAGCTGCCATCAGCGGCGCAATGGACGGAACGGCGCGGGCGCGCGCCGCGGCGCTGGGAACCGCTTCGAGGATGTTCACGCCGGCGCGCTGCCGGAGGCCTTCATAATTGCCGAAGAAAAACAGCTTGTTTCGGACGATGGGGCCGCCAAGCGAGCCGCCAAACTGGTTCAGCCGCAGCGGCGAGGTATCGGATCCGTCGAAGAAATTCCGGGCATCCATTGCATTGTTGCGAATGTACTCGAAAACCGCGCCATGGAACTCGTTCGAACCGGACTTGGTGACCACAGAGATCTGGCCTGCGGTGCCCGTGCCGTACTCGGCCGGATAATTGCTCGACTCGACCCGAAATTCCTGAACGTTCTCCAGGCTGGTCTGCAGCCGAAAGCCCGTAGACGTCTCGCCGTTGAGGTTGCCGGGCGAGGCGTCGATGATCGAGGACGCCTCCACGCCGTCAAAACGGATGGCGTTTTGCTGGTTTGCGCGTCCGCTGAAACGGATGTTATCGAAAGAGCCGCCTCCGGCTGTTTGTGCTCCCGGGACGAGCAGGTAGAGCTGCGAGAGATGCCGGCCGTTCAGCGGCAGGGTCGCCACTTCGCGTTCGTTCACGTTCCCGCCGATTCGGGCGGAGCTTGTGTCCACAACCATCAGCTCGCCGCCCGAGATGGTGATCTGCTGTTGCAGCGCGGCGGGTTCGAGCACCAGGTTGACGGCGCGTTCCTGGCCCGCCGTCAGGGTGATGCGGCTCACCGTCGTGGGCCCGAGGCCAGGCGCCTTCCCAGCGACCGTGTATTGCGCAGGCGGCAGGTTGGTGACGAGGTAATGTCCCTCGGCATTGGCGCTGGCGCTTCGCTCGCTGCCGGTTTTCTCATTCTTGACAACGACAGCCGCGCCGGGAACTATAGCGCCGGCGCTGTCGGTGACGGTGCCGCCGATTCGGGCCTGATCGCTCTGGCCGAAAGCAAGCGATGCGGCAAAACAGAACATGACCACTAAAGAATGTTTGTGTCTCATGGTTCTTACAGCCAGAGTAGAGGGAGGCAGTTACGTGCGCGTGACGCGTGTGTTAATCTTCCGTGACATGACCACAACCCCGTGCCGTGTACGGGTTTTCCACGGCTTGAGTGTGAAAATCTCACTTCTAGCCGGAACAACAGTAGATCATAGCCTCCATTTCTCACGAATCTCTACGAGAAGTGCGGTCCGCGGCCACTTTCCCGCCGGAAAATAGCCCGGCACCCTGGTCGCGAGCGTCGCGCAAGAGCCGGGGCGGGTGCCACCGGGCAGATGCGGGCTAATGTGCCGTCCGGCGTAACTTGACAACCGCTCATGGCTGCGGCTCGGAGTGAGCGTCTCTGCGCTGCGTACATCGGCAAACCCGATGCGGCACTGCACACTAGCGAATCTGCTCGATCGCCTGGAGTGCCTTCGCCGCCACCGGAGCCGGAAGCGGAGCGTAGCCGAGGGGTTCGGCCACTCTTTGGCCGCTCTGCAGCATCCAGCGCAGGAAAGCGCGGATCGCTTCCCTCTTCCGGGCATCCTCGACTTTCGCCGGCGTCAGCAGCCACGTAAAGCTCGCGATCGGGTATGCGTCCCTGCCCGGGGCGTTTGTGATGGACACTCGAAAGTCGTCCGGCATCTGATTGGCGACGGATGCGGCGGCGGCCTTGATGGTTCTGACATCGGCTCTCGCGAATCTGCCGGAAGCGTTGCGCACGCGGCCATACCTGATGCGATTGTGGCTGGCGTACACAAGCTCCACGTACCCGCATGACCACGGTGTCTGCTTCACAATCCCGGCGACACCTTCGTTGCCCTTGGCGCCGAGTCCCGCCGGCCAGCTCACGGATGCGCCCGCACCGACCCTGCTCTTCCAGACGGCATTAGTTTTCAAGAGGAACTCCGTCCAGATGTAGGTGGTTCCGCTGCCGTCCGAGCGATGGACCGGAAGGATGTCCGCGTCCGGAAGCGCAACACCAGGGTTCGCTGATGCGATCTCCGGATCGTTCCACCGTCTGATGGCACCCAGAAATATGCCCGCCAGTGCGGCAGGCGTGAAGTTCAGTTCCGCATCGACTTTGGGGATGTTGTAAACCGGCACCACGGCGCCGAGCACGGATGGGAAGTGGAGAATCTTCACGCTGGACCGCAAAAGTTGCTCGTCGGTCATCGGCCGGTCGGAGGCGCCGAAATCGACGACACCGTTGAGCAACTGACGAATCCCTGCGCCGGAGCCGACGGATTGATAATTGATGTTGTCACCGGGGCGCAGCCGGTGGAACTGATCGAACCACCTCGCGTAAATCGGATACGGAAAGGTTGCCCCGGCGGCATTCACGAGGATGTCGGCGCGAGAGGGTCTCGCCCCAACGAAAGTCAGCGCAAGGCACACGAACGCGTTCAGAATCCGCACGAACCTCCCCGCTGCCCCTTCACTCATCCCCGGCGCTCTCCAGCACGACTTCGCGGTTTACGTAGTCGAGCGTCAGGATGAAGTCCTGGAGCACGGCGTTCCCCAGGTTGCCCCCGCGTTGTTCGAAGTTTTCCGCCTCGCCGTAGCCCTTTCGGGCGTAGGCGACTTCGATGGCCTGAAGATCAATCGTGCCCAGCACGACGCTCCGGACCCATCCCTTTGTGAGTTGCGCCGTCCCGAGATAGCCGGCTGCCCTCAGCGGGATCCCATCTTTCGCCAGTTGCTCAAAGCCGAGGCGCCGGATGGCCTCCGGGAACAGAATGAGTCCGAGGCTGGCGCCCGTATCCACCGTGACGGGAACCTTGGTTCCGTTCACGTAGCAATTCTCGATCACGGGAAGAATCCACGCATTCAGGAAGCGCATGGGAAATGCATATCGCCGGGCTGAAGCGGCAGGTCGAACCGGCGGCGAGAACGGCGATACCTCATACGAGCGAATCCGGCGCAGCGGATAATCGATCTGGATAATTCGTTTCTCCAGGAAATCAAAGCCCAGGACCCCGTCCAATCGCCGTCCCATCACCGCCGAAACTCCCGACAGGTCGAGCACGGCAACGGGAAGGTTCCGAGCAATCAAGCCGCCTATCCGCAGCTCATCGCAAATCGTCTGCCGGCCGATGTTGCGGCGGCTGCCTATGCCCTTGCTTTCCGGTGTACGTGTACCCAGGGGCAAATGCAAGCTCTCGGCCAGATGGAGGGCAATCGTGGTTGCGCGCGTGCCGGTGTCCAGGATAAAGCTGTAAGGTCCCTTGCCGTTCACGATTGCACGGAGCACGATCTGGTTGTGCAGAAAATCGAACGGCATCTCGACATGCCCGCCGAAGCCCCGCGCGGTTGTGCCGGTCAGCAAACAAAGCGGAAGGAGAGGAATGACCCCGCAGCGCATCCTGTTTCCGACCTTAGAGCGTAGCAGACCTTCCGGCGAGGTTTACGCTCGGACGTTATCCCAGATCCTCCGGCGATCTCAGGGTCGGTTCCGCACCCTGACCTCTCCAATTTGCGCCCGAAATTTGTCCGGATGCCGCCGGCGAAAGTCCCGGTACGAGGAGAACCGCCTCGAACTTGCACGGGGGGGCCACTCGGATCTCTGAAATGTCCGATTGCGCCTGAGCGATACGCGATTCAAACACTGACCAAGCGTTTGCCGCAAGCAGGCGCAGCCGCTCTGGCATCTCATCGGCTGCGACCACGATATACACACATCCGGTTGGGGCTGCGTCTACCACTCGACACGTCGGTTGTTGCGTCAATCATCATCAGCGGGCCGGCGTCTCTGAGAGACATACGACTGTCGGTAACGGGTGGCAAACGCTACTGGGCGCGCGTGATGCTGAGGGCGCGGATGCGCTTGTGCAGATTGGTTCGTTCCATGCCGAGCGCGCGGGCGGCGCCCGAGACATTCCAGTTGGATTCATCGAGCGCACGCAGGATGTGGTCGCGCTCGGCGGCCAGGCGCGCCTCCTGCACGCTCGATTTGGGACCGGCGTCTCGCGCGTGCCGCACTTCGAGGGGAACAGCCTCGACGCCCAGCACGTCGCCGGCCGTCAGGATGGCCATACGCTCCACCACGTTCCGCAGTTCGCGCGCGTTGCCCGGCCAGCCATAGCCCTCGAGCACAGGGAACACGGCCGGATCGAACGACTTCGGCCGGAAATTATTGCGGCAGCAGAACTCCTCGAGAAAGTACCCGGCCATCGGAGCGATGTCCGATTTCCGCTCGCGCAAGCCGGGCACGCGAATGGGGACGACGCACAGCCGATAATATAAGTCCTCGCGGAATTTCTGCTGCGCGACCAGCTCACCGAGGTCCCGGTTGGTCGCGGAGATCACGCGCACGCTCACGCGGATGGGCTGCTCGCCGCCGACCCGGTGAAACTCGCCCTCCTGCAGGACCCGCAGCAGCTTGGCCTGCGACGCCCCATGCAAATCGCCGACCTCGTCGAGGAAGATGGTGCCGCCGTCGGCCAGCTCGAACTTGCCGCGCCGCGCCGCCGCCGCCCCGGTGAACGCGCCTTTTTCGTGCCCGAACAGCTCGCTCTCGATCAGCTCGGTGGGGATCGCCGCGCAGTTCACTTTCACGAACGGTCCCGCGCGGAACGGACTCTGCTGGTGGATGTGCGCTGCGAGCAGCTCCTTGCCGGTGCCCGATTCCCCGCTGAGCAGAACGCGCGCGTCCGAGCGCGCCGCCATGGTCGCCTGCTCGAGCACGCGCTGGAACGCCGGGCCTGACCCGATCATCCGGCCGCCGCCGACCAGCTCACGCAGGCGCTCGTTTTCCTCGCGCAGCGCCGTCTGCTCGACCGCGTTCTTCAGGCAAAGCAGCACCTTGTCCCGGCTGAGCGGCTTCTCCAGGAAATCGAAGGCGCCGGCGCGTGTTGCTTCCACGGCGTCGGCGATGGTCGCCTGGCCGGAGATCATGATCACCGGCGCGCGGCTGTCGCCCTGGCGCACTTCCCGCAGAAGCTCGATGCCGTTGCCATCGGGCAAGCGCACGTCGAGCAGGTAAACGTCGGCGGGCAGGCGCGCCGCCCTGAAATCGCTCGCGGAACGGAAGATGAAGACCTTGTAGCCTTCGTGCTCGAGGATCAGGCGCAGAGAGCGGCCAATATTCTCTTCGTCGTCAAGTATGAGTACACGCTTCGCTGGCATGGACATTTACAGCAGCCGAATCGCGGCTGAGCGGCAGCACCACCCGGAACGCCGCGCCTCCGAGCTCGCTCTCGATCAGCAGGATATCACCGCCCGAGAGCAGGGCACTGCGGCGGGCGATCGATAGCCCCAGCCCCATGCCGCCCTTCTTGAACGAGATCGTGGGCTCAAACAGCGACTCCCTGGCGTGCAGGCTGAGGCCCGGCCCCGAGTCGTGGACTTCAATCCCCACCTGCCCGCCGTCGACCCTGGTCCTGCATAGAAGGACGCCGCCGCCACCTGCCGCCTCCGCCGCGTTTTCGAGGAGGTTGGTCAATACGCTCTTGATCAGGTCCTCGTCGGCCAGGGCCATGGGTCTGCCGGCGGCGAGGTGTACCTGATAAATGACCTCGGGATGAGCGGCCTTCAGAAACGAAATGCGTTCCTCGATGAGAGCGGTCACGTCAACCGCGCCGGGCCGCACCGGCGGCTCAGCGGCAAATTCCGAAAAAGCTCGCACGCGGCGCTCCAGTGTCGCCACCTCGTCCACCACAATCTGCGCCGCCTGTTCGAGGAAGCGGTCGCCGCGATGCCGCGCGGTCAGCTCTTCCATGGTGAGGCGGATGGGCGTGAGCGAATTCTTCACCTCGTGCGCCATCTTGCGCGCCAGCGTCTGCCAGCTCGCCAGGCGTGTCAGGTAGACGAGACGGTCGCGGCTGGTTTGCAACTGCTCGGCGGTGTGATTGAATGCCTCCATGGCCGCGCCGACTTCATCGCGAGAGCGGGGCCGCAACCGCGCTGCCAGATTTCCGGCAGCGAGCTGCGAAAGCCCCCCGGTGAGCTCGTGGATGGGACTGCTAATCCGGTGCGCCCAGTAGATCAGCGCCACCAGGGCCAGAAGCCACACACCCGCCGCGAGCAGGATGAGCGTGAGCTGAAATCCACGGCGCAGATCGCGGGCACTCCACCCTTCCACCAGCGCGCGCGCCTGGGAGTATTGCGCGGCCACTCGCTTCAAGCCCGTGCCGAGTGGCTTTGAATACACCAGCACTTCGTCGCCGCGACGCACCATGTACTGCAGCTCGGCGCCGTCCGGGCCGGCCGTCAGCAGGTGCTCGGCTTCGCCGCTATCGTAGAAATCCTGCACCGAGACGGGCCAGCAGCGGCCATCAGCCGCGGCCGGCGGCCCGCAGTTTGTGCGTTCGGCGCGCGCAAACCGCAGCGGCTGCAAGCGGCCCGCCTCGACGTCGTTGACGAGCGATTCGCGGGTCCTCTGGTAGAGCGCCCGGCCGGTTGTCTCGAGCGACTTGGAAAGCTCATCGAGCTCGCGCGTGGATGCCAGGCGAAGGCTGCGATCGAGCAGCGCCGTGGTGATCCATACCGTGGCCGCGAGCGGCGCCGTCGTCGCCAAGACGAAGATCAGGATCAGACGGTTGCGCAGCCGGTTCAATCGGCACCTCGCCCGGGCCGGGGCAACAGATCGGACAGGCGCATCGGGCTGCTTTCCACTCGCCAGAAGTCACTGTCGCGCGCGCGGGCGGCTCGGCTGAACAGGTCGACCAGGTTTGCGAGGCTGATGCCGGGCTCATCAAGAGCGGAGTCGCGCTCCTTCGCGTTCTGCGGCCGGATCTCCAGCCGCACCCACACCGTCTTGTCCCGTGGAATCCCCGTGGTGTTGAAACGCATGTTGCCGATGCACCAGGTCTCGGCGTCCGCCGCGGTCAGGTGCGAGGCCGAGCCGCGCTTGCTGCGGAGACGCGAAATCGAAAACCTCTCTTCCCACAGATCGTAACTGATGGCAAAGCGCTCGAACGAGCGTTGCAGGACGGACGTCTTGCCGTCGCCCAGCACGCTGAGCTGGAAATCGAAGGCGACCGTGTTGCCGGCGCGCAGGCGATCAAGCGGCTTGCCTTGGAGGAAATGCAGGCCGGGCGCCAGCACTTGGAACTCCCCATCGACCGGCCGCACGGTCAGCTCGATCGCCCACAGCGCGGCGCATGCGGCAGCCGCGGCGGCGCAGGCGATTATTTTCGGTCGGCTCAGGGGCACCCTTGTCCTAAAAATAGAGCGCTATGAAGTATACGGGCGCGACACCATCGCGGTTTACGGGAAAGCCGACTCCGATGGCAAGATTGTGGCTGCGAATGCCGCCGCCGACCGAGTGGCGCGCCACGATGGTTTCGCCGCGGTCCCACACGGAGCCGGCGTCGTAGAAAACCATGAGGTTGTCGTATCGGTACTCGGCGCTCCCGTGAATTGAGCGGCTGCCGCCGAGCGGCGCTACGTCGAACTTGTTCCAGCCGCGCAGCGTGGATGTGTTGCCGAGCACGAACCGTTCGAACAGCGGCGCGATGCCGGAGATCCGGCCCGCCAGCGCTCGAATCACAAGCGCGTGCTCGTCATAGCGATACGTGTACTGCGCGCTCCAGAGGTGGCGCGCGTACACGAAGTCGCTGTCCAGAGAATTGGTGGCCGCCCGCAGGCTGTACCCTGTATCCATCTCCTGCCTGGATAATCCTGGACCGGACCAACGTCCGCGATAGCGCAGAGTTCCTATCGCGGCATTGGCCGCCTCGGTTCGGGCGACCGGAAACTGGGTCTGAAATTCCTGAAAGCTCATGCCCGCGGTCACTGTCAGCGAGCCGGGAAGCTGAATCGTAACCGTCGGCTGATAATTGAATCGCTCACGGTAAATTCCCGGGACCGCCGGGTCGTTTTCGAGGGCGGTGACCGTGGCGGCGTTCCATTTCTGGTGAAAGGCCTCGTAAGTGAACCGCACCTGCACGTGTTCGCCGATTCCGGCCGACGCGCCTACATTGAAGCCCGCGTTGCGCTCCAGCAGTTCGTCGGCGTCACTCTCAATGCCGAACTCGGCTGTCAGCACGCCGGCCCGCGCGCGGCTCTGTAAAGCGCCTGTCCAGCCGTTCCGGGAGTGGTAGGCGAGCTTCGTCACCTGGGCGTCCGAGTCACGGTGTTTGCGGTGCGACTCGAAAACCAGCTTGACGTAATCCGGCTTCTCGCCCTTTTCGAGCCTGTGCGTGACGTCGGATGCGCGCAGTTGCTTGCGCAGGCGCCCGGCAATCTGCCGCGAGACCTCGGGATCGAACTTCTGCCCGACCAGCCGGTCGAGCTCGTCGCGCATCTCGGTGCTCAGCTTAGACCGGTTGCCGCCGCTTAGCTCGACGCTTTCTATCGTGTAGCGCGAATTGACGTTCTCCACTGCATCGGCCCACACGTCGACGCCGGCCAGCAGCAGAAGAATACCTGCGAACTTCATTGCGGCTCTGCATTGCAAGCGATGGACCAGTCGCTAAATGGTTGATGTAAAAGGGACAACCGCGGCGCGGCCCTGTGCCAAAGGTTCACTCTGTGCCAGGCATGGGGACCGGAGCGCACCGTCGCCCCATCCGCCGATCAACACGCGCCCGCGGCGCGGTGCCGCTCGTCCCGACGGCCACGGTGAGCAATGGCGGCGTACGTCGTCTGCCGTCCTCCATGCCGGGTGCTCACGCGCTCGGCCCTGAGGTGCTCAGTGAGAAGGAAGCCCCTCCAGATGGGATGCGGTAAGTTCCCTTACACTCAATCAATCAAAGGAAGGGAGACCGGCTATGAAAGGGCACAACACTGCGCGGAAGAAGCAAGAAGGCCCCCAGGCGCTGACCAAAGTGGTAGCAGATCAGGGTCAAGGCTCGCAGAACAGAGGCTGACCATCGGGTTCGGCCCCGGCAGATCGCAAAACCGCGGCTACAACGGTCGGTTGATGCTGCGGGTCCAAACGGTAAGCCGTCGCTCGAGGTCAGCCACTACCCGGGGATACCGGCCAGATAGATTCCGCTCTTCGGCAGGATCATGAGAGAGGTCGAAGAGCCCTCGCTCGGACCCGACATCCAGCAGCTTCCAGTCGCCACGGCGAATTGCGTGGCTGAGCGGCGTATGGACCAGCGCGTCGGCAAAGCGCCAACAGAGATCCCGGTCCTGCAACGCCCGCCTGCCGGCCAGCAGCGCGTGGAGGTCCTGGCCGTCCGCAGTCTGCTTCCCAGTGAGGGTTGGAAACCAATCGGCGAGCCACGTCGGCTCAGTGCACACCGAGCCCCGCTTCGCCAGCCCGGGCCAGTACACGATGCAAGGCACGCGAATGCCTCCCTCGAGCAGTTCGTATTTGCCGCCGCGAAAGGGTTCGTTCCTGCCGGCTCCGGCGACCTCCGGCGTCCGCTTCTTGACCCATCCGTGATCCGAGGCAAAAACGATGACCGTTTGTGACCACTGGCCGGTGCGTTCGAGCGCGGCCCGCACTTGTCCGATTCCGTCGTCGAGACATCGGAGCATCCCGGCGTACCGGGCGCGCGCATCCGGCATGCGTCCGCGAAACGGTCTGACCCATTTCTCCGGCGCCTGCAGGGGCGTATGGGGAAGCGCCAGCGAGAGAAACAGAAAATACGGCTGAGATCGGTTCGATTCCACGAACTCCACCGCCTTCGCGGTGGCCAACTCCGGGTAATAGCCGTCGAGCGTGATGGGCCGCTCGTTTTCGTACGTGGTTCGCCGCCCAGTGCCCCCTCCGCCGAGCGAGCGGTGAGTATAGTAGTCGATGGTTCCGTTCAGAAATCCCCAGAAGTAATCGAAGCCGCGGCGGGTGGGCCAGTACGGTTCGGACATGCCCAGGTGCCACTTGCCAATGAGTACAGTTTTCCGCCCCTGTGCTCTCAGCTCGTCAGCCAGCGTTCTGCACTTCAGCGAAAGCCCCGTGGAGTCGGCGGCGTCGCGCAGGACGCCGGTGACTCCCGTACGATCGGGGACCAGGCCCGTCATCAATGCGGCGCGTGCAGGCGAACAGACCGGCGAGCAACTGTAATGCGCGGTGAAGCGGACACCGTCAGCCGCCAACCTGTCCAGGTGCGGCGTGACTCCTAGCTCTGATCCATAACATCCGATGTCGCCATAGCCGAGATCGTCCGCGAGAACGAGGATGACATTGTGGCGTTCAGACGGCGGCGCCAGCGCCGCGGCGGAAAAACTAAGGGCCTGTCGCCGCGTGTAGTGCATCGATTCACCTCGTGGCGGCGGTCCGGCGCTCTCCGCCGAGTAATGGGCGCCGAGGATCAACTACCAGCCACGCCAACGCCCCGACGGCGTAGAGGGCGCTCATGATGACCAGGGGAAGCCTCCAATCGCCCGACCCTTCGACGATATAAGCGAGCACCAGCGGGCTGAGGATTCCCCCAACCTGGCCCGAGGTGTTCATTGCGGCCGACATTATGCCTGCGTGTGGACCGCCAATATCCAGGCAGGCGGCCCAACTGGCGGCCAGCGTAAACATGGACATTGCGGCGGCGACGGCGATGAGGACGGCGGCGAGGGTCGCGCCGGAAACAAACGCAGCGGCGAAGATGGCAGCGGCAGCCACGGCATAGGCGGCGAATCCCACGGCAGTGCGGCCGGCGCGGATGCCGAACTTCCTTGTCAGCCAGTCCGTGGCAACGCCGCCCAGGACGTCCGCAAAAAGACTGAGTAACAGCGGCAGCCCGGCAAAAAGAGAGAGGGCAGCCTTGCTAAAGCCGCGCTGCTCCTCCAGGTATGACGGCAGCCAGGTGATGAGAAAGTAGAAACCGTAACCATTGGCGAAGTAGCTTGCGCAGAGCGCCTGAAGGTCGCGATTCCGGGGAAGGACCTTCCACAAAAGGCCCGGCGAGTGCGAAGCAGCATCCGTGCGGCCCTTTTCGATGAGGCGCAGTTCTTCCGCTGCGACGGACGGATGCTCCGACGGTTCGTCGCGAAACCACCGCAGCCACCAGACAGCCCACACCAGGCCGAGCACCCCAAAGAAAAGGAAGACGCCCCGCCAGCCGAGGCGCGGTTCCAGTGCCGCCACCAGCAAGGGGGCAATTCCGCCCGCGAAATGGGCGCCCATGAAGAAGATCCCCTGGACGCGGCCACGCTCGCCGGCAGGAATCCAGCGGGAGAAGGTCCGGGCCGCGTTGGGCCACGCGCCGGCTTCACCGGCTCCGAACAAGAACCGAATGACAGCCATGCTCGCGAATCCCCAGGCGGCCGCTGTCGCCATGGTGAACAACGACCACCAGATGACGATTCGTGCCAGCACCTTCCGGGTGCCGATGCGCTCTCCCCACCAGGCGCTCGGGATTTCAAAGAAAGCGTAGGCAAGCGTGAAGGCGCTGAATACGTAGCTCATCTCAACGCGGCCAAGGCCCAGGTCCCGCATGATTCTGGGCGCGAGCGTGGCAATGCAGACGCGGTCGAAGTAGGTAATGGCGGCCAGCACGGCCAGGAATCCAACTACGCGGTAGCGAACCCTGGTGTTCACGGACGGCGAGGCTTCAAGTCCCGCGCGTTCGAGTCTCAAGAGCACATTCCTTCGCCGCCCGGCGTCCACGTCCCAACGAGAACAATCCGGTCGAGCGGCTGCCCGGACTCGTACTGCTTCAGTGTCTCGATCATCCGCGAGATCCGCCGTTGCACCATCGGCTGCGTCCAGCCCGCCATATGCGGAGTCATCAGCACGTTCGGCAACTCGTGGAAGGGAAGCGAAGAGCCGTGGAGAACCTGCTCTCCGTTCTCGGGGTAGCGGTACCAGACGTCGAGAGCGGCTCCGCCGAGATGCCGCTCGCTGAGCGCCTCATACAGCGCAGCCTCGTCGACGATCTCGGCGCGCGAGACGTTGATGAGGTATGCCGTTGGCTTCAAACCGGCCAATTCCCGCGCGCCCAGCATTCCTCGGGTCCCGGAATTCAATGGGCAGGCAATCACAAGGTAGTCGCTTTCCCGCAGCAGGACGGGCAGGTCGGACGCTCCGCCCAGGAAGTGGATTGCCACATCGGGAGGCGGCCAAGCGCTCGCCGCCCGGGCGCGGATCGCCAGCACGCGCATGCCGAACGCGAGCGCCCGCGATGCCACTGCGCGGCCAATGCAGCCGAATCCGATAAGCCCGAGCGTCTTTTCAAACGCTTCCTCGTGTGTCGCGCCGCCCGTCCGGCCGCTTCCTGCCCAGCAACCGCTCCGGAAGGAAACGGAATACTCTCCTGTGCCGGTGACGTGCATCAGGATGGCCGCCATGACGTACTCGGCGATCGCGATGCCGTGCTCGCCGACGTTGACTACCGCGCAACCGGCGGGATAGTCGCCCGCATCGGAGCGCAGAACGCCGGCGCCCGGGTACAGAAAAAGGTTTAGCCCGGCCGCCGAGGGAAGCGCGTCGCAGGGAATCTCCAGCGCCAGCAACGCATCGGCGCCAGCCACTTCCGAGCACAGCGCCTCCCGGCCCTCAGGGCAGGTCACGACGCGCCACCTGGGGCCGAGCCTCGAGGCAAACTCGCCCCCGTATGCCGACCACTGCCGGTCAGCTATGACCAGCTTCCTCACGGGACGCTCCGTCAATGCGCCGCTGCCCTCACCCGGCGCCGCCCGGCGGCCAGTTTCTTGAGCGTCCGCTCCTGCGGACCGCGAACCACACGTCCATTCGACGACGAGACCTCGTTGTGAATCTTGAGAAACCTCTCAATCACTTCGCGCTGGCGATAGCGAACATGCGTCCGCATAGCCTCGGCGGCCTGTTCGGGAGTTCCGGCGATCAATGCGTCCGCCACCCGGCTGTGCCACCGTTCGGGTAGCCGGGGATCGTCCTTCGCCATGGAAAACATCCAGTTCGAAAACAGGACGCGGCTGCGCTCGATCGCGGCGACAAGCTCCTTGCAGCCGGTGGCCTCGGCAATCACCATGTGAAAGTCGAAGTGAAGGCGTTCCACACGGGCCCGGCTCTCCGCGTCTGAACCGGCATCCAGCGCCTGATAGCGGCGATCTAAGGCCTGGGCCAGCTCGGCCAGCCGGCGCCGGTCCTCCGGTCCCGCTAGTTGGGCAAACAGCCGCGCCGAATGCGTCTCCAACGCTTCCCGAACCTCATACTGGCCGTGAATCTCCTCGGGAGACGGGATCTTGACGCGCGTGCCCGCCCGCGGCCGGCTTTCCACCACTCCCTCGCTCTCCAGCCGTGATAGAGCTTCTCCCACCGGGACCGAGCTCATTCCCATCTCCGCCGCCAGACGGCGCCGCGATAGGGGCGATCCGGGCCGAAAGCGCCCCTTCAGAATGCTTTCACGGATCGCCTGGTAAGCCAGGACGGTGAGGGTCTCTCCCAGCGGCCGGCGCTTGGATCGCATGATCACGAAACTGAAACGTCAGTTTTTCGTTGACAGTATACCCGTGAACGAAATAAGATTGCAACATAAAACTGTCATATCAGTTTTATGGGGGTTCCCGACATGCCTCGACGCATTCTTGCGCTTGCCGCCCTGTTGCTGCCTGCCGTTCACGCGGTCCGCGCCCAAAACATCACGGGCGCGATCCTGGGCAGCGTCACCGATCCGACCCGCGCCGCCGTGCCGAACGCCGAAGTGGAAGTGGTGCATGTGCCAACCAACCAAGCCACGCGAGTGGCCACGGATACGGCCGGGTTTTACCAGGCGAATTACCTGCGGCCGGGGCGCTACCGGGTTTCGGTAACGAGTTCCGGGTTCAAGCGGTCGGTTCGGGAAGACCTGGACCTGCCCCTGGAGGGCCGCTTGCGGATCGATTTTCAACTCGAGGTCGGCGATGCCACGGCAAGCCTCACGGTAACCGCCGAAAACCCGCTGGTCGAGTCCGAGACCGCTTCGCTCGGCCAGGTGGTCAACACGCGCTCGGTGGAGGAGCTTCCAATCGAGGGGCGGAACATCTTCGACCTGGCCGGCCTTGCCGCCGGCGTGCAGGTGAATCCGCGGGCTATCGGCAGCACCGCGTCAACCGGAGACGTGGGCCGGCCGCTGTTTGTACTGTCTGACATCTCGATCAACGGAGGACGCTTCCGCACCAACGACTACCTGGTGGACGGCGTGTCCATCATGCTCCCGGAGAACAACAACTTCGCCATCTCGCCCTCTCCGGACAGCACCCAGGAGCTGAAGGTGCTCACCAACAGCTTTGGGCCGCAGTTTGGCCGAAGCGGGGGCGGCGTCATCAACGTAATCACCAAGGGAGGTACGAACGAACTTCACGGTTCGGCCTACTGGTTTTTCCGAAACGACCGGCTGCGGGCGAACAACTTCTTCTCGAATGCGCGCAGACAGGCGAGGCCGGTGTTCCACTTCAACATGTACGGTGCGGCTGTCGGAGGTCCCATCGTGAAGAACAAGACCTTCTTTTTTGCCGACTACCAGGGACACGGGGAAGATATCGGGGGAGGCGCTGGAATCCTCACTGTGCCCACCTCGGCCCAGAAGCG
Organism: Acidobacteriota bacterium; assembly: GCA_016178155.1. Lineage (GTDB taxonomy): Bacteria > Acidobacteriota > Terriglobia > Bryobacterales > Bryobacteraceae > JACOTZ01. Next base: position 17,960 of record JACOTZ010000102.1, read on the forward strand.
CGGCGACTTCTCGGCCACCCGGAACGCGGCCGGAAATCCGGTGATTGTCTACGACCCTTTCACGACGCGCGCCGCTCCAGGTGGCGGCTTCGTGAGGACTCCGTTCCCCGGCAACGTGGTTCCGCTCAGCCAGCAGACCCGGGTAGCCCGGAGGCTCCTCGATTTCATGCCGGAGCCGAATCGCGAAGGACAAGGACCGGCGGGCATCAACAACTACGTGTGGAGCCCGAGCAGCTTCGTCGGAAGCGACCAGTGGTCGGTGCGAGTCGATCACCGTTTCTCGGAGAATCACAATCTGTTTGGCCGCATCGCCCGCAATACCGGCGACACCGGACAGTCGGGTCCCTTCAACAGCATCGCGGACACAGTGCTCGGGACGACAGTGAACCGCGTCCTGACGGGCGTAGTGAATTACACGGCTACGCTTTCACCCACGCGTATCCTGAATCTTCGCGGCGGAGCCGTGAGGCGGTTCGAAGGGCGGATTCCACGCTCGGCCGGTCAGGTGGATCTGACCGATCTGGGTTTCCCTCCGAGCATTGCGGCGGCCGCGCAGGAGCAGATCTTTCCGACCATTGGCATCGCCAATTACACGGGCCTGGGCGCTCCCGCGGGAGACCGCATCCGCCGTGGGAACGATATCTATACGCTGGTGGCGGAACAGACCGAGTACCGCGGCCGGCACACCCTGACCTACGGCGGCGATCTGAGGCTTTACAACCAAACTCCCTTCCAGGGGGGCTCGCCGGCCGGCAGCTACAGCTTTGGGTTGGCCCAAACGCAAGGTCCCGATCCGCTCCAGGCGTCTTTGACCGCCGGTAACGGGCTGGCATCACTCTTGACGGGCTTCGGCAGCGGATCCATCAACAGCGTGCCGGCGGGCGCCATCCGGAACATGTACTATGCGTTTTTCTTCAATGACGACGTCCGCTTCCAACGCTTGACGATCAACGCTGGAGTGCGCTGGGAATACGAGCAGCCGCGCACGGAGCGCTACAACCGCTTGGGCACTTTCGATTTCAATGCACCCTTCCCGATCCCCATCCCGGCTCTGCCGGATCTCCGCGGAGTATTGCGCCTGGCTGGCCAGGACGGACAGCCGCGAGGGCAGTTCGACTCCAGCTTCCGCAACTTCGGGCCGCGTCTTGGCCTGGCCTACCGCTGGGACGACAGGACCGTGCTGCGCGCCGGGTATGCAATATTCTTTGCGCCTCGCTTCGGAACGACCGGCGCTCAAAACTTCGGCATGCCGGGGGCTCAGATTACGACCCCGTGGGTGTCGTCGCTCGATGGAGTCACGCCGCTGAACGTGATCGACAATCCATTCCCGGACGGCCTGCTCCAGGCCCCCGACACGATCGTCTACCGCACGCAGCTCGGCCAGGGCGTTCTTGTGATGGACCGCGCCAATAAATCTAACAACTATAACCAGCAGTGGAACCTTACTGTGCAACGCCAGTTGCCCGGCGAGCTACTGATTGAGGCAGGCTACGCCGGGAACCAGGGGACCCGCATTCCAATCTCGATGAACTGGAATCAGCTCGACCCGCAGTACCAGCGATTGGGTGCCGAGTTGAACCGGCAGGTCCCGAATCCGTTCTTCGGTATCGCCGACGTCGGCATTCTGGCCCAGCGCACAGTAGCGCAGTCGCAACTTCTGCGCCCGTATCCCCAATACACTGCTGTCACCACGAACTCTCCCGCCGTGGCGCAGAACATGGGCTCGTCCAGTTACCACTCCCTGATCCTCCGCGCCGAAAAACGATTCGGCCGCGGCTACAACCTCCTGGTGACGTATACGAACTCCAAGCTGATCGACAACGGGAGCGGACGCGTATTCGGAGAAACGGCGTTTGTGCCCCCGATCCAGAACATCTACAACCTGGCTGCCGAGCGCAGCCTGTCCGAGGGCGACGTTTCCCAGCGGCTTGTGATCAGCCACACGGTGGAACTGCCTTTCGGCCGCGGCCGGGCTGTGCTGGCGGACGCACCCGCGGCGCTCAACTGGCTTGCCGGAGGCTGGTCGGCAACGGGTGCGTTCTCCTGGAACACCGGTTTTCCGCTCGCTCTCACCTCCACGGGAAACAGCGGCGTGGGAAGCGCCGTACTCCGGCCGAACAGCACCGGGAAATCGGCGAACCTCGGCGGGAGTCCGCAGTCCCGGCTGAATCGTTACTTCGATACCGCTCAGTTCACCGTGCCCCCGCCGTTCACGTTCGGCAATGTTGCGCGCACCCTGCCCGATGTTCGCGGGCCCAGCCGGCTGAACTACAACCTCGCGGTCCAAAAGTCCTTCCCCGTGCGTGAACGGTTTTCCGTGCTGTTTCGCGCGGAGGCGTTCAATCTTACGAACACGCCGTACTTCCTCACTCCGGGTGAGTCGCTGGGATCACCCGCCTTTGGCGTGATCAATTCGGCTTCCGGGGAGCGGCAAGTGCAATTCTCCCTAAAGGTTTTGTTCTAACGAGGGAGCGTCTCTTGCGATTCCTGCTTGGCTGGACCCTGGGCGCGACGATCCTGGCCGCCCAAAGCGCCGATTGGCGCAACATCAGGACCGGCCAGGTGATCCCCGATGAAGGATACGCCGACCAGCCGTACGTCGTGAAAACCGCCGATGGCGCCTGGCTCTGCGTGATCACCACAGGACCCGGCGCCGAGGGACAGACCGGCCAGCATGTGGTGACGCGCCGCAGCACCGATCAGGGCAAGACCTGGTCGGAACCCGTGGATGTCGAGCCTTCGATTGGGCCGGAGGCCTCCTATGCTGTCCTGTTGAAAGTCCCCAACGGGCGCATCTACGTCTTCTATAACCACAACACGGACAATATCCGCCAGGTGATCGCCGACAAACCGTGGTATCCCGACGGCTTTTGCCGTCGAGTGGACAGCTTGGGCCACTTCGTCTTTAAGTACAGCGACGATCACGGGCGCACGTGGTCAGCCGGGCGATATGGCATCCCTATGCGTGTTTTCGAGATTGACCGCCGCAACCCTTACGGGGGCAAGCTGAAGTTCTTCTGGAACGTGGGGCGGGCTTTCAGTCATGCGGGAGCCGGCTACGTCCCTCTGCACAAGGTGGGTGGATTCGGCGAGGGCTTCTTCACGTCGAACGAAGGCGTATTGCTGCGGAGCGATAACATCCTCACCGAGCGCGATCCAGAGAAGATCCGCTGGGAGACGCTGCCGGAAGGTGACATTGGCATCCGGGCGCCGGCCGGTGGCGGCCCCATCGCCGGCGAGCACAGTTTTTCGGTGCTCAGCGATGGGTCGCTATTCTGCGTCTTCCGGACGATCGACGGGTACCCCGCCTATACCTATAGCCGCGATGGCGGCCGCACGTGGGATCCCTCGCAATACATGCGGTTCGACGACGGCCGCCTGATGAAGCACCCGCGCGCGGCCAACTTTGCCTGGCGCTGCGAGAACGGCAAGTTCCTCTACTGGTTTCACAACCATGGCGGGCGTTTCATTCGCGAGCACCCCCGCAGACGAACCATCGCGTACGAAGAACGAAACCCTGTGTGGCTGCTGGGCGGCGTGGAGGCGGATTCTCCCAGGGGCAAGGTGATTCGCTGGTCGCAGCCGGAGATCGTTCTTTACGATGACGACCCCATTCAGCGGATGAGCTATCCCGATCTGATCGAAGACGGTGGCAAGTACTTCCTCACCGAGACCCAGAAGGAGATCGCCCGGGTTCACGAGATCGACGCGGCCCTCCTCGAAGGTCTGTGGAGGCAGTTGGAGAACCCGGATGGGCGAGTGGCTGCCGCCGGCCTGTTGGTCGACTTGCCCGGCCCTAGGCGCTCGATGCCCGCGTCAGTGGAAGCGCCTCAGCTTCCGCTCTTCGCCCGGCGCGCCCGGCCTCCCGGCCACGGAGCCGAGGATTTGCGCTCAGGCTTCTCGATCGACCTCTGGGCGGCTCTGCGCGACCTCTCGTCAGGACAGGCAATGATCGACAATCGCACGCGGGACGGCAAGGGCCTCGTGCTTCGTACAGCGGCCGGCGGCGCGGTCGAGATCGTCATGAATGACGGCCAGACTGAGAACCGTTGGGCCTCGGATCCGGGAGTTCTAACACCGGGCAAGCTTCATCACATCACGGTTACCGTGGACGGTGGACCGAAGATTATCAGCGTTGTCATCGATGGTAAGCTCTGCGACGGCGGCGACGCCCGGCAATTCGGATGGGGGCGCTTCAGCCCGAACCTGCGCTCGGCCAATGGAGGACCGGCGCTCCGGATTGGCGAGGGCCTGAGCGGCGAGATCCGCCGGCTGCGTATCTACGGCAGGGCGCTCCGTACTTCCGAAGCCATCGCTAACTTCCGCGCGGGGATGTTCGCGACCGCTACACGCCCGTGAGGGAGCCGGTTGTCAGCTAAAGGCGTAAACGGACGAAGCTAGGTCCCGTTCGGGGCGGCGGCGGCGGCCGCCACCTTGGGCTGTCGACTGGCCTCGAGCGCTACGCCGAGCGCCTGCACTGACGGAATCATCACCAGCCGGTGTCCCAAGGCGATCAAACCCTGTCTCGCCAGCGCGTTCAGCGTGGTCGAGGTGGTTTCGCGGGTCGCCCCGATATAGCTCGCCAGCTCGTTTTGCGAGATATGAATCACGCTGCCGTCGGGCTCCGGACCGGGATACAGCCGCGCCAGCTCCCCAAGATAAAAGAGCACTCGCTGCTTCACATCACTCAGACAGAGATGCTCGATCTTGCGCTCCAGCTCGTCCTTGCGGTCGAGCAGGTGCCTGGTCAGCGATGTCCATGCCTCGGCGTTGCGCGCACAAAACTGCAGGAACAAGTCGCCCGTGCACGCATAGACCACGCCTGATTCGAGCATGGTCGCAGTCGTCGTGTAGACGTTGTCGTAGATGAGGGCCTGCTCGCCGAACAGGGTTCCCGGGGCGAGCATCGAAATCAGGATGCTGCGCTCGGCGTCCGGCGTACGCTCCAGCTTGACGAGCCCGGACTCCAGAAAATAGATATGGCTGGCTATGGTGCCGCTGGTGTAGATAGTGGCGCCGCGTTTCGGAAAGACGAGCCTCCTGACCCCATCGACGTGGATCAGGTGCTCGCGAATCACGGATGCGACGCTGGTCGACCGGTAGGTATGATCCATGGCGGCTCTCGCTTTAAGCAGTGCGGCGGCGAACCCGCTTTGCTACCTGCTCCGCAACACTGAACTGGTCCTCGAGTTTCGAGGTTGTAAGATTCTCTCGAAATTCTAGCAATTTGTCAATATACAAAGATAGAGCCTGGTCAACATTTGAAGCGTTAGTCGCCAGGATGTCACGCCAGACGTCGTAAGGGCTGAGGGCCAGCCGCGTCATGTCGTGAAGCCCTGGGCCGGAAGTCCGAAGTAATTGATTCAACGGCTCTTCCTCGCTCAGGGCGACCGCCAAAGCCGAAGACGCAAGCTGCGGCAGATGCGAAGTAAAAGCAACCGCGCGATCATGCTCGGGCGGGCTCACCACGACGGGTATAGCGCCAAACGACCGCACCCAGTCGACGAGGTCCTTCGCGGGCCGCGTTCCCAGCAGTTCAGGGCTCGCAGGGGCAAAAACGTAAGGTAGATTACGAAACAGCTCCGGGTCCGCAGCCTCGACCCCGCGCGCCTCCTTACCGGCCATGGGGTGGCCCCCAAGAAACTGGCCGACGGGCAGACAGCGCGTCGCCTCATCAACGATTTGCGCTTTGGTACTGCCGGCGTCAGTCACCATGCAGCCGGGCCGAATCATGCCAGTGAGGTCGCGAATGGTTTGCAGAATGCGGCTGATCGGTTGGGAGAGATAGATCAGGTCGGCTTCCGCGGCGGCTTGGGCCAGATCGGCCGCTTCATCGATGACGCCGAGAGCGCGGGCGCGCTCGAGCGTGGCCGGCGAACTGACGCCGAGAATACGCCCCCCGAACCCGGCCTTACGCAAGGCGAGAGCGAAAGAGCCCCCGATGAGCCCGACGCCCGCGATTGCGACGCAGCGCATCGCGCCTCAGACCGTTCGCCCCACTGCCGTGGCGATGATCCTGAGCTGCTGCATCAGCTCGGAGAACTGCTCGGGACGGAGCGATTGAGCGCCATCACTGAGCGCGCGGTCGGGGTCGTGATGCACCTCGACGAGCAGGCCATCGGCACCCGCGGCCACCGCGGCCCGCGCCATCGGCAGCACGTGATCGCGGCGCCCGGTGCCATGCGAAGGATCGGCAATAATCGGCAAATGCGACAGTTTCTTAGTCACCGGGATCGCCGAGATGTCCATGGTATTGCGCGTCGAAGTCTCGAAAGTGCGGATGCCTCGTTCGCAGAGAATCACATCGTAGTTGCCGCCTGACAGGATGTACTCGGCCGAGAGCAGCAGCTCCTCAACGGTTGCCGCGATGCCGCGCTTCAGCAGCACCGGTTTGCGCAGCTTCGCCAGTTCCTTGAGCAGGTTGAAATTCTGCATATTGCGCGCCCCCACCTGCAGGATGTCCGCGTACTCGGCCAGCAGGGGGATCTGGGTCTGGTCCATCACCTCGCTAATCGCCAGCAGCCCGTGGCGATCAGCGGCTTGGCGGAGCAGTTGCAGACCCTTCTCGCCCAGACCCTGAAAGCTATAGGGCGAGCTGCGGGGCTTGAACGCACCCCCGCGGATCACCTTCGCGCCCGCGCCGGCAACGAGCTCGGCGGAAAGATTGATCTGCTCCTCGCTTTCGACGCTGCACGGGCCCGCCATGGCCACCACGTTGGGCCCGCCGATCTGCACGTTTCCGATCTGCACCACCGTGCCGCCCGGGCGGAATGGGCGGCTGGCCAGCTTGTAGGCCGAAGCGATGCGGTGCGCTTCCTTGACGCCTTCGAGCACCTCGAAATCCACCGGGTCGATGTCATCCTCGGGACCGATTCCGCCCAGCACGGTGTGCATCACACCCGTGGAGCGGTGTACGGTGAAGTTCATCCGCACCATGCGGTCGATGACCGACTGGATCTGCGCCTCGCTGGCGCCGTTCTGCATGACAACGATCATGACTGCTCCATCTTCGCTTTTTGCAGCGTGCGCATTTCATCGATGATGCGCTCGTAGATGCGTTTGACGGCCTCCGGCGGCAGCGGTCCCCCATTATGGGAAAGCACGTTCCGGTACACCTCGTCTTCGCGCCTGGGCTCGTACACCGGCATCTGGAAGCGCTGCTTGATCGCCCCGATCTCCTCGACGATACGGGTGCGGCGATTCAGCAACTCCAGGATTTCCAGGTCCACGGCATCGATGCGGCGGCGGCAGCCCGCGAGCGCGTCCAGCGCCTGTCTCCTGCTCATGCCGCCCCTTTGCGCAGGCCGTCTTTCAGCGCGCGCGCCTGCGCCTCGAGCTGCGCTTCCAGGGCGGGACGGTCCATGTTTTGCTCGATCGTCCGCACGAAGGCGCTGCCCACGACCACGGCGTCGGCGAGCCGTCCGATCTGAGCCGCCTGGTCTGGCGTTGAAATGCCGAAGCCCACGGCCAGCGGCAGGTCCGTGGCCGCGCGCATGGCACGGACCAGCGGTTCGACCGCCTCCGACAGAGAACTGCGCTCGCCGGTCACACCCATGCGCGAGACCAGATAAACGAAGCCGCTCGAATACCGGGAGACCAGTTCGAGCCGGCGCGGCGTGCTGGTGGGCGCCGCCAGGAACACCGTATCCAGGTTCTGCTTCCGCATCACCGGGACATAGGCGTCAGCCTCCTCGACGCTCAGGTCCGTCAGCAGGCAGCCGTCGATTCCATGCCGAACGGCGTCACGCGCCAGCGCCTCGAGCCCATATCGCATCACCGGATTCAGGTAGGTGAATAGCAGCAGTGGAATGTTCGACTGCGCTCGGATGCGTGCCGCGATCCCAAGGACCGAGGGCAGGGTGGTTCCCGCGCGCAGCGCCCGCTCGGAGGCGCGCTGGATCACGGGGCCGTCCGCGATCGGATCGGAGAAGGGCACACCCAGCTCGATCAGGTCGGCGCCGCCGTGCTCGAGCGCCGCCACCAGGGCCGGAGTGCGGTCGGGGCAAGGGTCGCCCGCGGTGATGTAGGCGATCAGCCCGCGCCGGCCGTCCGCGCGAAGCTGCGCGAACAGCCGGCTGATGCGAGAGCCGCCCTGCGTTCCGGTGGCGATGCTGCTCACTTCATCTCCCACCGGACGACTGTCGCGCTCGATTGTGCCGCAATCGGACTGCGGCAACCCCGCAGCTCTGTTCCACGAGAAACGCGCCTGGTGTGCTGTCCCGCATACCGCTTGCTGAGGGAGTACCCCATGGCCCGCTGCGGGCCACCAAAGGCAATGAAGACGGGGCGGGGCTCGGTAGTGGAATCAATGAGTTCAGCCGCGTCTTCAGGGGAGTGCCGCATGGGCCTGCGACCCACCAAAGGGGATGAAGACGCGCTCCGGGCCGACAAAGTGAAATCAACTGTTTGCGGCGCGTCTTCAGGGGAGCAGTCGTCAACTCTAGCGGTCTTCGTCTGCATCGCGGTTCAGCTCCGGAATGTGCTCGCGGTAGATGTCAGTATCTTTGTCGCCCCGTCCCGACAGATTGATGATGAAAATCTGTCCCGCGGCCTCCGGGGCGCAGGCGATCGCCTCGGCAACGGCGTGCGCGGATTCGAGCGCGGGGATGATGCCCTCCATGCGCGAGAGCACCTGCGCCGCGTCAATCGCTTCCTGGTCGCTGGCGCGGACGTATTCGGCGCGGCCCTTGTCGCGCAGATGAGCGTGCTCGGGACCGACCGAGGCGTAGTCGAGACCCGCCGAGACCGAGTGCGTGAGCGCCACCTGCCCATCGTCGTTCTGCAGCAGGTAGCTCAGGCAGCCGTGGAGCACCCCCGGCCGGCCGCCGGAGAAGCGGGCGGCATGCTCGCCGAGCGCCTCGCCGCGCCCGCCCGCCTCGACGCCGATGAGCCGCACGCGTGAGTCCTGGAGGAACGGGTGAAACATCCCGATGGCGTTGCTGCCGCCGCCCACGCAGGCAAAGATCACGTCCGGCAGGCGGCCCTCGCATTCCAGAACCTGGCGGTGGGTTTCCCTGCCGATGACGGTTTGAAAATCACGCACCATGAGCGGGTACGGATGCGCGCCCAGCGCCGAGCCTAACAGGTAATGGGTTGTGGAGACGTTCGTCACCCAATCCCGCATGGCTTCGCTGATGGCATCCTTGAGAGTGCGGCTGCCGGCGTCGACACCTACCACTTTGGCGCCCAGCAGGCGCATGCGGAACACGTTCAACTGCTGCCGCCGCATGTCTTCCGTACCCATGTAGACGACGCAGTCGAGCCCGAACAGCGCGCACACGGTGGCGGTGGCGACGCCGTGCTGGCCGGCTCCGGTCTCCGCGATGATCCGCTTCTTGCCCATGCGCCGGGCGAGCAGCGCCTGTCCGAGCGCGTTATTGATCTTGTGCGCGCCGGTGTGCAGCAGGTCTTCCCGCTTGAGGTAGAGCTTTGCGCCGCCGAGCGTCTCGCTCAGCCGGCGGGCATGGTAGAGCGGGGTGGGCCGGCCGGCGTAATTGGCGAGCAGGTCGTCAAGCTCGGCGAGAAAGGCCTGGTCGTGGCGGGCCTCCTCGTAGGCTTTCTCGAGCTCCTCGAGAGGGCTCATGAGGACCTCGGGCACGAAGCGGCCGCCGTAGGGGCCGTAGTGTCCCTTCTGGTCGGGCTGCGAAACGATCATTCAGGAGACTCCCGCGGCGGCCGCGGCGCGGGCGGCCGCCACAAACCGGCGCATCTTCTCGTGGTCTTTCTTCCCGGGCGCCGATTCGAGCCGCGAGGCGGCGTCGACGCCCCAGGGCCGCGCTATGCGGATGGCGCCGCCGACATTGCCCGCGTCGAGGCCGCCGGCGAGAATGACGCGGCGCCCGGTATCGCGGGCGAGGGTCCAGTCGAAGCTCTGTCCCGAGCCGCCGTACACTCCGGTCGCGGAGGCATCGAGGAGAAAGGCTTCCGCGGGATAAAGGCGCAATTCCCGCGCGGACCAGCCAGGGCCGACGCGGAACGCCTTCCAGACCCGGATGCCGGGCGGAAACGCCTCCGGCGGCTCGTCTCCATGCAGTTGCGCCACGTCGAGGCCGGCCTCGCCGGCGGTCTTCGCCACCGCCGCCGCGGATTCATTCACGAACACGCCTACCTTCGTAATCGAGCCCGGCAGCCGCTCGCTGATCTTCGCGGCGCTCTCCGGCGGCAGGTATCGGGGGCTGGGCGCGTAGAAATTGAAACCGATCGCCGAAGCGCCGGCCTCGACCGCGGCCAGCGCGTCGTCAAGGTTCGTGATGCCGCAAATCTTAACCATCATGTGATCAGAGCCCGCACTGCCGCCGCGGGATCCTCCGAGCGCATCAGGTGCTCGCCCACCAGGAAGCCGCGGTAGCCGGCGGCCTGGAGCTCCGCGATCTGCCCGCGACTTTCGATGCCGCTCTCGCTGATCTTCAGCACGTTCGCGGGCATGCGCGCGGCCAGCCGCAGTGAAGTCTCGATGGTCACCTGGAACGTATGCAGATCGCGATTGTTGACACCGACGATCTCCGCGCCGGAGGCGAGCGCGGCATCCAGCTCGCCGCCGGCATGTACTTCGACCACCGCCGCCATTCGGTACCGCGCCGCCAGCTCACGCAGCTCGCGCAGCCGGCGCTCCGGCAGAATGGCGGCGATCAGGAGAATGGCGTCGGCGCCGTGGGCCGCGGCTTCGAGCACATGGTATTCGTCGAGCGTGAAGTCCTTGCGCAACACCGGCAGGGCCGCCGCGGCCCGCGCCTCTTCCAGGTGATCGAGGCTGCCCCGGAAGAAATCGCGGTCCGTCAGCACGGAGAGCGCCGCGGCGCCGCCCCGCTCATATGCCGAAGCGAGGCGGGCCGGTGCGAAGTCGCCAGACAACACACCCCGGCTGGGGGAAGCCTGCTTGATTTCGGCGATGATGGCGGGCGACCGTCCGAGCAAAGCAGCCGGAAAATCCCGGCGGCCGGCGAGCCGCTGCCCGGCCCGCAGCTCGAGCTCCCCAGGGGCAGTCTTCGCCTCCTGCCGCTCCGCGTTTTTGCGCTCGACAATACGGGCGAGAATATCCGGTACGCCTTTGACCATCAAGGGGAAACCCCATCGTACCACGCAGCCGATCCTTTATTTCAGCGGGTCCGGCGTTGGGCGGCGTTGGGCCCGCCTGCACTCGATCATTCGCCGGCCAGCTTGAACCCAGATCCTTCGGCGGGCAGATTGGCGATGGTCCAGCCGTTAGAACGAGGTAATAGCTTCATACCCACGCCGATGCGTTCCACCCGCGGGAGCAGCGGCCGGGCCTGATCGCCGGGGCCGGGATTGCGGAGCGGTGCCGGCGCGGGCGTCCCGTCACTCGTACCGCAATGCCACGATCGGATCCACCTTGGTTGCGCGCCGCGCCGGGAAGTAGCAGGCGGCGGTGGTGACCACGAGCAGCAGGAGCGACACCGTCGTGAAGGTCAGCCGATCGGCGGCGGTCACTCCGAACAGGAGACTCGAGACGGCGTGACCAAGCCACGAAGCACCCACCAGCCCGAGCACCAGACCAGCCAGGCTCAGCTTCAACCCCTCACCGATGACCATGCGGAAGATCTCGCCCGTCTGCGCGCCCACTGCCATGCGGATTCCGATCTCCCGCGTGCGCATCGCGATCGAATACTGGATGAGTCCATAGATCCCGATCGCCGCCATCAGCATCGCGACGATAGAGAACCCGATCAGAAGCGAGGTCTGGAAACGACGCTCGGTGAGGAAAGCGCCGAGCTGGGTTTCCAATGTCGTCACTCCATAAACCGGAGCGTATTTTTCCACGCGACGCACGGCAGCCTGAACCGCTCCAGCCATCGTCAGCGGGTCATCCGCAGACGTTCGCACAAGCAGAATCGCGCGCCGGGGAGGATTCTGCGCCAGCGGCTCAAACATCTGCGGGATCGGTTCCTTCTCGAGTCCCTGGCGGCGCATGTCGCCTACCACTCCAACGACGGTAAACCACGCGCTGGCGGTCTGTTCAGGACCGCGCTTGAATCTCTTGCCCACGGGGTCGCGCCCGGGCCACAACTGGCGCGCCATCGCCTCATTGATGATCGCCACCGGCGGGGAATCGGGGCCATCCGCGTCTGAAAAGAAGCGCCCCCTGAGCAAGGGAGTGCCCACGGCTTTGAACAGACCTTCGCTGAGCTCGTCACTTCGGTACCGCAGGCGCTCGGAGACGGGTCGCGTGTCCCCTTCGATGGTGACGACCCGGTCCCCGCCGCCGCGAATGAAAAGTTCACTGGTGATGCCGGCGCTCTCCACACCGGGAAGCGAAGCAACCTGTTCGAGCACGCGGTTGTAAAAGTCAGTCCGCTGCGGGATTGGCATGGAGGCCGTAGTGGAGAGTCCCAGCGAAAGGACGCGCTCGGGCCTGAATCCCAGATCGACGTTCTGCGCGGACCACAGGCTTCGCACCAGAAGGCCGGCTCCGACAAGCAGAATCATCGCCAGCGCAAACTCCGTCACGACCAGCGCCCGGCGAGTCCGAAGCGTGCCGACTCCGCCGGAGATGCCCCTTCCGCCTTCCTGACCGGATGGTCTCAAGTCGCGCCGCACCATGGTGATCGCCGGCGTCAGTCCACCCAGGATTCCTGTGAGGAGGCAAAGCGCCAAGGCGCAGCCCAGCGCGTACGGATCGAGGCTGACCTCGTTCAACCGGGCCAGTTTTCCGGGCTTGACGGCCAGTATGAGGCGGATGCCGGCGTCGGCCACCAGCAAGCCCAGCAAGCCGGCAATGACAGCCAGAGTCAGACTCTCGGCGAGCAACTGCCGTACGATCCGCGCACTGCTTGCGCCGAGGGCCGCGCGGGTGGCGATCTCCCGTTCGCGACTGGCGCTGCGAGCCAGCAAGAGGCTCGCGACGTTAGTGGCGGCGATCAGGAGCACGAAGAAAACCGCGCCCGCCAGCATCCACAGTGCCAGCCGCGGCCTTGGCCCGATCACTTGAAGGCTCAAAGGCACGACGCTGATGCCACGGTTGCGCTGGGAGGACGGCAATTGCTCGTCAAGCCGGCGCGCGATGGCGTTCATCTCCGCCTGGGCCTGGTCGATCGTCACGTTCGGTCGCAGTCGTCCAATGACGCCCCAGAAACCTCGGCCGCGCGCGCGGCGAAGGGCCTCCCAATCCGGATACATCGTGTGCGGTTCCCACACATCCGCGTTGTCAAATTGAAAATCCGCGGGGAGGATACCGATGATCCGGGAAGGAGCGCCGTCAATGATCATGGTCGCGCCGATCGCGTCGAACGAGCCTCCGAAGCGGGCTTGCCAGAAGCGATGACTGATCAGGGCCAGGCGCTGCCGCTGCTCGGCTTCCTCGGCCGAGAAGGCGCGCCCGTGCAAGGGCTGTACGCCGAGCAAGGGGAACAGATTCGGCGTGTGCCTGACGGCGCTGATCTGTTCCGCCCGATCCGCGCTCGTAAGCGTCACCGAAACACCGTCGAAGAAAGCCATGTCCGCGAAGCTCTCGCTCTGGCTTCGCCACTGTTCGACATTCCAATAGGCCGACCTGCCTTCGCGCAGGTTCTGACTCGGATCCTCGCTCCACAACATGGCCAACTGCTCAGGCGCCGTGTAGGGAAGCGGCCGAAACAGCACCGCATTCAGCACGCTGAACATTGCAGTATTGGCGCCAATCGCCAGCGCCAGTACCGCTACAGCGGTGATCGAAAAGCCAGGACTCTTGCGGAGAGTCCGGACCGCGTAGCGTAAGTCCTGCGCCGTCGTCTCGACCAGCGCGACCGCTCTTCGCTCGCGGTAGGTTTCCTTCATCGGCTCGATGGCGCCGAAGCCGCGCAGCGCCGCATAGCGCGCCTCTGCCGGATTCATGCCGGCTTTGAGGTTGTCCGCGATCTGCATCTCCAGGTGAAAGCGCACTTCCTCATCGAGCTCGCGCTCCCGTCTTTGGAGCCCGAAGAGGCCGCGCAGTCTGGCGGCAAGCACGCGAGCGCGGCTCATCCGCCTTCCTCCGCCAGCTTCCGCGGATCAAAGCCAAGGAAGCGTTCAATGGTGGAGGACATACGCCTCCAATCTTCGGTTTCTTTTGCGAGCCGCCTCCTGCCGGCCGCGGTAATGGAATAAAACCTCGCCTTGCGGTTCTTCTCCGAGGCTCCCCATTTCGAAGTGATCCAACCTTCCTGCTCCATTCGCAAAAGGGCCGGGTAGAGAGTGCCCTGGTTGAGCTGCAGCACGTCTTTGCTGATTTGCTCGATCCGGCGCGCAATGCCGTAACCGTGCAGCGGCCCGAGCGCCTCCAAGGTTCGCAGAACGAGCAGAATCAGAGTGCCCTGCAGAACATCCGCCTTATCCGTGCGCGATCGTCTCATTAGGTAACCTACAGGAACAGCATACCCGATGTTCCTGTAGGTAGTCAACAGAAAAGTTCGGCTCGAGACGACTCCGGACCGGTCGAGGCGCAATGCCCGGGGCGCCGGGCACCGGGCAAAGGGAACGGCGGCCCGGCTCGGATCAGATTGCTTCCGCGGTGCTCGCGGCGCCGAAGGACCGGCGGGCGGCGGCGACGGTGCTCGGCTACAACGAAAAGGGCGAAGTAGTGACGCTGCGCAAGGGCAGCAACGATCTCGTCTGCCTCGCTCAC
>JACOTZ010000395.1 GCA_016178155.1 Acidobacteriota bacterium
GCCATGGTCGTAGCTCATCCTACCGGGCGTAGCCGGAACCAAACAGGCCGAAGCGGGCAAAGTTGGATGGTCCAGCAAAGTGCTTCCGGAGGCCCGTGGATATTGGCCGCGATCCATGATGCGAGAAATATTCTGCCAGAAACGTGCAGAATCCAAAGGTAGAGGTACTAATATGCCAAACGTGCGTGATCTGAAATCGCGCTAGGATGAGCGTCATGGGCGCCACAATCCAAGCCGTCATTGCCGCCATAATCATGCTACCCATCGTGGCAGGTCGGCCTAAATCCCCCGGTGCGTATACCGCGCACACGGGCATCAACCGCTTTTCATTCAGGGATTTCCGACGAATCCCTGCTCTTGCGAGAGTCGCGTTAGGCTGCGAAGTTCGCAAGGTTGGCCGAGATATGCTGATCGGCCTACTGTTCGTTAGGCCGCAGGGAGGCGACCAGAGCTGGTTCCTTGTAAGAATCGCAGAAGAAGGAGGGTAGAGAATGGCCGAGCAATACTTCGGTAAAGCGTATGGTGGAAATCCACCGGCAAACTACGAGCGTTTCTTTGTCCCAGCGATTGGCGCGCCCTTGGCAACTGATCTCATTCACCTCGCAGCGCTTCGCACGGGCGAACGGGTCTTGGACATTGCTTGTGGCACTGGTGTTGTCGCGCGGCTCGCCTCACAGCAGGTCGGCGCCACCGGGACCGTCGCTGGGTTGGACGTCAACCCTGGTATGCTGGCGGTTGCGCGCTCCGCAACGCCGCCGGGTATGCCCATCGAGTGGCACGAGGCGAGCGCCGAGGCCATGCCCATCCCGGATGCGTCGTTCGACGTCGTGCTGTGCCAGATGGGCCTTCAGTTCATGCCGGACAAACGCGCTGCACTGCGCGAGATGCGGCGGGTTCTGGTGCGCGGCGGTCGCCTGATCCTCAATGTACCTGGGCCCACACCGCGACTCTTCACCATCATGGGAGAGGCGCTCGCGCGTCACATCGGCGCCGAGGCGGCTGGGTTCGTGAACCACGTTTTCTCGCTCCACGACACGGCAGAGATTCAGAACCTCGTTAGCGGCGCCGGCTTCCACGATGCCTCTGTTCAGTCCGACACCAAGCCGCTACGCCTCCCGGCACCGGAGGAGTTTCTTTGGCAGTATGTGCATAGCACTCCGCTCGCGGGCGCCGTGGCGCAGGTGGATGACGAACGTCGCGCCTCTCTGGAGCGCGACGTCGTCGCAAAGTGGCAGGAATTCGTGAAGGATGGCGCCCTGGTGCTTCAGGTCCGCATCGTAATAGCGACTGCCCGGAAGTGAGAGCCAACCGCGAACAGTTTGCCGCCTAACAACGGCATTCAGCTGACGGCACTCCGTGCCGCAGCTGATGCCGCAGCGCCCGGCGGAGTGGTTGGTTGGCCTCTTCTGCTCGAAGGCAGATGCCCCATTCTCGAAGAACTCCTTCTGCCAGCGGTAGAAGACCGTGGGCTGCAAGCCCAGCTCATCGCAGAGCTTCGAGATGGGCTCCTTGTCCAGCAAATGCCGCCGCAGGATGGCGACTTTCTCTTCCGGCGTATGGTGCTTCCGTTGCTTCCTCATGCGTTCGCTCCATTATCTTAATGGGGGAACGCTCTCTCCATTTCCATCTGAACCGGAACAATGTGCTGGTCGGCATCCGTGAGTTCCGCGAGAAGCTCGCGGGATATCTCGAATCTGGAACGCCGCTCGCCATCATGCGGCACGGCGAGACGCTCGGGTACTACATCCCCGCACGAAAGCGAAGCCGGAAGGCGGAGCTCGAGGCGATGCGTGCTGCCGCAAAAGATCTGGACGAGATGATTGCGTCCTGGGGCGCCAGTGAGGACGAGTTGATGGAGGAGTACAAGGGAATCCGCGGGGCCGCCCGTGAGAAGAAGAAGAATGCGAGGTAAAGCCCTGGTCGTTGACGCGAACATTCTCGTGCGGGCGGTTCTGGGAAAGCGCACTCGCGAGTTGATCGAGACGTACGCCGAGGGCGTGTCGTTTCTCGTCCCCGAACCTGCGTACGCTGAAGCCGAAGAACACCGGGCCGCCTTAGTCATCAAACGCGGCGGCGATCCCGAAAAGGCGCTCACTCTCTTGCATGCCTTGAGCAGGCTAGTAGACCTGATTGGAAGCGAGGTTTACGCTAGTTTCGAGGCTGTAGCCCGCGAGCGACTGCCACCGGGATCCGGAAGATTGGCCAATCTTGGCGGCTGCATTGGCGCTCGGTTGCCCAATCTGGACAGAAGACGCCGATTTCTTCGGCTGGGGCGTTGCCACGTCGACCTCCAATCGCGTTGACATCTTTCTGCGTGAGTGACGTGAAGCTCATCGGCCGTCTTTAAGAGTGGCACCGTTGGCGAACCTCCTTCAGGAGTGGGAACAATGTCGGGCTTACTGATACCGATCTCCTCGGCTTTCGGCTTTGGCCGAGCGGTGCCGGCAAGATCGAGCTTTACGACTTGGAGAAGAACCTCGGGAGCAGAATGACGTATCCTGGCAGCATCCGGATGTGACGGCGCGCCTGCGGGATGTGTTTTCGAGGTGGCGAAAAGCGATGGCGCCACGCATTCGCCAGCCCGGACGCAGGCGCGCTTAAGCCTGGTCGCGGGCCGCCGTTGAAGAACATTGTCTCGGCAGCTCTCGCACTGCCCTCGCGATGACGGGTCCGTAACCGTGACTGTGTATTGACTTGCTCCCGCCGGCCGGAGTAATGTTCGACCGTTACGGAGGGAAGCAAGCATGCACCAAACCACGGTAGTTCCAATTCTCGAGGTCCGGAGAGTCACGCGGCGAGGCTTCACGCTGATCGAACTGCTGGTCGTGATCGCGATTATTGCGATCCTCATCGGGCTATTGTTGCCTGCTGTCCAGAAGGTGCGGGAGGCCGCCAACCGGTCGCAATGCGAGAACAATCTGAGGCAGATCGGGATCGCGCTGCACGATTACCACAATGCGCACGGCCACTATCCATTAAGTCTGCCCGAGATCCTCAGCCTCGCTAACCTGCCGCCCGGCGGCGCATTCGGCGGCTACAGGTATACGCCGGTGCAGCTTTCACCACACCTGGTGGAGATTGTTGCCGATCCTATGCCCGGCGTCACGGGCGCGCAGTCAGGGCGTTTGCTGGCACAACTGGCTGTGAACATAGTCGATTTCCGCGACACTCCGGGCGCCGGCGAGGGGCGCCGAGAGATGTTCCTGAACTTGCTGGCGCACGCGGGCCGAACCTATAGTTGGGTTGTGGACCTGCTCCCGTACATCGAGCAGGACAACATCTATCAGAAAGTTCGCGAGTATGTGAATGCGACGGCCACCGTAAGAGATGTTTCCAACATGCTGGACAACGACGAAGGGATGATCACGTTTGCCAGCGTGCAGGCCGGCATCAACAGCCTGTCGTTGGCGGGCGTCCCCCAGATGTTCTGGAAGGGAGTGAAGCATTCCATGCATCTTGGCGCACTCGGGGAAGACTGGATAAACTTGCCGGGCATTCCGGCGCTACCCGCGGGGCAATCCGGCCAGGGCGGCGGAATCTTCAATTACGGGGCCGCGATCACGCTGACCGGAATTTATCTGACGGACGACATCATCGAACGGAGGCTCCTGTCGTATTTGCAGATGGCTCAGAGCGCTGAGGCTCGCGGTGACACGGCCGGCGAACGGCGGGCGCTGGCGAGTTACATTGAGCTCGTCATGATGCACAGGGGAAGCGCGCTGACGTTTCATGATGCGGACGCGCTGATCCACCTCGCGCGATCGCTCTAGCCGAGGTTCGTCACTACCACTCCCTGACGGTCGTGGCTCAGAACGCTTCCGCTGATTCGACAGCGTTTACTGAGCCGCGCGCGTCAGCAAGCGGTTGGAAATCCTGTTCGGCTAAGCAGCATCACCTTAACGTTTCCCCAGCTTCGAACCCGGTTGCGTTCGGGTGCGCAGTTCGCGCCAATCGCGTCTGAGGCTTAGGCGGCGCCTTCTATCTTGAAGGCGATGGCGTGCTCGCAGGGTTTCCCGGGCGGGAGCTGGATCTTCAGGCCGGCCGCGTCCTGCGACCAGGTAAGCTTGCCTTTGTGGCCTAGCAGCTCGACATTACGGACCTTAGGGCCGCTCAGCGACGCGATGACCGCCTGCTTTTCGGGCCAGCCCATCACGAACGCGTAGAGGATGCCGCGTTTCGTCGTGAAGCGGATGTGCCGGGGCGTGAGCGGCCGGCGCAGGCGTTCATTGAAAGCGCCGGCCTGATGGTGCTCGGAAGCGCCGGCGCGCGCGGACTCGGCGGGAGCGTCGGGCGAAGGATCTTCCCCCGAGACCCTCCAGGGACGCGTGCCATAAATGGCCTCGCTGTTCACCGACATCCAGTTCGTGATCTCGTCCACGATCTTCAGCTCGCGCTCGTCCAGCATGCCGTTCGAGGGCAGCGGCAAATTGAGCAGCAGGTTGCCGTTGCGGCTGACGATGTCAACCAGCATGTCAAGGATGATTTTGGGCGTTTTGTACACCGCTTCCTTGTCGTAGTGCCAATGACCGATGCAGGTATCGGTCTGCCAGGGATCTTCCCAGATCCGGTCGACGACGCCACGCTCGAGGTCGAGCAGGCAGGTGCCGCGCACGCAATCCGTCTTGCCCTTATTGGCGTAGACGGCTTGGACCCGGCCGCCGCGGCGCTGCGCATTCGAGTTGTAGAAGTGCGCGGCGAGGGCCAAGCCGTAATCTTCGAAAAAGATGGGACCGTCGGTGTAGAGAAGATCAGGCTCATATTGATCCAACAGGTCTTTGATACGCCCGAAGTAGTGCTGCTTCCACTTGTCGGGGACGCCCTGGGGATCCCAGGCCCGGGCAGGCGCGGGGTGGGTCTCGTGATAGAGGTCCCGGTTCCGGGGGTCGGCGCCATCGTAAGGGACGCCTTTGAGCGGCCCCTCCTTGTCCGCTCCGTGACTCGTCTGAAACCAGTGATAGCTGACGGCGAGGTGCTCGCTGACGCCGAAGCGGAGCCCGTGTTTCCGCGCGGCTTTTTGGAACAGGCCGACGATGTCCTTCTTAGGTCCCATGTTGACGGCATTCCAACGGTTCAGTTTCGAGTTCCACAAGTCGAAGTTGTCGTGGTGAACACCCATCGTGACAAAGTACCTGGCGCCGGCCTTTTTATAGAGAGAAACAAGATAATCGGGGTCGAAGCGCTCCGCTTTCCAGGTGGGAATCACGTCTTTGAAGCCGAACTTCGACGGATGACCATACTTCTCGAGGTGGTATTTGTACTGCCGGTGTCCCTGGATGTACATGTTGCGGGCGTACCAGTCGCCAAACTCGGGAGCGGACTGCGGTCCCCAATGGGCCCAGATGCCGAACTTGGCATCGCGGAACCAGTCGGGCACGCGGTAGTTGCCGAGCGAATCGCGGGTAGCGCGGAACGGGCCGGGCGCAATTGCAGGCGAGCCCGCGGCGGCAGCCGCGGTCATGAGCTGCAGCGCGGTGCGTCGGGTGAGTTGCATGTCGAAGCTCCTTGCGGGAACTTCCCAGGATACAGAATGTAGTTATGAGCGTGAGATCGGAGAGCGCTGGCCGCTCGCAACGCTGTGCTCCGCGCGGCGCCGGCCAGCATGGAAAGCTTGCAGGTGCGTTGACGGCGGACGATAGCCGCCGACAGTGCGGCTATTCACCTCGAGGATGATGCCGGGCGGAGTAATAGTGTCCGCCTGGGGCGGGTCGCGCGATGGCCCGGGAAACCAAAGCGGCCGTTTTCAGCAGGGCCGTCCCAGCAGAGACTTCACCAGCCCGCGCAAGGCGCGATCGACTTCCACCTGGACCGACTCGTCGCCGAGATAAGCGCTGCGAACCGCATCGATGTCAATGAAGGTGGAAGCGCTACGGCCACCCGTCTCCAGGCTCAGGCTGTACCTGCGATCTCCGGCGGTGGTCCAGACCGGACGCAAGGCATCCATGTGGTGCTGGCGAGCGAGCGCCGCCAGGCTCTGATTCACCCAGATCACTTCTCTCGTGCTCATGTAACCTCCAAGCGGCCGCTTTCCTGCAAGTTTGGCGGCCCAGTTCGATGCTGCCATGAGTGGAGAGCTTTGCCTATCGACGAGCAAACGTAGTACCCGGGCGTGGAGTTTCAGGTACTTTCCGCGGGCGAATACGGTGGAAGCCATGTTTTGGGCACGCTGTCCGAGCGCGAAAATCCCCGCGCGGGCCGGCGCTTCTCGCAGGATCGTTAAGGCGCGGCGGTTAGCGGCCGCCCCGCGGAGCGCGCTCCATCAACACTCCAAGGCCGCGGCCGGTGTGATCCTTGCGCCAGGCGCAGCGGCACGAATTCAGTAATGGGGCGCGCCCTCAAGTACCGCGCCGCCGGCCGAGGTGGAGAGCAGAACAGAGGTTCCGCCAAC
>JACOTZ010000396.1 GCA_016178155.1 Acidobacteriota bacterium
AGCGGCCGCAGGTGAGGCTGCTCGGCGGCGAAGAGCTCCCGCGGGCTCGCGTGCAGATGCTTTTTGCGCGTCGCGTTGACCTTGTCGCAGAAGGTGCGCGCCTGAGCATTGAGATCGGCGAGGTCGGCAAACGTGCGCCCGGCCAGAAAATTGTGTTCGATAAAATGAAAGGGCCGCTCGACGCGGGCCGAGCGGTTCGCATCGCCTTTTTCGTGGGCGCGGAAGGTGAAGCTGAAGCGCTCCGCGAAGGCCGCCATCTCGGGCGCCGGGACCATCCGCGCACCCGTGCCGGAGGCGACGACGACGTGCGTGTTATCAATCATGCACGTGGCGGCGGCGCCGCTCAGATACTCGAGCGCGTCGGTCAGGAAGACCTTGCAGTAAAACCGGGTGAAGACCGGAGAGGCCTGGAAGAAGAGCATGCGTGAGTAGCACAGCACGAGCGACGCGGTCTCGACGCGCTGCTCGACGCCACCGATCGAGGCGCGGTGCGGCGAGGTGTCGTGCTGCATCTCCTGCCCGGGCTCGAAGTCGTAGTGGCCGACGGGCGCCGGCGGTTCATGGCCAATCCCATGGCGCCGGCAAAAGGCCGTCAGCGCGGGATAGGAGATCGCGACGCCTTGCGCGATGAGCTCCTCATGGACCCGGACCAGATTGCCGCGGCAGCGATCGACCCACTCGAGGATCTGCACGCGGTACGGCTCCGCCTTCTCGGCGCGCTCAATCCGCGGCACGGTCGGACTGCCCGACCTGAGCACCATCCGGACCGCGCCACGGGAGATCTGCAGCGCCCGGGCGATCTGACGGATGCCGTGGCCCTTCGCCTGTAAGCTCAAGACCGCCGTTCGGAGTCCCTGATCGAGCATCGCGCAGCTCCTTCTCACACCGTCGTTGCAGATCACGAAAGTCCATATGGACTTGGTCGAAGAGCCGCCAGGCGCGCTCGCGCTCTGGCGGCAGCAGTCCGCCCCCGTGCTCAAGGCGGCGACGCGCCCGGCGCGCCACCGCGCCGAGGATATGGAGATCAGTCAGCAACGCCTCGGGCGCCGAGGCGTCGGGACGGACGGGCGCGCGCGGTGTGTCGTCGGTGACCCGTAGCACGAGCAAGGGATCAGTCAGCACCAGCTCGCGCGACGCCTCTGGGCCGGTGACGTAGACCTGATAGAGCCGCCCGATCTGCCGGGTGGTGAGCCGATGCGGAGTGATCGCGGCAACGAGGCGGGCGCAGTCGGTCGCGTTGGCGCGCGCCAACGGAACGAGGTATTTCATTGCGGCGTGGGGCGCGAGGCGGCCGGCCCGGACCTCGCCGTGGATCGGCTCGGGCAGATCGCGCACCAACGCGAGCCGTCGCGAGACCCAGCTCGCGGTCTTGTCAAACCGCCGCGCGAGATCCGCGAGCGAGAGCCCGAAGCGGGTCTGGAGCGCGTCGAGCACCCACCCCTGCTCGAGCGGGCCGACGGGATCCGCGGCGCGCATGAGCTGCTCGAGGATCAGCGCCTCGGTTTCGTCGATCTCCCAGCGCATCGCCCGCACCGTGTCGTGGGCCAGCCGGGTCAGCGCGCGCAGGCGCTTGTAGCCATCGACCAGGATGAAGCGCTCGTCGGCGGCCACGACCACGACCGGCAGCAGTTGGCCGTGCTCGGCGAGCGAGGCCAGCAGCTGGCGTTCCTTGCGCGGATCCCGCTTGCGTAACGCCTCGTACCGGCAGTCGAGCTGATGAAATTCGAGATGCATACCCGTCCCTGGCCCGGCCCAGAGCGTCGCACGGCGCCGAACGGGTCTTGCGCGGCCTGCTGGGGATGTCGCCGTGGATCTCCTGTGGGCTCAACGAGTTCGATGACGCACTGGTCTTGCGCGCGCGACCGGGGAAGTCGGCCCGTTTCTCTCGTCCTGTCAAGGACTTACGCCCCTGACTGGTCTTGCCTGGCCGTGAGCAGGACTCGACCCAGGTGGCCCAGAAAATCCGCGCCGACCACCCCGAAGGTGTTTTGTGCGATGTCCCAAGGCAGTCGAGACAGCGGCGGGGGAAGCGCCAGCGGGTCTACGGGAACGCCGGCTTCGTGGGTGACGCAGCGACGCTGAAGACGGTGGGCGGTGAAATAGTCAGGATTGCGTCGGCGCCACTCGGCTTGGGTCTGCGCCCGCCGGGCCACCTGGCACGCCGCTGCCGAGCAGGCGCGTTGACGAGCCCCGACGTGCGGGTTGGCGACGAACCAGCGGCGACAGATACAGCACGGTCGTTTCCTGCCCATCCGCCCATGCTGCACGCCCCGCGGTCGCCCTTGAGTGGTCCATTCTTGGCGAGCAGG
>JACOTZ010000397.1 GCA_016178155.1 Acidobacteriota bacterium
AAAGCCGTGCCCGTATACTCCGGATACACGTCAATCTCGCCGTTGACTATCGCGTTGTGAACCAGGAGCGTCTCGCCCTGCTTGAGCTTCCGCTGCACGGGCCGGCCGAGCCGCCGCTCCAGATGTTGGCAAACGATCTCCCCCAGCAACTCCTGTTCGGTGGAGTCCTTGGAACCGACACTGATGGGCTTCTTCTGATAGCAGCCGGTTGTGACGGACCCCGCAGCCAGAGCCATGACTTGTAACACATGCCGCCGATTGAAAAGGATCATCTCTCTCCAGAGCCTCGACCGCGTGCCAGGTTCATCCTGCCAGGCGCGGCAACCCCCCGCCGTTAGCCGCTCTCCATGAGTCTCGGACCATCGCTGATGCGCGGCACTGCGTCTCAAATTTCTCATCGGACCCGCGCGGCACGCCACCGGTCGGTGTCCATCTCCCATGCGCGCCGACTGCTTTCCGCTCCCAGCGACGCTCGTAGAAGGCGCCCGGCGCTCTCCAGAAGCTCGGACCATCTCCTGTGCGCGGCGGCAACCTCGGCACGCCAGCGGCTCGCCGTAACCTGTGGTTTGTTCATCTACCTACTTTCGCGCATGCCTCCCGGCCTTTGCGCGTGGCCGCCACACGGCACTCCCATCGGAGCCCCGCTCCTCGCCACCTGCCCGGAACTGGCGCCGTCCGGCAAAAACCGCTTTCATTCGAGGCCCGCAATGTTGTATATAGGGGGAACGCCCCCTTCGAATCTCGAAACCTGAATGGCCTTTCAAGTTCAACCCGTCCGCGAGTTCCTGGTTCGGCCCGCGTTGCCGCCGCAGCTCGCTCGTCTCACCGACCTCGCCTACAACCTCTTATGGACCTGGGACCATGACATCCGCGCGCTGTTCCGCAGGCTCGACCCGATCATGTGGAAGACCTGTGCGAACAATCCCGTGCTGATGCTGGGACGAGTGCCGCAGGCCATTCTGCAGCGTGCCGCTTCCGATCCGCGCTACCTCGCCTCCTACCGCCGCGCCTGCGAACGCCTCGACAATTACCTGGAGAGCCGCGAGCCCAAGCACGACAAGCTGATCGCGTATTTCTCGATGGAGTATGGGCTGACCGAGTGCCTGCCTATCTACTCCGGCGGCCTGGGTGTGCTCTCGGGCGACCACATGAAGGCAGCCAGCGATGGCGATCATCCCCTGGCGGGTGTGGGTCTGCTCTATCAGCAGGGATACCACCAGCAGTTCCTCAATCCCGACGGCTGGCAGATCGAGCATTATCCGGTCAATGACTTCTACACCTTGCCGGTGCGACCTGTTCTGCAACCGACCGGCGAAGAGTTGAAAGTCACCGTTCAGATGGCCGGGAGCCTGCTCTACATCAAGGTCTGGCACATCGACATCGGCCGTGTGAAGCTGTATCTGCTCGATACCAATATCGCTGAAAACCAGCGCCCCGAGGATCGGGACATCACCGACTCGCTGTACGGCGGTGACGTGCATACGCGCATCCGGCAGGAGGTTGTCCTCGGGATCGGCGGCATGCGCGCCCTGAAAGCGCTCGGACTTGAGCCGACGGTGTTCCACATGAACGAGGGGCACTCGGCGTTTCTCGCCATCGAACGCGTGCGGTCCCTCATGAAGGAGTACGGCCTCAGCTTCGAGGAGGCAATCGACGCGAACCGCCGCAACACCGTCTTTACCACGCATACGCCCGTCCCCGCCGGCATCGACCTGTTCGATCCCGGTCTCATGTACGAATACTTCGGCAGCTACTGCCAGGAGGCGGGCATCTCTTTCGACCAGTTCCTCGGCCTCGGGCGGCGCAACCCCTCGGATCACCAGGAGCGCTTCTCCATGGCCATCCTCGCTATCAACACATCCGCTTATCGAAACGCCGTGAGCACGCTGCACCACAAGGTTGCCCGCGAAATGTGGCAGGACCTTTGGCCCCGGCTTCCCGTGCAGGAAATCCCGATTACGTCGGTCACCAACGGCGTGCACTTGCTCAGCTGGCTCAACGGCGACCTGTCGCTGCTGTACGACCAGTACCTGCAGCCGGACTGGCGGGAGCGTTACACGGATCCCAAGATCTGGGACATGATCAGCGAGCTCCCGGATCAGGAGCTCTGGGAAGTCCACCGCCGCCGCAAGCGGCGGCTGATTAACTTCGCCCGCGAGCGCGTGGCCACTTTCGCCCATTCCCGCAATGCGTCGCCGGCCGAGATCCGCCGGCTGGCGGACGTTCTTGATCCTGAGGCGTTCACCATTGGCTTCGCCCGGCGCTTCGCCACGTACAAGCGCGCTACCCTGCTGTTTCGCGACGTCGCGCGCCTGAAGAAGCTGCTGACCAACCCGGAACGGCCCGTGCAGATCGTCATCGCCGGCAAGGCCCACCCCAAGGATCATCCCGGCAAGACGCTGATTCGCGAAATTGTGCAACTTTCCCGCGACCCGGCGCTGGTCAAACGCATCGTATTTCTGGAAGACTACGGCATTGAAGTCGGCCGCGACATGGTTCAGGGCGTTGATCTTTGGTTGAATACGCCCCGCCGCGGTGAGGAGGCCTGCGGAACCAGCGGCATGAAAGCCGGCATCAATGGGATCCTCAATTTGAGCATCCTGGACGGCTGGTTCGACGAAGCTTATGAGATTTCCGGGGGCTGGACCATCGGGGACCGGAGTCCGTACTCGGAAGACCAGGACGAGTACCATGCCTCCACCATCTATTCCCTGCTGGAAAACGAAATTGTGCCGATGTATTACGGGGGGCGGGAAAACGGCTTTCCCGAGGGGTGGGTCCGCCGGATGAAGCAGTGCCTCATGCACCTCAGCCCTCTCTATAACGCGCAGCGCATGATCGGTGAGTACATGGCCAATCTGTACACGCCGGCCCACGAGGCGTTCATACATGTGCGCGAGGCGCAGTTTGCCGGAGTCCGGCAGCAGGTCGAGTGGACCAACTCCGTGGAGCGGGCCTGGCCGAATATCCAATTCGTCGAAATCGGTCCCGGGCCGCTGGGCTCGATCACGAGTGGCGCACCCGTGCCCGTGCGCGCAGCTATTGACCTTGCCGGGCTCACGCCCAAAGATGTGAGAGTGGAGGCGATTGTCGGCCGTGTGGGTGTGACCGGCCAGTTGGAAGACACACGCAACGTCCGTTTGCCTGCCATCGAACAGCGTGGCAGCGTGTACGTCTTCGAAAAGGAGTTTGTTCCGGACCAAACGGGGCGGCTGGGTTATGCGCTTCGGATCAGTCCCAATCACCACGAAGATCCGCTGACGCGTCCCTGTGACTTCTTGCTAAAATGGGGGATAGGAACTTAGGCGTCTTCGCGCAGGTTCCTTCCATCCTCTGAACCGCACTCCGTCGGGCTTCACCAGACCGAGTATTTTGGGGAGTTGATCCTTTACCATGGACGAAGATCGCAAATACCGCCAGCGCGGCTACATGGACTCCGACCGCCGCGACGAAGGCCGCAACGGAGCCGAGCGGCCCCGCGTGCCACAGGGTCCCCGTACGCTGCAGGATCCCAACGGCCCGCGCTTGCCTCGCCTGGTTCAGGCCGTCGCCGCCGCGCGTTGCCATAACTGCTCGACGGCGCTGCCTGCCGGCACGGATTTCCCCGGTAACTGCCCGAAATGCAACGCCGCCCTGCATTGCTGCAAGCAGTGTGCACACTTCGAGCCATCCACGCGCTTCCAATGCCTGAAGCCGATCAAGGTCCGCGTCGCCATTAAGGATCAGACGAACGAGTGCGAGTTGTTCAGTCCTCGCGTGACCGTCTCGCGCGACGGCGCTCAGCCCTCGGCGACTCCGCTCCCGCCGCCTGCTGCAGCCGACGTCAAGACTCCCCGTGATGCCCGTGCGGCGTTTGATAACCTGTTTAAGAAATAAGGACTTCCGTCGCTCCAAAGCTCCTGGAATTGAGTACCTCTGCCCGGCGGAGAACGCGCGTGTTATTGTGTAGGTTCACGCGGTCCTCGCCCGTCGCGTCCGCAGGCCCTTACACCGCCGAAGCGGTCTTCCATGCGTGTCGCCGAACTGTACGACTTTCGCAAGTTCCGCCATACTGAGGTCCCCCTGGCCGCACCCGGCCCGGGAGAGGTGCAGGTCCGCGTCCGCGCCGTCGGCATCTGCGGGTCGGACCTGCATTACTTCAGCGAGGGCAGGATCGGCGATACGCCTTGCGCGTATCCCATGGTCCTCGGACACGAGCCCACGGGCGAGGTAGTTCGGAGCGGCGCCCAGGTGAGCGGCTGGTCAGCCGGAGACAAAGCGATTCTCGAGCCCGCCATCTACTGCTACCATTGCGAGTTTTGTCGCAGCGGGCGTCATAACCTCTGCGAAAATCTGCGGTTCCTCAGCACTTCCGGCGATCCGGGGTTCTTCCGCGAGTATGTCAACCTGCCCGCGCCGAACCTGCTGCCCATGCCTGCTGAGCTGAGCTTCGAGCAGAACACGCTGTTTGAGCCGCTTGCGGTCGCCTTGCACTCGATGCAATTCGGGTTGCCGAAGTTGGGCGAAACCGCCGCCGTCTTCGGCGCCGGGCCAATCGGACTGCTGACCGTTGCCCTGCTGCAACTAACGGGAGTGCGCCGCATCTGGTGCATCGACCCGGTGGAACGGCGGCGCGAGCTCGCCGGCGCCCTCGGCGCCGCCGCCCTCATCGACCCTGCCGCCGTTGACCCCGTCACGCAGATCCTCGCGGATACCGGCCGGCGCGGCGTCGATGTCGTCTTCGACTGCGCTGCCAAGGACAACACCATCAATCAGGCCATGCAGGTGGCGCGCCCGGCCGGCCGCGTCGTCATCACGGGCATCCCCGGAGACGCTCAGGTCCGCTTCGACTATCACACGCTGCGCCGCAAAGAGCTGTACTTCTACTCCGTGCGCCGCTCCAATCACGAAACCGAGTCGGCCCTGCAGTTGATGCGGCAATACCCGGAACGCTTTGCCCCCTTGGTCACACACGTGCGGCCGCTCGAACACATCGGCCCGACATTCGAGACGCTGGCGCGCTACGAGGATGGCATGGCTAAGGTGGTGATCACTCCCTGAGAGGAATCGCAATCGGGCAGGAAGCCGCGTTATCTCGATTCGAGCCGCAACATAGGTGGGAACATGGAGCCCCCGCGGCCGCCTGACTGATTAGAACTCGAGGACTGGTACCGCCCGCCACGCACTCACAGGCTACACCCGTGCCCTCTCCAACCGATCCATGCGCTCGCTGAGCCCCACCACGGCTTTCGTCAGGTCCGCGATTCCCTTCTGGATCTCGGCCATGCCACCCTTCAGCGCCGCGACGTCGCTCTTCAGCACGGCGACATCGCTCTTCAGCTCGGCCACGTCGTGCTTCAGCTCGGCCACGTCGTGCTTCAGCTCGGCCACGTCGTGCTTCAGCTCGGCCACGTCGCGCTTCAGCTCGGCCACGTCGCGCTCGATCTGATCCATGCGGCGCCCGATCCGCTGCTCCAGCTCGCTGTTCTGCAGCTTCATCATGTCCTTGAAATCGTTCAGCCGGCCATTGTTGTGAACGAAACCGATCACGATGACGGTGAACGTCAGGAGGAACGGAATGTACTGCGCCAGGACCGGGTCCACTAGTCTGATCTTACTCCTTCATCCTCTATAGTGCCGGGGCGGGACGCTCTCTCAAGAAAAAAGCCGTCTTACGCCCCCGCGCCATACTCCTCTTCCATGAAGTAGTAGCCGATCATATGGCACACGATCATGTGTGCGTCCTCGATCCGGCCCATGTGCGGCTCGTATATCTGAATGTTCAACTGGGCGAGCGGCCCGGCGCGGCCTCCATCACGCCCCGTCAG
>JACOTZ010000398.1 GCA_016178155.1 Acidobacteriota bacterium
CGAGCCTACATGGACCTGAAGCAGGCTGGGGAGGAGGTTACGGGGACCGCGGGACCGAACAGCGAAAAGCAATTGCAGATCAGCCGCTAACCGCGGGGCATGCCGCGGTCCAAGGGAGTTCCCGCGGCGCATCTTCTAATTCGTTGGCGGCTCACCGGCGCGGATCATCAGGGGATCGATGTGGCTTCACGCAGATCACGTCCGGCAAGCGTGGTGAAACTTGGTCCGTCGCTGCCGCGCGGGAGGCCGGCTCGCAGTTTCTGGAAAGCAAAGGAAAGCTGGTGGGCCAAAAACTCAATTTCGAAGTACATCCTGACGGCGGCACGATTCATTTCGAGCTGATTTTCGACGGCGAAACGATCAAAGGCGACGCCAGGATGCAAGGTCGCGACGGTGAACGGGCGTCCGCCAAGCTGAACCTGAAGCGGACAGACTGAGGGCGCATCAACCGCCGGCGCTGAACCGAGTCGTCCTGGAACGGTACTTCCGCCGGCCGGACGCGGTGAAGTTGTCGCGTCCTGGCCAAGCCGACGGCCTGCGGCGCTTCCGTAATATTCCGAGACGCAGTTAGAGGACCGCTAACCCCGGCGCCGGGGGTGGTTGTCTTCCGCCCTTTTGTTTTCCTGCTCCTGTATCCTAGAGAACAGCATGGCCATAAGCAAGGATCTGCTGGAGATACTGGTGTGTCCGCTGTGCAAGGCCGCGCTCGATCTCAAGCCTGACGAGAGCGGTCTGAAGTGCACCCAGTGCAAGCGCGTCTACCCCATCCGCGACGACATCCCCGTGATGCTGATCGACGAGGCGCGCATCGAAGAATAGCGCGCATGAACGTGCTCGCCCAGCTCGCCGAGGGCTCCCGGGTCGCGGTTGTGCGGCTCCGCTCGCTCGGTGATTGCGTGCTCACCACGCCGGCGCTCACTATTCTCAAGCGCGACCGCCCGGACCTTCACATCTCGGTTGTGGTGGAGGAGCGCTTTGCGGCTGTTTTCGAGGGCAATCCAGACGTGGGCGCCATTCTGCCGCCCTCGGTGAAATCGCTGGCGCAACTGCGTCCCGAGCTGTGCCTCAATGTGCATGGCGGCACGCGCAGCGCCGTGCTGACCGTCCTCTCGCGCGCCCGCTTCCGCGCCGGGTTCGCGCATTTCCGCGGCGGGGGTATCTACAATGTACCAATCCCGCGCGCGCAGGCGATTCTGGGAGAAGAGCGGCCGGTTCATACGGCGGAACATTTGGCGGCGGCGATGTTTTATCTGGGCGCGGCGCGCCAGCCCATTCCGCGCGCCCGCCTCTTTGCCGAGGCCGCGGCGCGCCGCGGCGATTACGCGGTCCTGCACGCGACGGCATCGGCGCCCGGCAAGACCTGGCCCGCGGCGCGCTTTCTGGCAGTGGCCGGTATTCTCGAGCGCGAATTGCGGCTGCAGCCGGTGTTCATCGGCGGGCACGGGGACGATCTCAGTGCGTTCGCGGGATTCGAGCGCCTCACGGGCGCGCCGCTCGCAACCGTGAAGTCGCTGCTCTCGGGGGCGTCCCTGTTTATCGGCAACGACAGTGGACCCGCACACATCGCGGCCGCCTTCGGCGTGCCCCAAGTGGTGATTTTCGGCAGCTCCAACCCGGTCACCTGGGCGCCCTGGCGGGTGGAATGCCAGGTGCTCGCAGGCCGCCCTGCCATCACCGACATCAGCATTGACGAGGTGCTCGAGGCGGCGTCACGGCTGGTGCGGGTGCCTCGATGAAGGACCTCGGCCGGATGCTCGGCTTCGTGCGGCCGTATTGGCCGCCGCTCATTCTCTCCGTCCTACTCATGGCGGCCGGCGGCGCCGCGCACGCCTTCATGGCGCTGCTCATCGGCCCGGTATTCGATCGTGTCCTCAACCCGGCTTCCCCGGACCAACCGGTGGAGCTCTTCCGCCTGCCGTTCACCGGCGCCCCTTTCTACCTGCAGCAGATCGCGCCGGAGTGGATGCACAACATCTGGACGGTCGTGGCTTTCGCGATTGTGCTCGTGTTCCTGATCAAGGGCATCTCCGATTACCTCGGCAATTATCTGGTCAACTATGCCGGCATCTCCGCGGTCACCGACATCCGCCAGAAAGTATTCGACAAGGTCTTGCGCCAGGATGTGGAGTTCTTCGAGGTTCATTCCACCGGCCGCATCATGTCGTCGGTGATGAACGACATCGAAAAGGTGCAGGTGGCGACCTCCACCATGCTGGCCGACTTTCTGCGCCAGAGCTTCGTGGTCATCGCGCTGCTCTACGTGGTGCTGCAGAAGGACTGGGTGCTGGCCGTCGTGAGCCTGACGGTGCTTCCCTTCGTGCTGGTGCCGACGATGCGCATCGGACGCCGCATCCGCCGCACCACGCGGCGCGCGCAGGATGACGCGGCCGAGCTCAACCACATCCTGCAGGAAACGCTTGCCGGCCACGCAGTGGTCAGCGCGTTCGGCATGGAGGGGCATGAGTCGCGGCGCTTCCGTGCCGCCGCCGCCCGACTGCGCAGCGCCAACCTGCGCTACGTGACGCAGCAGGCGCTGGCCTCTCCGCTGATCGAGCTCTTCGGCGCGCTCACGATCGTCGGCTTGCTCACCTATGCCCGCACCCAGATCAAGGCGGGCGAAATGACCACGGGCGAGTTCACCAGCTTCGTGATCGCCCTGCTCATGCTCTACGAGCCGGTGAAGCGCCTGACCGGTATCCACCAGATTTTCCAGCAGGCCCTGGGCGCCTCCCAGCGCGTGTTCGAGTACCTCGACACAGAGCAGCAAATCAGCGACAAGTCGAACCCGGCCATCCTGCCGGCATTTTCCACGGGAATCGAGTTTCGGGGCGTCACCTTCCGCTACCCCCATTCTCCGAACGGATTCCTGCTGCAGGGGATCAATCTCAAGGTGAAGGCCGGCGAGGTGGTCGCGCTGGTGGGGCCGAGCGGCGCCGGCAAAACGACGCTGGCCAAGCTGGTACCGCGGTTCTATGACGTTGTATCCGGCGCCGTGCTGGTGGACGGCTATGACGTCCGCGACCTGGCGCTGGCCTCGCTGCGTTCGCACATCGGCCTGGTGGCGCAGGAGACGTTCCTGTTCGACGACACGGTGCTCGGCAACATCCGCTACGGCAGACCCGCCGCGCCGCTGGAAGAGGTGCGGGAAGCGGCCCGCAACGCTCTCGCCGAAGAGTTTATCCTCAGGCTCGCTGACGGCTACGAGACGCGCATAGGCGAGCGCGGCGCCAAGCTCAGCGGCGGCCAGCGCCAGCGCATTGCCATCGCCCGCGCGCTGCTCAAGAACGCGCCGATTCTCATCCTGGATGAAGCCACATCGCACCTCGACACCGAATCCGAGGTGCTGGTGCAGCGCGCGCTGGCCAACCTGATGCAGGGCCGCACGGTCATCGTGATCGCCCACCGTCTCTCCACCATCCGGCGCGCCGACAGGATCGTCGTGCTCGACCATGGACGCATCACGGAGACCGGCACGCATGAGGACCTTCTCAGCCAAGGCGGCATCTACCAGCGCCTGCATGAGCTGCAGTTCCTCGAGGCCGATCCCCTCGTCAATCCATGAGCGCTCCCGTCCGCAGCATGACCGGATTCGCCCAACTGCGGCGGACCATCGTCGACATCGAGGTGGCGGTGAGCCTGAAATCCGTAAACCATCGCGCGCTCGATATTCGCTTTCAAACGGGGCCGGAGCTGGACGCCTTCGAGGCCGGCATGCGCAGCCTGATCACGCGCGAGGTGGCGCGCGGGCACGTCGAAGTGCGGATCGCGCTCAGGCGCGAAGCCGGCGGCGGCACGCTCGCCGTGGACGCGCAGCGGCTCGCCGATTACGTGCTGATCTTCCGCCGTGCCGCCGAGCGGCACGCGCTCGATCCCACCATCGATCTCAACACCGCTTTTCGGATTCCCGGCATGCTCGTCGACGCGGGAGAAGCCAGCTTTCCGCCGGATTTCCAAGCCTCCCTGCTCGATCTGCTGGGCGAGGCGCTGGCGGGCATGAACGGCTTCAGGGCGCGCGAGGGCGGTGAGATTGCCGCGCACATGCGCGGCCGCAACCAGGCGATCGAGCAAATCGCCGCCCGCATCGACGAGATCCGCGCGGGCGCTCTCGCATCCTTCCACGCGCGCCTTCGGGAGCGGCTGGCGGCTCTGCTCGAGGGGGCCGCGGTCGATCCGCAGCGGCTCGCGCAGGAGGCCGCCCTGCTGGCCGACCGCAGCGACATCGCCGAGGAGGTCGCGCGGCTCCGAATCCACTCCGGCCAGCTCGCGGCCGTCCTGAACAGCGGCGGCGAGGTGGGCAAGAAACTGGACTTCCTGCTCCAGGAAATGAACCGCGAAACCAACACGATCCTCTCGAAGACCTCGGGGATCGGCGGGGCCGGCCTCGGCATTACCGAGCTGGCGCTGGCCGCCAAGGCGGAGATTGAGAAGCTGCGGGAGCTGGTCTTGAATCTCGAATGACGACGGTATTCATCGTGTCGGCACCCTCAGGGTCGGGCAAGTCGACCCTGGTTTCGCGCCTGCTCGCGCGCGACCCCAAGATCATGTTCTCAGTCTCCTACACCACCCGCGCGCCGCGCGGGGCCGAGGTGCAGGGCGGCAACTACCACTACATCAGCCGCGAGTTGTTCGAGGAGATGGTCGCCGGGGGCGAGTTCCTGGAGTGGGCCGAGGTGTTCGGCAACTGCTACGGCACGCACCGCAGCGTACTCGAGCGGGCCCGGGCCGAGGGCAAGGACCTGATACTCGACATTGATGTCCAGGGTGCGCGACAATTAATGGAGAGGCTTCCTGAGGCCGTTAGTGTGTTCGTCCTCGCCCCCTCCCGGGCGGTCCTGGAACAGAGGTTGCGAGCCCGCTCCGAAGATTCGGAGCCTGTGATCCGGCGGCGTCTGCAGGAGGCCGCGGAAGAGATCCGCAATTACCGCATGTACGATTATGTCCTGGTCAACGATCACCTGGACCGAGCCGTCGAGCTGCTGGCCGCCATCGTCAGCGCGGAGCGCTTACGCCGCAACCGCGTCGAGGCCCAGGTGCAGTCGATCCTCGCGACGTTTGAGGTGAGCGTTCCGGCCAAGGACTGAGGGCTGAACTATGTACGAAAAGCTGCGCAACACGATTAACATTATTCCCGACGATTCCGAGTCGAGCACCTACCGTTTCATCATCGTCGCCGCCAAGCGCGCGCGACAGTTGCAGAATGGCGCGCGGCCGTTTCTGCCGAGCACATCGAAGAAGCCCACGGTGGCGGCGATGGAGGAAGTGCGGCGGGGCCTGGTAAAGTACGAAGACTCGCTGCGCGACGCCGCGCTGGAACAGCCAGTGGAAGAGTAAGCGCATGCGCGTCGCGCTCGGAGTCGGAGGCGGCATCGCAGCCTACAAAGCCGCCGAACTCGCGCGCGCCTTGCAAGATCGCGGGTGCCAGGTCGAAGTCATCCTCACGGCGGCAGCCCAGCAGTTTATCCAGCCTCTGACGTTTGCCGCGCTGACCGGGCGGCGCGTGATTACCGGGCTGTTCGGCGCCACTCCGGACGAGGTTCTGTCGAGCTCGATCGAGCACATCCGCGTCGCGCGGGAGAGTGACGCGCTCGTGGTCGCCCCGGCCACCGCCGATCTGCTTGCCAAATTCGCACATGGCCTGGCGGACGATTTCCTCTCGACCCTGTATCTGGCCTTCACCGGCGCGGTCGTCCTGGCTCCGGCGATGAACACGAATATGTGGAGCCATCCGGCGACGCGCGCCAACCTGGAGGCGCTGCGCGGCCGCGGGCACCGGATCGTCGAACCCGGGGAAGGCGCCCTCGCCTGCGGCATGGTCGGACCGGGACGGCTTGCCGAACCCGAGCACATCGCCGAGATCGTCATGGCGGGCGCGGGGATGCGGCGCGACCTGGAGGGCGAGACCGTGCTCGTCACCGCGGGACCCACCGAGGAACCGCTCGACGCGGTGCGGTTCGTTTCCAATCGCTCCAGCGGCAAAATGGGCTACGCCGTGGCTGAAGAGGCTCTCGCGCGCGGAGCGAAGGTGATCCTCGTCTCCGGGCCCGTTTCGATCACTGCGCCCGCCGGCGTCGAGCTGATCCGTGTCCGTACGGCGATCGAGATGCGTGACGCCGTGCTCGAGAATCTCGGGCGCGCGACCATGATCGTCAAGGCCGCCGCGGTGGCGGATTATCACCTGGCGAACGTGCCCGCCGGGAAGATCAAGAAAACCACGGAGAGATTGACGCTCGAGCTCGACCCCACCCCCGACATCCTTGCCGAGGCGGGCCGGCGCAAGGGAGATCGCCTGCTGATCGGCTTCGCCGCCGAAACCGGTCGCCTGGTGGGGGAAGCACGGCGCAAGCTCGAGGCGAAAAACTGCGACATGATCGTTGCCAACGCGGTGAATCAGAGCGGCGCCGGCTTCGGAT
This sequence comes from Acidobacteriota bacterium, assembly GCA_016178155.1. Classification (GTDB taxonomy): domain Bacteria; phylum Acidobacteriota; class Terriglobia; order Bryobacterales; family Bryobacteraceae; genus JACOTZ01. The sequence continues at coordinate 6,411 of JACOTZ010000398.1, forward strand.
CGGAAGAAAACGAGGTCACTCTGGTGCTACGCACCGGCGACATCATTCCCCTGCCCCGGGCCCCGAAACGCGAGGTCGCGGGGCGCATCTTCGATCACGCGCTGCAGCTCCGCCTGGCGTTGCACGCCGCCGCCCGATGACACCGGATCAACTGCGGAAATATCTCGAGTTCTACCGCGACCTCGGCATGTCCCCGCTCTACCGCCGCACGAATGGCGCAATCGCGCCCCGGCGGGCGGTGGACGCCGCACCCCCCGCTGAGCCTGCCACCGCGATCGCGCCCGACTCGCCGCTGCCGATCCTGCCGCCGTTCGCCCCCGAGGGCGAAACGCTCGAGAGCATCATCGAGGATATCGGCGACTGCAAACGCTGCCGCTTGCATGAGGGCAGGACGCAGATCGTGTTCGGCAGCGGCAACCCGCAAGCGGAGCTCGTGTTTGTCGGCGAGGGACCGGGCGCGGATGAAGACGAGCAGGGACTGCCTTTTGTCGGCCGCGCCGGCCAGTTCCTGACGCAGATGATCGAGGGCACCGCGGCGCGCGAGGGCATTCCGATCAAGCGCAAGGACGTCTACATCTGCAACGTCGTGAAATGCCGCCCGCCGGCGAACCGCACACCGCTGCCGGACGAGATGGAGATCTGCGGGCAATTCCTCTTCCGGCAGCTCGCCGGCATCAGGCCGAAGGCGATCTGCGCGCTCGGCTCGACCGCGGTGAAAGCGCTGCTCGGCACGAAGGAGGGAGTCATGCGCCTGCGTGGCCATTGGCACAAGTGGCGGGACATCCCGGTGATGGTGACCTATCACCCGTCGTATCTGCTGCGGCCCTACAACCAGAACGCCAAGCGCGAGGCCTGGGAGGATCTGAAGAAGGTGCTGCACTATGTCTATGACTGAATCGGGCCTCGCCATCGGGACTTCCGAGGCCGCCGCGCATGTTTGAGGATTTCTTTGGGAATGCCGGCGTGGCCGCCACGCTCGAGCAGATGATCGGCCGGGACCGGATTCCACAGACAATCCTGCTCGCGGGGCCCGAGGGTGTGGGCAAGGCGACCCTGGCGCGGCGCTTCGCGGCCCGCCTCCTCGGCGGCGGCGAAAAGATCGAGCGCGACGATCCGAGCCTGCCCGCGAACGCCGCCTACATCGCCGAGCGCGAGAAGTGGCCGGCCGACAAGCGCGGTGACGACCCGCTGCTGTTCGGCTCGCACCCCGACTTCCTCACCTTCCCGCCCGACGGCCCGCTGCGCCAGATCCTGATGCAGCAGATGCGGCTGCTCCGCGACCGGGCCCAGTTCATGCCGCGCTCCGGGCGCTACCGGGTCTTTTTGATCGATCACATCGATCGCGCCAACGAGCAGGCCGCGAATTCGCTCCTGAAGACGCTCGAGGAACCGCCGGAGCACCTGATCCTCATCGCTACCGCCGAAAACGCCTACGACCTGCTGCCGACCATCCGCTCCCGATCCGTCATCTTCCACATGGCGCCGCTCGAGCGCGGCGAGATGGCCCGGTTTGTCACGCCGCGCCGGCTCGACCATCCGGAAAAGCGGATCGCGCTTGCCGCGGGCAGTCCCGGCCTTGCCGTGTCGCTCGACATCGACGCCTATGAGAAGCGGCGCTCCGCCATGCTGGCGCTCCTGCAGGTGGCCGCCGGGCGCGCACCGTTCGGGCAGTGGCTAAAATATTCGGAATCGATCGGCATGAGCAAGACGGAGAAGCTGGAGTATTACCTGAAGGTGCTTTACATCCTGCTCGAAGATCTGTTGGTGCTGCAGCACGGCGCGGAAGAGGTCCGCAATAGCGACATCCGCCGCGACCTCGAGGCCATCGCGCCGCACGTCAGCTTTGAATGGCTGTACGCGGCGGTAAAGCGTGTCGACGACCTGGTGGAGCAGCTCCGGCGGAACATCCAGAAGAGCATCGCGCTCGACGCGCTCATCCTGGGACTGAGGGAAGCGGTGTGATGGGGACCGCGTTCGGCGAGCCGCGCACCGCACAGGTTCGCCGCGGCCTGCGGCTCGAATACGCGACCATCGCCTACAACAGTCTGGAGGCCGCCATCAGCCTGGTCGCCGGATTTGTGGCCGGCAGCATCGCGCTCGTCGGCTTCGGCTTCGACAGTGTGATCGAAGTAACCTCGGGACTGGCGCTGGTGTGGCGCTTGCGCGGCGATGCGGACGAAGCCCACCGGGAGGTCGCGGAGCGCAGGGCGCTGCGCGTGGTTGGCGCCTGCTTCCTCGCGCTCGCGGTTTACGTGCTGTATGAGTCCGCGGAATCGCTGCTGCGGCACGAGGCGCCCGATCGCAGCATACCGGGCATCATGCTGGCGGCCGTGTCGCTGGTGGTTATGCCGGTGCTCGCGCGCGGCAAGCGCCGGATTGCGGCGAGCATCGAGAGCGCCGCGCTCACCGCCGATGCCCGCCAGACCGACTTCTGCATGTATCTCTCGGCCATCCTGCTCGCCGGCCTGCTGCTGAACGCGCTGCTCGGCTGGTGGTGGGCCGACCCGCTGGCCGGGCTGGTGATGGCGCCGATCATCGCCAGGGAAGGTTACGAC
>JACOTZ010000380.1 GCA_016178155.1 Acidobacteriota bacterium
ACGCGATCCGCTATGTCGTCGAGGAGCAGGGCGAACCTATGGCGGTTTTCGTCGGCGAGATGCTCTGAAATCCCTCCGTCCGCTCCCTTACGGTCGCGGCTCGGTAGCGCTCCGTGCATCGCACCACTTCTATGTCGCGCACCCGCGGGACGGTCTCTCTCAAGAAAAAAGCCGTCTTACGCCCCCGCGCCATACTCCTCTTCCATGAAATAGTAGCCGATCATATGGCACACGATCATGTGTGCGTCCTCGATCCGGCCCATGTGCGGCTCGTATATCTGAATGTTCAACTGGGCGAGCGGCCCGGCGCGGCCTCCATCACGCCCCGTCAGCGCGATCGTGCGGCAGCCGATCGAGTTGGCATACTCGATCGCACGTACCACGTTCAGCGAGTTGCCCGAACCGCTGAGCGCCATTACCAGATCGCCGGCCTCGGCAAAGTTCTTGAGCTGCTCGACGAAGACGCACTCGTAGCTGACATCATTCGAGTACGCGGTCAGCGTCGGCAGGGAATCGGTGAGCGCCATAATGCGGAACTTCGCTTCCCGATCGAAGCTCGCGCCCTTCACCATGTCGCAGCAGAAATGCGAGGCCGTCGACGCGCTGCCGCCGTTGCCGCAGACAAAAATGTGCCGCCGATCCCGGCGCGCCTCCCCAAACCATTCAATCGCCTGGTTCACCTTGGCGATGTCGATCTTGTCGATCGCCTCCAGCAGTTTCTGTCTGTAAAGAGCAGGAAAGGTCATATCGTCGATTGCTCCGACAGCGCGAGGGCGCCGTAGAGTACACTGTCGTCGCCAAGCGCGGCCGGAACCACGTCGATGCGCGCCCGCGACCAGTCCGTGATCTGCCGTCTCAGTTCGGCCCGCAGCGGCGCGAACAACTCTTCCCCCGCCTTGCTGATACCGCCGCCGATCACGATCCGCGACGGGTTCAGCAACATCACGCAGGCCTTCAATCCGAGCGCGAGATCCACGACGTAGCGCGCCACGAACTCCGGCTCGTCCATGAGGTCCTTCGCCGCGCGCCCGTAGTCGCGCTCCAGCCACAGCCCGCAGCACATACGCTCGAAACAGCCCTGCGAGCCGCAGAGGCAGCCGGGCCCGCCGGGACGGATGGTCAGATGGCCGATTTCGCCCGCGTATGAATCCGCCCCCCGATAGACCGCGTCATTCACTACGATACCGCCGCCGATTCCGGTCGAGAGCGTCATGTAAAACAGCGGATCATGGCCGCGGCCGGCGCCATGGCGGGCTTCACCCAGGGCGCCCGCATTCGCATCGTTGTCCATAACCACCGGCAGCTCGAAAGTCTCGCGGACGAAGCCCGGCAGATCGAAATCATTCCAGCCTCCCACGTGCGTCGACAGCGCCACGCGCTGCGCCCTGAAGTCGACCGGGCCGCCAAATCCGATCCCGCAGCGGTCAAACCGCGCTTCGCTTTGCCAGCCGCGGCCGATCGCGGCAATCTGGCCGAGCATCCACTCGCGCCCGCCCCCGCGGTCGGTGGCGCGCGATTCTCGCGCCCTCATGCGCCCGCCATCGAAGGCGGCCATGGAGAACTTCGTGCCGCCGATATCGATTGCCAGCGTCTTCATTGCTCCCAATCCCGCTCGGCCGCTAGAATCTCCTCCGGGGTGGCGATACCCGTCCCCGGCTTCATGATCGTGATCGACGCCACCAGGTTCCCGAAGCGCACGGCCTCTCGCGCATCGTGCGACACCGCCAGCGCCGCGCAGGCGCCCGCGGAGAAGCTGTCCCCGGCGCCGCAGATATCGACCGGGTTTGCGACCGGCCGCGTGCGCACTACCTGTTCGCCGGCATCATCGACCAGCAGGGCCCCGTCCGGCCCCTGCGTCACGATCAGCAGGGGAGCCTTTGTTTGCCTGCGCAGCCGGCTGTAATCCGCCGTGCCGAACGCGCGGCGGCACGCGGCGTCCGCCTCGTCGCGGTTGGGCTTAAGAATGACATTCCGGAAGTGCTCGGTGCGCATCCGCGAGTCGACCCACACGATCCGCCGCGGCTCTGCGGCCGCAAGCTCGCCAAGCGCCTGCCTCACAGCCGCGGTCACAACCCCGCCCGCGTTCGTCTCGGCCTGGTCGGAAACGAGCACGATATCGAATTCCGCGGCTGCCTCGCGCAGCCGCCTGATCGCTTGCGATTCCAACTCGCGAGCGAGCGGGCGGTTCACGATGAAGTCGACCCGAGCGAGGTCCTCGCGGCCCGTCTCCCCGTTGATCAGCTTCGTATACGTGAACGTCTGCAGTCCCGCCGCCCGGATCATCCACTCCGCCGAGATGCCGCGCGCCTCGAGAGCGCAGATCAGCTCATGGCCGAAGCCATCCTCACCGGCCACTCCCAGGGTCGCCACTCGGCCCACACCCAGCGCCCGCAGGTTGTTCGCAATCGTGCCGCCCGCACCCGGTGTCACTTCAGTCCCGACCACGCCGATCCGCGGGATGCCGGTCTCGCGCGAGGGTTCCGCGGCCGCGGGATCGTAAGCGCACCAGCGGTCGAGGCAGATGTCACCGGCCACCAGCGCGCTCAGCTTCGGAAATTCAGCGAGAATGCGTCCCGCGCTCATGCCCGAGTCAAAGAGCGCCAGAGCGCGGGGAAAGTGGCGCGGTGGTCGCCGCAAAAATAGAAGCTCTCGCCCCCATCCGCGACAGTCCGCACCAGCATGGTCTTGTGCGGGCGGAAATAATACCCCGGATCGCTCTTCCCGAGTTCGGCACGAATGTCGCCCCGTATCGGCACGATGTCGAACACGGCGGTCGTGAACCGCCGCACTTCCCTGCCCTCCTGGTGCGCCACATTGCGCGCCATCGCGAGCGCTTTAAGATAGACTTCCGGACCCATTACGGCCGAGCCGAAGTTGACCAGCACGCCGCCCTCGAGCTTCTCGACGGACCTCGCAAAGATCAGAAAATCGCGATAGCTGGTCTCCCCCACGGCCGCACCGTCGCAGTTCGGATGCTCGTGCAGAATGTCATAGCCGATCCCGGCATGCACGGTCAGGGGCACGCCGGCGCGCCAGGCCGCGGCGCAAATACTGAGCTCCTCGTGCCCGTAGCCGCTCGCCGCAACCCGGCGTCCGATGTTCTCGCCCAAACCGAGCCTCAGCACGCGGGCTTCCCCGATCCAGTCGTTCAGTTCGCCGGTCTCGTACCATAGCCCGAACTCGCCCGTGCGGATGTATCTCGCGACACTCTCGGTGGTCGCGCCGATTCGTGCCAGCTCGTAATCGTGGATCGCTCCCGCGCCGTTCATCGCAATATGGCTGAGCAAACCGCGCTGCAGCAGGTCGATAATGTGGCGGTTCACCCCCGCACGCAGCACGTGCGCGCCCATCATCAGAATCCGGGCGGCGCCGGCATGCTTCGCCACACACAGCCGCTCCGCAATCCTCGCCAGGTCCGGATGCGAGAACCCCGGCGTCTCATCGGAAAGCTGCAACCAGTGGGAGGCCTCCAGGTCGTGCGTGCGCTGCGCCAGCGGATGAATCTTCAGCCGCGAGCGATCGAAAATCTCGTACCGGGAGGGCATCACCGGCTCAGGCCGTGGTTGCGCGGGCGTCGTCGAACAGCAGCTCCAGCAGCCGTTCGTGTTCGACGAAGTTCGGAATAATGTAATCGGCGCCGACTCCGATCAGGCGCTTCCGCTTCCACTCGTCAACCACCCGGCACTCGGGTTCGGCCGTCGCCACGCCCACCGCGACACCGCCCACCTGCTTCACGTTCTCGATCTCAACGTAGCCGTCGCCGAAGCCGAGCAGCTCGTTGCCCTGCGCCTCCGCCGAGTGGATGATACGCTGGATCAGGATGGCTTTCGAAAAACTCTTGTAGTCGTCGAGCGCCCCGTGGACGCCACCGTCGAAATAGCGCTTCACGTCCAGCAGCCGCGCCTCCTCGGCCATATAGTCGTGGTCGGTGCCGCTGGCGAGATACATCCGGAACCCGCGTTCTCTCAGCGCCTCGAGCAGACCGCGGGCGCCGGGCACGAGGTACTTCTCCGGCGCCGCGTCCCCGCGCCTCAGCTCCTCGACCCGATGCTCGATCCGTCGCCACAGCAGCTCCAGATAGCGCTTCTTGTAGGCCAGCGGTTCCAGGGCCGTGCCTCCCCGTTTCTCCACCTCCTCGGCCAGCGCGACCATCTGGTACATCGTTTGCTTTCCGGTCAGACGCGCCACAAACTCTTCGACAATCGCCCGCAGCTCTGCTTCGCTCTCGCCGGTCTTGAGCTCCAGCAGAGTTTCCACCATCATCGGCACCATGACTTCCACCCATCCGGCACGGATCAGCGAAATCGTGCCGTCGAAGTCAAACAGCGCCACTCGCGCGCGCTCCAAGGTCGCGCCGGAACGGATGATTTCAATCATTTGTTCCCTTCATTGTCGCAAAGCGCGTAGGCGCCGCCTCGGCTGCTGTCGCGTCGGGCCGGGCTGCCGCCGTCCCGGAAAGCTTTCGGCCCCCGGGCGGCCCCCTGGGCGGCCCCCCTGGGCTGCCTGAATGCTTTCGAAAAACGGACGCTAAAGCCGCGGGCTGCGCTGCCCACCGCTGCAGGACGTGCGTGAGAATTGTGCGCCGGACGAACGGGCGACCGCGCGCCGCATGCTAGAGTGGGACCATGCCGCCGGGTTACGTGCCGATTTTCATTTTTCTCGGCTTGACTATCCTGTTTCCCGTCGTCACCCTCGTTCTCGCCAGGCTCATCAGGCCCTCGGCGCCCTCCTTCGCTAAACTCGAGGCTTACGAGTGCGGCATCCAGGCGGCCTCCGGATCGCGCGGGCGCTACACGGTTCGTTTCTACATCATCGCCATCCTGTTCGTGATCTTCGATGTGGAAACAATCTTCCTTTTCCCCTGGGCCGTCCGCTATAAACAACTCGGCTGGTTCGGTGTGGCCGAGGTGGCGGTCTTCCTCGCGTTTCTGGTCGTTGGCTACGTTTGGGCGTACAAAAAGCGCGCCCTCGAGTGGGTCTGACGCTGGTCTTCTCCGCTCGGTACCGTCATGAAACTCGCCGCGTGTTCCTCGTCTCCGGCGGATGCGCCTCCCGGTAAGTGCCGATACCGTTCCCCAGCGATCATGACGCGAGCGGTCAGCAACCCATGACCAGGCGCCTCTATTACGAGGATTCCTATCTCAGCTCGTTCCAGGCGCGGGTGGTCGAGCTCCAGGGGGCCCGTGTCTATCTCGACCAGACCGCGTTCTACCCCGCCTCCGGTGGACAGCCCAGCGACTCCGGCACGATTGCCGGTATTTCGGTCACCGACGTCATCGATGAAGGCGAGCGCGTCGCGCACCTCCTCGACGCCGCGCCGGATGTGGGCATCGTCGAGGGACGGATTGATTGGGCGCGCCGCTTCGACCACATGCAGCAACATACCGGCCAGCACCTGCTCTCGGCCGTCCTGCTCGAGCTGTTCGGATTCGCGACGCTCAGCTTCCACATGGGTGCCGGGCACTCCACCATCGACCTCGATACACCTGCGATCACCCCCGAACAGCTCCGCCGCGCCGAAGAGCGCGTGAATGAGCGCGTAGCCGGGAACTGGCCGGTGTCGGTTTCGTTCGCGGATGCGGCCGGCGCTGAAGGCTTGCGCAAACCCGCATCGCGGGAAGGCGCCTTGCGGATCGTGACCATCGCCGGCATCGACCGCAGTGCCTGTGGCGGCACTCACGTGCGCGCTGCCGGCGAGATCGGTCTCGTGCTGATCCGTAAAGCCGATAAGGTGCGCGGCGGAGTGCGGCTGGAATTTCTCTGCGGCAAACGGGCCGTGCTCCAGGCACGGCGGGATCTCGATGCTCTGTCCCGCATCGCCCGGATCTTCTCCTGCGCGGCCGAAGCGGCGCCCGACCTGGTCGCGGCCCAGGCTGCGAGGCTGCAAGAGGCGGATAAGCACCTGCACAAGCTCGCTGCCGAGGTCGCCCGCGCACGTGGCATGGAAGCGTGGCGACAATGCACGCCGGACCACTCCGGCCTGCGAATCGCTGTCTGCGCCGTGGAGACCCTCGATAATGATCTGCGCGCGGAGGCGGGCGCCTTCGTGTCCAATCCGGCTGCGGTGTTCCTTGCGTCCAGCCGGAACCCGCCTGCCATCCTACTCGCCTCATCGAGCGATTCCGGCCTGGACGCCGGCGCGCTTGTGAAACAGGTGTTGGAGCATACCGGTGGGCGTGGCGGCGGTGGAGCACGGATCGCCCAGGCCAGTATTCCCGCGGAGAAGCTTGTGCGCGCCTCTGAACTCGCTCGCGAGCTTATCTCTCGTACACGGGCGCCATAGCCGTCAGCGCTACCGCGGCCGCGTACAGCACCACCATGATCGCCGCCAGCAGCTTGGCTCGTATCTCGGCGCCGCCAAACTCACGCCAGTACAGCAGCCCCCAAAGAATCGCGACCACCGACGCGCCGTCGGCGGCGCCGAAACTGATCGCCGGGCTCACCCCCGCCGGCGCCGGCGTGACGAGCAGCACGTAATAGCAAACCGCTGCCGCCGCCCACAGCATCCCGCCCACAATCCCCAGCAGGTGATTGCGCAGCGATCCGGAGGCAAAATAGTCCGAAAAACCCACCGGTTCGCCCTGTACCGGCAAGTTCATGAAATAGAGGTTGTAGACGAACGTGGAAGCAAACGCGCTCATCGCCATCATGAACACGAGCGTAAAGGGACCAAGGCCGATATCCCCAAACCGCGCCGTCTCGGCGAGCGGCGGATAGGCCACCAGCACCAGCCCGCCGGCCAGCGCCAGGATGATCGCCTTGATGCTGAACCTGTCCGTGAGTTCGCCTTCCTCCTCCGCCGCGATCCGATGGGCGAAAATCGCCACCACCACTGCCGCCGCCGCCAACCCCGCGCCCGCAAAGAGCAGCAGCGGGTTGCCGCGCGAAGTCATGATGTAGCGCACCACGGCCCCAAGCGCGAACGCTAGTCCCATGCTGATCGGGAACGCAACCGCCATGCCTGCTAGCGACACAGCCGAAAGCAGCAGCATGTTGCCCAGATTGAACACCAGCCCGGCCGCCAGGCCCCACGCGATCTGCCGCTTGCCCGTGATCAACAGGTTATCGCCGAAGCTCAACTCGTCGCCCATCGAGCCGAAGGTATACGCGCTCACCACCGCCATCAGCACGAGACCGATCACAAAATCGAAGTAGAATAGCTCGAAGCGCCATTTCCGGGTCGCCTTCAGAGTGCTGGCCCACGAACCCCAGCAAAGGAGCGTAACGAGGGCGAGCAGCACGGCAGTCGTGTGTTGGGTGGGCAGAATCATACAAAGTTGTCCGAGAAACAGCGAGATTACAACGTTCCGAGCCCTGGGGTCAACTTTCGTTTCCGCTCCGCCGCGGCAGAACAGGGCTCTGTTCCCCTGATGGAAGTACGACAAAACATCCCAGTTGCCGGCACCTTTCCTGCCCGCGATTTGGCTGCCGAGGTCCCTCGAACCTCGTGTCCGCTCCGCGCGACAGCGACCCCCGTAGAGGCTCTACACGCGCGATCACGCTGAGTACAAGGACGGCGTCCTCACGGTCACGCTGCCGAAGAAGGAAATCGCGAAGCCGCGCGCCATCAAGGTCGACATCAGCCAGTAGCGCCTGGTGCCTGGTGTGCCGTTCCGCATACCGCTCGCTCGCGTCCGCGGCTCGGAAGTGTTCATCCTGAGCTGCGATGATTATGGGAGCAGCGCGAAGCGTTGTCCAGGCCGCCGCCGTTGCGTGACGCCACCGGTCAACACGCGTGCGCTTCTTGCCGACTTGCGACGGCGACGGGCAGGGGCCGGCGAAACTTCGATGCCGCGGCTCGCCTGCCCGATTGCGGGACAATAGGAAACAGCGGGAGTTTGAAAGACACAAACGTATGAACGGATTGAAAACCGTACTTCTTCTCGGACTGCTCAGCGGACTGCTGCTCGTCGGCGGTGAAGCCCTTGGCGGCCGCCAGGGACTTTACATCGGGTTCTTGCTGGCCATCGGCATGAACTTCTTCAGCTACTTTTTCTCCGAGAAGATCGCGCTCTCGATGTACTCGGCGCAGCCGGTGACGCCTGCCGAGAATGCCCAGATCTACGCGCGCGTCGCGCCGATGGTCGATGCTCTCTGCCGGCAAATGGGAATCCCCATGCCCAAACTTTGGGTGATCCCCGAGCACTCGCCGAATGCCTTCGCCACCGGACGCAACCCCAACCATTCCTCGGTGGCCTTCACCGCCGGCGTCCTCGAACTGATGAGTGAGCGCGAGCTCGAAGGCATCATCGCGCACGAGCTCGGCCACATTCGCAACCGCGATATTCTGATCCAGTCGGTCGCCGCCACCCTGGGAGCGGCCGTCACCATGCTCGCCCGCCTCGCCTGGTTCCTGCCCATCGGCCGTTCGAGCGACGACGATGAAGGCGGCGGAGCGCTCGGCGGACTCTTCATGATGATTCTCGCGCCCATCGCCGCCCTGCTCGTCCAGATGGCGATTTCGCGCACCCGCGAGTTCTCGGCCGACGCCACCGCCGCGAAATACTGCGGCTCGCCCCACGGCCTGATCAGTGCGCTGCGCAAGCTTGAGGGCTGGTCGAAGCGCCTTCCTCTCGACGCCTCACCCGCCACGGCTCACATGTTTATAATCAAACCCTTCAGCGGTTCGGCGCTGATGAAGCTGTTTTCCACACACCCGCCGACCGAAGAGCGCATCGCCGCCCTGGAGCGTCTCTAAAGCGGCACCGGCTTGCCGGCTTTCAGCCGCCATGCGCCATTCACCAGCCGGCCCGGCGCCGCCGCTTTTGACTGTAGACAACCCCGCACCGCCGCTCGTCCGCGTTAACCGCAAGGGTGCGGATCGGGCCGCCTCGGGCCACCCCTGGATCTTTCGCAGCGACGTTCTCGAACACGCAGGTGCGCGGCCGGGCGACGTCGTCAAGGTCGTCGACCCGCGCGGGGCTACGCTTGGAACCGCCCACTACAGCTCAACTTCCCAGATTTGCCTGCGCCTGCTTTCGATACGCGATGAGCCGATTACCCGCGAGTTCTTTGACAGGCGGCTCGCCGCCGCGCTCGACTACCGGGCTGGCATCGTGCCCCCGGACACCGACGTGTGGCGAATGGTTTACGGGGAGGCGGATCAGCTTCCCGCTCTCATCATCGACCGCTATGGGCGGTACGCTGTCTTGCAGACGCTCAGCCAGGGCATGGATCGCGCTCAGGACGTGTTCGTGCGCGGCTTGCTCGGCATGGGTTTCGCCGGCATCGTCGAGCGCAACGATGTCGCCGTGCGCGCCAAGGAAGCGCTGCCGCTCAAGTCCGGCGTGCTCGCGGGCGAGGTGCCCGGCGCCATCGATGTCCTCATGAACGGCTTGCCCTGGCGCGCCGACCTCCTGCATGCCCAGAAAACCGGCATCTTTCTCGATCAGCGGGAGAACTATCTCGCCGTCGCCGGCTACGCCCGCGGACGCGCCCTCGACTGCTTCACTTTGTCTTCGCTGTGCTCGCCGCTTACGCCCGCGCCGGCGAGCAGTATGACACCATCGTGCTCGATCCGCCCGCCTTCACCAAAACGCGCGCTGCTCGCGAAGGCGCTTTCCGCGGCTACAAAGAAATTAACCTCCGCGCTCTCCGTCTCCTCCGCCCCGGCGGCATTCTCGTGAGCTGTTCCTGCTCGCACCACTTCAGCGAAGCCATGCTGCTTCAGACCATCGCCACCGCCACTCTCGACGCCCGCCGCACGGTCAAGGTCCTCGAACGCCGCACCCAGGCCCGCGACCACCCCATCCTCCTCACCGTCCCCGAGACTCATTACCTGAAGTGCCTCATCCTCTATGTGACCTGACGCCAGTCACCCGGCGAGGCCGTGAGACTCGTCCGCTCCGAATCCTCACATCCTCAACCTGACGCCGCGCCTGATCTTGCCCTGAGATCCCGCCGAGTTCCCCGCCCCGGCGGTATACTGTGGGCTTCCTGGACGCGGTCTCCACACACCCCGCTGGGAAATCTCTCTTCGCGAGCATCGAAGAGCGGCAAATCGAATCACCGAGGAGAATGACATCGATGAAACAACCAACAGTTTCGCGGCGGCGATTGCTGAAGACTGCGCTTCGAGCCGGGGGCGCTGTCGTCGCTGCCCCAATGATTGTGCCGGCATCCGCCCTGGGTCTCGCCGGCGCCGTCCCGCCGAGCGACCGGGTCACACTGGGCGGCCTCGGCATCGGCAACCGCGGCGCCCGGGATCTCCAATCCTTCCTCGGTCAGCCCGACGTTCAGTTTCTCGCCATCTGCGATGTCAGGAACGAGCGGCGCGAGGCCGTTAAGGCCATCGCCGACAAGAAATACGGCAACCGCGACTGCACCATGTATAGCGATCAGCAGGAGCTGTGGGCCCGCAAGGACATCGATGCCGTGCTCATCGCAACCGGCGACCGCTGGCACACCCTGCTTTCGATCCTCACCGCGCGCTCCGGGAAAGACGTCTACTGCGAGAAGCCTTGCTCCATGACCATTGCCCAAAGCCGCGCGCTCGCCGACACCTTCCAGCGCCTGGGCCGCATCTATCAGGCCGGCACGCAGCGGCGCAACGGGCCCAATTTCGTGCGCGCCGTCGAGCTCGCCCAGGGCGGTAAGCTCGGCAAGCTGCAGACGCTCCACGCCGAGGCCGGCCCCGGCGACCGCTGGCCGCCGAAGACCAGCCATGACTGGCTGCCCGCCGAGCCCGAGCCGCCCAGGCAAGTCGTCGACTGGGATCGCTGGCTGGGACCAAGCCCGTGGCGGCCGTACAATTCGCAATATATCCAGGGCCGCTGGCGCGGCTACTTCGACTTCCACGGCGGCGGCATTCTGGAATGGGGCTCGCATACCGTCGACCTCTGCCAGTGGGTCGGCGGATTCGATGCGACCACGCCCATCGAATTCGAGCCCCAGGGTATGGGCGCCGACACTCCCTACTCCGTCCACTGCCGCTACGCCAATGGGCTGAAGCTGGTCATGCGGGATAAAGGCTTTCTCGGCTTGGGAAGCTGCCACGTCCGCTTCGAAGGCGATGCCGGCTGGGTGGAAACCGCCGATGGCGGCAAGATCGAGGCTTCCGGGAACCTGCGCTCCGAGGGCCTGGACGTTGCCAGAAGCGACGCCACCACAAACCACGTGCGCAATTTCGTCGACTGCGTCAAGTCCCGCAAGCAGCCGCGCGCCAATGCCCTCGCCGCCTGCCAGACGCATATCGCCTGCCATGCGGCCTACATCGCCTTTCAGCTCGGCCGCAAGCTGGCCTTCGATCCCGCCACCGATACCTTCGTCGGCGACGAGCAGGCCAACCGCATGCGCTCGCGGGCAATGCGCGAGCCCTGGACGTTATAGGAAGGAGATGCGGACCATGTCTCGACATTCCTTGTTGCTCGGAGCGCTGCTCCTGGTTCCAACAACCCTCATGAATGCCCAGCAGCCGCCGTCGCCGGCAAAGCGTCGCCCTCAGCGGCCCGCCGTCGTCCCGCCGATGGTCGACGAAAAATACGGCGCCCCGGCGCAGATCATGGCGCTGCCGCCCGTCAAACTCATCGCGATTCTCGGCGACCCGGACGGGTCCGTCTATGCCAAAGCCAAGGCCTGCCAGCGCCTCGCTGTCGTGGGCGGCAAGTCGGCTGTGCCCGCGCTCGCGGCGCTTCTGACCGACCCGCGGCTGTCCCATTACGCCCGCATCGGCCTCGAGCCGATTCCCGATCCCTCGGTCGACGAAGCCTTGCGTGGCGCCCTCGCAAAAACCAAGGGAAAGTTGCTCGTGGGCGTCATCAACTCCATCGCCCGGCGCAAAGATACCAAGGCCGTCAGCGCGCTCGCAAAGCTCCTGCACGACCCCGACCCCGAGGTCGCGAGCGCGGCTTATGCCGCCCTCGCGCGCGTCCGGCCTGCGCTGTAACGAACACCGGTTGGCTTCCCCGTCCGTCAGCCACAATCGTTCGGCGGTACGACGTGGCGGGCTCACGAATAAACCGGATCGAGCTGCCCCTCTGGCCCGGGCGTGGCGCGCTTTTGAGCCGAGATCCTCTCATGCTTGGTCCGCTTATGGGCTATGAGCTCCGCAGTCAGTTGCATTCGACGCCCAAGGATCTCCTGCACTTGATCCTCGGCCAGCGGGACCAGATCGGACCGCCCAATCAGTAGGGCGTCAGCCAGGAGTTTCTCCAGCCAGACGTACCGGCGTTCCAGCCATTCACACTCCATCTTTATCTGTTCGCATTTGTTACAGGGCATAATGTGTCCTTTCGATCAGGTGTGCGCCGCCGGCTAAGGCCGTGGGCAGCCTTTGCGACGAACTCTTTTCCGGTGCCCGTCGGCGTACAGGCGCGACCCGGGCAAGCTTGTCGAATAGCTTTGGTGCGCTCTTTCCTGTGAAACCATAAAAACCATACACGTCGAACTCGCTCATATGTTTTTCTTTTGAGAACAGGCAATGTTACGGGAATACGTCGCTGCTGACGTACTCCGGTGGGGCGTGGACAGCCGCCTCACCAGGGATTAGCGGGATCAAACGGAAAATGTTCTCGTATACACCTCGACATTGTGTTGAAAGAAAAGTATACACGTTCTGGTGCTGTCGAAGCCGTCAAAATTACGTCGCCGCCTCGATTCGGTACTATTTGACGCCACACCCCACGCGTGTGGGCAATGTGCGCCTGCCCTTGGCCTCCCCGGTCGCTGGCTCCACGGTTGGCGCCCCTCAGGCTGCCAAAAGTTGCCCTCAGCGTCGCGATGAGTTCGGCCAGGTCCAAGAGGCCTTTGCAGCGTCGGATAAGCGCGTCAAACCACACCGCGAGCCGCATGCTTCCTCGAGTCTCCTGGTTCAGCCACACACTCGCGGAGCTCGCGAGGAGGTTGCCGTAAGCCCCGCTGCAAAAAACCGGCGTGGTAACGGCACGACTTGGGTTGGCTCCGCTGCGCGCACTGCGGAGCCTCAGGGAGTAGTACAGCGACAAACGGTTGGCCATAGAGGTTTTCCCCGTTTATTGCTAAGCTGGTTTCCGCGGAATAACTAGGGCCCCGCTCCAGCCCCGGGACGTTCTGACATTGCCAGGGGCTGGTCGACATGAATACGTGGTGGTGCCGGGCCGCAGGCTTTACCGGTGCAAATTCGCCGCTATGAAAAACCATCTTCTACTTCTATTCGCGCTGCCAGTGTTTTCAGCCACGATCGGTCAGCAAAACAGCTCCTTTTCAGCGTCAGTCGCGCCGCAGGCCAAACTTGACGTTCCAGGCGCACTCGTCCTGGATGAGGTGTCAGCGTCCAAGCACACCATTCGCGTGTATCAGATTGTCAAGCCGAGCGGTACGACGCCTGTCACGCTTTCGCTGAGATTGGCTGCGGATTTCGACGGCGAGATATTCTGCCAAGGCTCGGGCGGAACGGGTGCGTGGTTCAGCGGTGCGCGTCTGAGCACAGCGTGGACTCAGATTGCAAAGAGCGAGAGCGATGTGTCCGAGTTCTCCGGAATGATGAGTTGCGGGGTAGCGGCGCCGGGCTCCCAAAAACAGGTCGCCCTGGAATGGAGATACGACATCGGACTTCGCTGAGCGACTGGGAGCACCCGCGTCATGGCAGGACGGATTCGACCTTCCATTCGAGACTGAGCGTGTGAGCACCTGCACGGATCCGGCCGCCGGGGCCGGCCAGGGTGAAGAGGAGATCAACTCCGCCCGCGGACGGGTTGGGCGTGCTCTGAAATACAGTCGAGTAGGTAGAGGTTCTCAAATTGCCCGGGAACCCCATGCCGCCGGTCGCGCCAGATGCCGTCCAACTGATATTTGCTGCGGCGATTGGCTGCCCCGACGCCGGGCGCAATGACTGGGCGGCAGCACGGACACTAATCCTGAGGACACGGCCGGCAGCGACTTCGGCCTTCACGAACCGGATCATCACCGGATTCGGATTCCCCACTGCATTTCGCCCCACATCTCCAACCTGGAAATAAATCGAAGAGGGAAAGAGAACGCTGGCCGTATCGGCTGCTGCCAGATTGGACACGTACGGACCGGACGATGCCCACACGCAAATCAGCCAGGCCGCTTTACGGCAGGTCCTGGAACACGACACGTTTCGTCCTCCTTTTCAGTCGAAATTGCACGGAATCAGGCGTCTTGCTGGCGGTCAGGGTCACATCCGCTTCCATGGTTCCCTCGGGCTCGTATTC
>JACOTZ010000103.1 GCA_016178155.1 Acidobacteriota bacterium
AACGGCGGAAGCGGGCCGGAATGCCGCGGCCGTGAGGCCGGGTCCCACTCGGTACCCGGGCGCTGCGGTGTAATTGACCCATGGCGAGATTCACGGAAGAACTTCGGCGCCGGCATGCGAACGCGGAGGCCGGCGGCGGACCCGAGCGGCGCGACCGGCAGCATCGCGAGGGTAAGCTCTCGGCGCGGGAGCGCATCGAGCTGCTGCTCGACGAGGGCACGTTCGAGGAGGTGGACAAGCTGGTACGGCACCGCTGCCGCGATTTCGGCCTCGAGTCGCAGGTGATCGACGGCGATGGTTTCGTGACTGGCCACGGGCTGGTCAACGGCCGGCGCGTGTTCGTGTTCGCGCAGGACTTCACGGTGTTCGGCGGCTCGCTCTCGGAGTCGAACGCGATGAAGATCTGCAAGATCATGGACCACGCGCTCCGGGTCGGCGCGCCCGTGATCGGACTCAACGATTCCGGGGGCGCCCGCATCCAGGAAGGCGTGCTCTCGCTCGGCGGATATGCCGACATCTTCCTGCGCAACGTGCTGGCGAGCGGCGTGGTGCCGCAGATCTCGGCCATCATGGGCCCGTGCGCGGGCGGCGCCATGTACTCTCCGGCAATGACCGATTTCATCTTCATGGTGGACCGCACCAGCCACATGTTCGTCACGGGACCCGACGTGATCAAGACCGTGACCCACGAGGACGTGAGCAAAGAGCGGTTGGGCGGGGGCATGACGCACAACTCGGTGAGCGGGGTCGCCCATTTTCTGGCTCACGATGACGCCGACTGCCTGCGCTCCATCCGCAAGCTGCTCGATTACCTGCCGCCGAACAACCACGAGGACCCGCCGCGCAGGCCGACCGCCGATCCGCCGGAGCGCGCGGATGCCGAGCTCGACGGCATCGTGCCGGACGAATCGAACGTGCCGTACGAGATCCGCGACGTCATTTTGCGCGTGGTGGACGAAGGCGACTTCCTCGAAGTGCAGGAACACTGGGCGAAGAACATTGTGGTCGGGCTCGCGCGGCTGGACGGCCGGCCCGTCGGCATCGTGGCGAACCAGCCCGCGGTGCTGGCCGGCTGCCTCGATATCAACTCGTCAACAAAAGGCGCACGCTTCGTGCGCTTTTGCGACGCCTTCAACATCCCGATCCTGACGTTCGAGGATGTGCCGGGGTTCCTGCCGGGCACGGATCAGGAATTCGGCGGCATCATCCGGCACGGGTCGAAGCTGCTTTACGCTTACGCCGAGGCCACCGTACCCAAGGTGACGGTGATCACGCGCAAGGCATACGGCGGCGCCTATTGTGTCATGGGCTCGAAGCACCTGCGCACGGACGTGAACTTCGCCTGGCCGACGGCTGAGGTCGCGGTGATGGGGGCGGAGGGCGCGGTCAACATCATTTACCGCAGGGAACTCGAACAGGCGCCGGAGCGGAACGCCCTGCGCGCGGAGAGGATCGCCGGGTACAAGGACCGCTTCGCCAGTCCGTTCGCGGCAGCCGAGCGCGGCTACATCGATGACGTGATCGAGCCGCGCGAGACGCGGCGCAAGGTGATCCAGGCGCTGCGGATGCTGGAGACGAAGGTGGATACGATGCCGCGTAAGAAGCATGGAAATATTCCGTTGTAGAAGGCAGAAGACGGTTGGCGCGTGTGATTTCGAATCGATATATTCGAGCACGTCTTTGCGGGCTTCGGCCTCGATCCCAGCCTCGGGTTGGGGCGATCCTTGGGTTCGCTCTTCACTTTTCCCGGGGCGGGTCGGGCTGGGCGCGGAGGTGGAGTAGCTGCTCGAGTTGTCGCAGGTGCGGCGCAGGCTGGCGGGGATGCGCTGGAGGCGCAAAGTGTTTCTTAAATCGCTGGCTGACGACTCGCGGGTAACGGGCAATCAGCGGTCATCGCAACATCGGCATCGGTTCCGCAGTCGTCGGAGCGAGCTGATCCCGGTAGCACCAGACCCAGTTTTCTCCCGGCTCTATCGATCGAACCAGTGGGTGCTTCGTTGATCTGAAGTGTTTCGTTGCGTGCCTGTTGTTTGAGGAATCGCAGCACCCGACGTGACCGCAACTGAGGCATTAGCGCAGGTGCACCCAGCCATCACCGGTCTTGATGCAATCCTCGCATACGTGCGTCTCCGTGCTCGTAACCCGGATCTGATTCAGGTGTGTGCATTGCTCCGTCATTTCAGATGCTCCTCGGCAGCCGCAAAGCGCTCAAGCGCCGCTCGGTCCCAGTTGCCCAGGATCGCGCCCGCTTCGTATGTGCTTTGCAGGAAATCGCGCAGCCTTCCTTCCGGCGATGATGCGTTCCGAACATCCTCATACATGAGGATGAATTCCTTCAGGCCGGCGTGGTAGTAGAAGGCTCCAGCGGGACGGACTGAATATTGGGAATAACCTTGCGGTTCGGGTGCGGTATAGGAATAGAACGCGGCGTCGCTTACCGGTCCGCTACCAGGCCAGAACCCGGCGCTGCTGCACTCGTGCGAATAGGCTTCGCGAGTGATCGTGTCGGCGCCTTCGCGTTCCGGCGCGCGCCGCCCCGAGAAGCGGGTGACCGCCAGATCAAAGCTGCCCCAGAAGAAATGTACCGGGCTGGCTTTCCCCATGAACGCACCGCGAAATTCGGTGAGTACGGCGTGCACGCTCATCAGGATGCGATGGAACCGGCTGACCGCATCGGGATCGTATGAGGCGTGTACCGTGTCCTCGGGAAACGGGATCGGATCTGGAATCTCAACCGGCGTCGGCCAGATCTTGACATCAATGGAGATGGCATGCAGCACCGCGATGAGTTCCCGATAAAAGTCGGCAACCGACCTGTCGTAGAGCGGCACATACCTGGTCGCGCGGGAACTGTCCCGGATGGCGAGGTTGTGCTTGAGAAAATCAAACTCCAGTTCAAACAGCCGGTTGCGATACGGGATTACGGAAGTTGAAAGCCCTTGGGCGCTGACGTAGAGCGGAGTTTGCCACCAATGATTGACGTGCGGACTCAACGCCAGTCTGATCTTGCCGACGATTTGTGTCCACATGTGGAGCGTCGAAGCGGTAGCAGACCAGCTCGCGAGCGGCAACTCGGGCCAGATTGAATTTTCTTCCGGTCTCGGGTCGGCGGCGGGCATCTCAAGGCAATCCTGCAACGGGACGGCCGAACGCTCCGTCGAACAGGATCTCTGTCAGCGGGCGCCGTGAATCCGGGTGCTCCATCGCACAGTATTTCTCAGGCAGATTTTCCGCGGGTGCCCGGCGGCCGATTGCAGTCATCGCATGCACCTCGCAATCGTATCGATCTTACGCCCTCGTGCTCTGCCGTTGGGATCGGAAAACGACAGAATTTGTCCCCCGAATCTCTCGGATGGCCCGCCATAAGCAATGCGATGCTCGTGGAGCCGATCCACTCAATATGGACGTGCGCTTTGGGGCACGGCAAACGAAGTCGCCGTGACTTCACCGGTGGCTTCCCCCCCACCAGGAGCCTTTGGCCACGGGAAGACCGGCACAAGTGCCAGGACTGTCCCGACCCGAAGTGGCTGCCAGACAAGCCGCGGCTGGCGGCAGCTACTGTTTGCACTCGTACCTTTTTGTGGGCGTGGCAGCGTTGCCAGGCGGCCGTGCACGGTGTGTTCGCCGGCAGCGGACCGATGAATGACCACAACCGTTCGCCCGCCAGCGATTCTGAGTGCCCTCTTGACAGCGAATAACTTTGCATAGTAAAGTACTTGATTAATGCTACGCGCCGGCCCCTTTGCGCAGTCTCCCAAGCGGCCATGGTGCCCGACGGAAATGACCCGGGCGCCGGTTCTCGATGCCGCCACCGCTTCCGGACCGATGCAGTCGCGGTATGCGCTCCTGATCAATCCCTTCTATCCGAAGGATCCAAACGCCAGCTTCGGCAAGCACGTGCTTACACCGACACTCGCTTTGACCAGTTTCGCGGCGACGACGCCGGAACACTGGGAGGTCCGGTATTGGGACGAAAACCTGCTTGACGGGCGGCCGCCTTTTGTGCCGATGCCCGAGGTGGTGGGGATCACGGTCCACCTGACGTTCGCGAAGCGGGCGTTCGAGCTGGCGCACTGGTACCGCAGCCGCGGAAGCAAGGTGGTGCTGGGCGGACTGCACGTGCTGTCGTGCCCCGAAGAGTGCGCACCCTATGCGGACGCACTCGCCGTGGGCGACGGCGTGCAGCTTTGGCCGTCGATTCTGGCGGACGCGGAGTCGGGCCGGCTGCGGCCGAAATACACTGCGGCCTACGAGAGTGACTATCGCCAGGATCCCGCGCCCAGACGATCGATGCTGCCGAGAAAGAGCTTCCTCACGACCACCAGCCTGATTGCCACGCGCGGCTGCCACAACCGGTGCGGGTTCTGCTATCTCGCGACTGACGGCTTGCGTATGCCGTACCGCATGCGAGATCCGGGCCAGATTGCCGCGGAGTTCGCGGCGGACGGGCAACCTTACGCTGTTTTCGTCGACAACAACCTGGGATCCAACCGGGCATATCTGCGCGCATTGTGCCAGGCGCTGCGACCGCTGAACAAGATCTGGAGCGCGGCGGTTTCGATCGACGTAACCGATGATCCGAGTTTGATCCGTATCATGGCCCTCGCCGGATGCACGGGCGTATTCGTGGGATTCGAATCACTCACGGACCAGAATCTCGCCGATGCAAGGAAGAAAACGCCGAAGGCCGGCGACTACGGGCGGCGGGTCCGGATGCTGCACGAGCACGGCATCCAGGTGAATGGCTCGTTCGTGCTGGGAT
This sequence comes from Acidobacteriota bacterium, assembly GCA_016178155.1. Classification (GTDB taxonomy): domain Bacteria; phylum Acidobacteriota; class Terriglobia; order Bryobacterales; family Bryobacteraceae; genus JACOTZ01. The sequence continues at coordinate 4,763 of JACOTZ010000103.1, forward strand.
TTGATCACGACCGGAAAGACGTTTTCGCCCGGACAGCCGACTGGATCGAAGAAAACCGGTTGGAATGCGTGACGTTCCACATCCTGACTCCCTATCCGGCGACGCCGCTGTTCCGGCAAATGGAGGCCGAGGGGCGTTTGCTGCACCGCGAGTGGGCGCTGTACGACACGGCGCACGCGGTGTTCCGCCCGAAAAACATGTCGCTCGAGGAGCTCGAACAAGGCTATACCTGGATGTACCAGCGCCTCTTCTCGCACGCTTCGATCTGGCGGCGCCGGCCGGCGGATTGGCGCGCCGTTGCTCCGTACCTGGCGATGTCGTACCTGTACAAACGGTCCAACCGGTTCTGGCGATTGCTCATCAAACACCACCTGGTGCAGTTCGCGTGGCGGCCGCTGGTCGAGCTGACGCGACTGAGGCACGTACGATTCCGGGAGGAACTGGCAGCAAGCGAGAGGTTGACCCGGCCTGGGGCCGGCGTGGTGGCTGCCGGCGTCTAGCCCCGTCCAGCCGGGGCGAGGGGCGCGGGCGTGACCGACCCGCGAATTCCATGCGAGCTTCAGAATGCCCGCAAAAAAGCGAGGAGTTGTTCGCGTTCCTACGGCTCCGGATTGGGACCGAATTGCTGTTCTTGAATCGCTGGGTCTTCGCGCCCAGGGGCATCCATCCTCCAGGCACGTGAGTTCTCTTCAGCCGGTCCGGATCGAACGTCTCTTCGAGGGCCGGCCACCGAGCCGCCGTGCAGGTAGCGCCCGCAAGAGGAGCGAGCGGGCGTAAACCGGCGGATTGATTGTGGCGACATTAGATGGAGTAGGACAGTTGAAGGACGCCTGAACTGTAGTAGACTTGCTGGCGAAGAAAAGCCCGATGACACGACGAGACTGCCTCAAGGCGGGCGCCACGGCGGTATGCGGCGCCGCCCACAACGTGGCCGCCGCTCAACTCGCGCCGGGTCCGGTTCCAATCGTCAACGGGGGGGAGCACGCCTGGGTCCTGCGCGATCCGCGCTTCTCCATCAATCCCAAGCTGGCCACTTGCCCGAACAATCTGCCCAAGCACGAGTACTCCGCTGAGAGCATCCTGGAGTTGATGAGGAGAAACGGCGTGGATAAGTGCGTCATCATCCACGTCTGCTACTATGGCCGCGACAACTCCTACGCCACCCATTGCGTGCGGACCTACCCGGACAAGTTCCGGGCCATCGGCCTGTTGGTGGGCCATCGCCTGTACGCTCCCGGCGACCCGCAGAACCCCTCGCGGCTGGAGCGAGCCGTCAAGGAAGAAAACCTGGTGGGAATGCGGCTGAGTCCGATCTACGATCGAGACGTGGTCTGGTTAAACGATCCGGTCTGCTATCCGCTGTGGAAGGAGGCCGAGCAGTTGGGGGCGGTATTCAACATCTTTCTGGCGCCCCACCAGATTCGGCAGGCGGCCGACATGGCCGAGCGCTTTCCGGGGGTGAACGTAGTGATCGACCACTTCGCCATGATGGACATCACCCGGCCGGACAGCGAAGGGATAGACCAGCTTGTCGCGTTGGCCCGGTTCCCGAACGTGTACATGCGGACCTACCTTAGCAACACATCGAAACAGCGTGTGCCTTGCCGTGACATGTGG
>JACOTZ010000104.1 GCA_016178155.1 Acidobacteriota bacterium
ACTACCTGGATTTCGCGTTGTTGACGCCGGCCGCGGAAACCAACGACATGGTGGACGGCACCGACTTCCGCGTGGTGCAGACGCCGCAGTCGGGGCTTCCATGAGAAGGCCGCTCCTGTCAAGCGAAAATCGTGGATCCCCGGCCGGGGTCGCAGGGGCGGAGCCCCCGGCAGGGGATCCACAAGGGGACGGCAGTCCCTCTTGTGGGGGGAGCCGGCAGCGTGCCCCCGGCGTGGGGGGAACCCTCCCGCCCCGGCTTTCCCCCGCAGGGGGAAACGGGAAAGGGGGAGTTCAGATTCCTTGCTGCCGCAGGCTGATTCTGCGCTTCCTTACCGACGCCCCCATTTCTGGACCCAAGTTCCCTTGCGCTCGCGGGCATGGTCCGAATTCAGAGAATCTTCGCTCATTTCCTCCGCCTCCTGCCCTTTGTCTGTGCCGCCATGCTTCCATACGCACTCTGGTTGAACTCATTCCGAGTTCGGTGCCGGATTGATATTCGATTGGACCGGGTGCTGCCATCTCAGTATCGACCTACGTCGGAACTGTTTCAGGCCCGACGGGGTCCGCCACGACTGCGCAGTCACCCGGATATCGGCGAAGACAAAAGTTGGACCCAAAGGCTATAAGCTCAATCCCTCCGCATGTTGGACCCAAAGGCTATAAGCTCAATCCCTCCGCATTCCTCTTCCCGCCAGCCGCTTTCTGGTCCCTTTCCGTCGCTTCCCCTTTCCAGCCCTTACGCCGCCTGGGCCCTAAACTTTGCCATCTGCCGTTGCGGTTCATAACGCTCACCGCTGACCCATAGCCGGTGCAGCAGCACCGCCAGTTTCCGCGCTACTGCCACCACCGCCCGCCGTTTCGCTTTCTTCTTCCCTTTCGCCGCAATCCGCAGTCCCCACCTCTTCAGATCCGTATCCGCGCCTCGCCGGCTGAGAATGTATTGCGAACACTGCACCAGCAATTTCCGCAGATAGGGATCCCCTTCTTTGCTGATCCGCATCTCTGGCTCACGGTCTCCGCTTTGCCTGCTTTTGGGCCTTAACCCCACAAAGCAGCCCACGTCCCGACTGTGCTCAAACCGTTCCGCATCTTCCAACGTCAACACGAAAGTCAGCGCGGTGATCGGCCCCACCCCTTGGACCTGCTGCAGCTGAGCGGTTTCCTGCGCATAGCGTTCGGCGTTGATTCTCTTCAGCTGTTCATCACAGCGCTCGATCTCGGCCGTCAGCTCTTCCACGATCCGCAGCAGCTGCTCGATCGGTTCTCGAATGCCAGCCGGCAGTGCTTGCGCCTGGGCTCGGCTCAGGCTGTCGGCATCACCACTGGGGAGCCGTTCGCCGAACGATTTCACCAGCCCTCGCGCCGCGTTTACCGCCTGGGTTCGCAGTTCTACCAACTGCGCTCGTACCCGCACCTCCAACAGATCCGTCTGCGCCGCTTCTCCACGGTGCCGCACCGGCGCCAAAAGCTTCCGGTCCGCTCGCGCCAGCCGCGCCAGAAATTCCGCGTCTCGCCGGTCGTTTTTCTTGCTCCCCTTACTGATCAGCTGCACTTGCCGCGCGTTGGCCACGATCACCTCATGACCCAGTTGTTCCAGTAACCGGCTCACCCAGGGCGAATGCGTCCCCACTTCCAGCGCCACCAGGCTGGCAGGAAACTTTCCGAACAACACCTGCAAGGGCTGTCTTTCTGTCACTACCTCTCCGCGCGCAATGACTTCTCCTTCCTCATCCAACACGCAGTAGCAACTCGCGCGGTCACCTAAATCCAAACCAATGGTCAACTTTACCCTCGCCGGTTGCTTCCGCTCATGAGCCTCCACCACTGCCAGCAACTTCGGCAGCGCCACTTCCTTTGTTCTCTTCTGAAGCTTCTTTCCAGTGCTATTCTTTTTCAAGGCCGGTTTTCCTTTCTTTCGCACCTCGAGTGCGTATTGACTCTCCATTGGGAGCGTACCCAAACAGTATGCATCCCGCCGAACAACCGGCCTTCTCATCCCATCTCAGAACGCTTCCGCTGATTTGATGGCACTTACTGAGCCGCGCGCGTCAGCAAGCGGTTCGAAATCCTGTCGGTGACGAACTTCGGCTAACGCGCGGTCGGAAGTGTTCGTTCTGAGCCGCTACCGCGAGCAAAGGGTCGTCAGATAGGGGCGTAAGACCCGCCGGCGCAGCCGTCCGTGGAAACAGTGTTTCGGACGGCCCCTTCGGCGACCGGGTGGTATGGTGAGAATAAGGATGCTGAAACCCCGTGTCACCCCTTCGGAGGACCTGAATCCGCAGGAAACGTCGGAATGGATCGAATCCCTGTGGGAGGTCATTGACGAGGCCGGCCCCGACCGTGCCTCCTACATCCTGCAGAAGCTCACCGAGCAAGCCTCCGAACTCGGCGTCAGTACGCCGGCCCGGCTGAACACGCCGTATATCAACACCATTCCAGTGGAAGAGCAGGTCGAATACCCGGGCGACCGCATCCTTGAGCGCAAGATCAAGAACCTGGTCCGCTGGAACGCGCTCGCGATGGTCGTGCGCGCGAATAAGTATGACGACAACCTCGGCGGCCACATCTCCACTTATGCCTCGCTGGCCACGCTGGTGGAGGTTGGGCAGCACCACTTTTTCCGGGCCGCCTACGGCGATAAACCGGGCGATTTGATCTACTATCAGGGCCACGCCTCGCCCGGCATGTACGCCCGTGCGTTTGTCGAAGGCCGCCTGAGCGAGGAACATCTCAAGAATTTCCGTCACGAGCTGCGCGAGCACCCTGGACTTTCCTCCTACCCGCACCCGTGGCTCATGCCCGATTTCTGGCAGTTCCCGACCGTCTCGATGGGGCTGGGACCGCTGAATTCCATCTACCAGGCCCGCCTCATGCGCTATCTCGAACACCGCGGCATCCTCGAGCCCAGCGGCCGGCGCGTATGGGCTTTCGTGGGCGACGGCGAGATGGACGAGCCCGAGTCGGTGGCCGCGCTCACGCTGGCCGCGCGCGAGAAGCTCGACAATCTGTGCTTCGTGATTAACTGCAATCTCCAGCGGCTGGACGGGCCCGTCCGCGGCAACGGCAAAGTGATCCAGGAGTTCGAAGCACTCTATCGCGGCGCCGGCTGGAACGTCATCAAGGTGCTGTGGGGGGCCAACTGGGACGAGCTGTTCGCGCGGGACCAGAGCGGTCTGCTGGTCCGGCGCATGGAGGAGTGCGTCGACGGAGAATATCAGAATTTCAAGGCCAAGGGAGGCGCTTACGTACGCAAGCACTTCTTCGGCAAATACCCGGAGCTGGCCGAGCTCGTCAAGGACATGACCGACGAGCAGCTTTTCAATCTGCGCCGCGGCGGCCACGACCCGGAAAAGGTTTACAACGCGTATTACCGCGCCATCCACCACAAAGGCCAACCCACGGTGATTCTGGCCAAGACGGTCAAGGGATACGGGCTCGGTGACGCCGGCGAGGGCCGCAACGTCACTCACCAGCAGAAAAAGCTCAATGAAACCCAGGTGCAGTATTTCACGCACCGCTTCGAGATCGCCATCCCCGAAGAGAAGATCAAGAACCTGGAGTTTTACCGGCCGCCCGAGGACAGTCCGGAAATGCAGTATCTGACTCGGCGCATCGAAGCCATGGGTGGCTCGCTGCCTGCCCGGCGTCCGATGCACATCACCCTGGAAGCGCCGCCCCTCGAGACGTTCTCTGATTCGATCGCCGGATCCGGGGGGCGCGCGGCCTCCACCACCTCGGCCTTCGTCGCGGTCCTCAAGGGACTGTTGAAGCATCGCGAGCTGAAGAAATACGTGGTGCCGATCATTCCGGACGAGGCACGCACCTTCGGCATGGACTCACTGTTCAGCCAGATCGGGATTTACTCGAGCGTCGGCCAGCTCTACGATCCTGTCGACAAGGACATGATCATGTATTACAAGGAGGCGACGGACGGCCAGATCTTCGAAGAGGGGATCACCGAGGCGGGCTCCATGGCGACCTTCACCGCCGCCGGCACCGCCTACGCCAACTACCACGTGCCCATGATCCCGTTCTTCGTCTACTACTCGATGTTCGGCTTCCAGCGCATCGGCGACCTGATCTGGGCCTTCAGCGACTCGCGTGGCAAGGGTTTCCTGGTCGGCGGCACGGCGGGCCGCACCACCCTGCTGGGCGAGGGTCTGCAGCACCAGGACGGCCACAGCCTCGTGCATTCCAGTACCGTGCCCACCTGCACCAGCTATGACCCCGCGTTCGCCTACGAGATCGCGGTGATCGTGCAGGACGGCATCCGGCGGATGTACCAGGAGAACGAGACCCGCTTCTACTACCTGACGGTGCACAACGAGAACTATGCGCACCCGCCCATGCCCGAGGGCGTGCGCGAAGGGATCCTGCGCGGCATTTACAAATACCGTCCCTCCACTTTAGGCAAGGCTGCGGTGCAGTTGTTCGGCAGCGGCGCCATTTTCAACGAGGTCCTGCGCGCGCAGCAGATCCTGGCCGAACAGTTCGGCATCGCCGCCGAGGTGTGGAGCGTTCCCAGCTATAACGAGCTGCGGCGCGACGCGCTTGAGTGCGAGCGCTGGAATCGCCTGCACCCGGACCAGGCCGCGCGCACTCCATACATCCTCGAGGCGCTGGAGGGGGCTGAGGGCCCGATCGTGGCCGCCAGCGATTTCATGAAGATCGTGCCCGACCAGCTCTCGCCATGGCTCGCCGGCCGGCTGGTGTCGCTCGGAACCGACGGCTTCGGACGGAGTGAGAACCGCAAGTACCTCCGCCGCTTCTTCGAGGTGGATGCCGAGTCGGTCGCGGCTGCCGCCATTTCGCGCCTCGCCCGCGATGGCACGTTTCCCGCCGGGAAGGCCGCGCAAGCCGTCCGCGACCTGGGACTTGACCCCGAAAAGAAAGACCCCGCGCGCTCCTGAGCTGCCATCCGCACGCATCCTGATCGAATGCTACGCGACTGAGTTCTCCCGCAAGCTCGCGCCATCCGCGGATGAATCCTGCCGCTCGGCGGGCTCTGAAGCGGGGCGTGCCGGCGGCGCTGACCGGCACGCGGATGCACGGCGCTGCGGCGCAGGTCTCGGAATGGGATAATCGCGGCCAGAGCCGCGGTTCCCCGCAGGCTTCCAAGGTTCCGGGATGCGCCTGTTCATCGAAGACGAAGTACGCGGGCTTCTGCCCATGCGCGAGTGCATCGAGGCCCTGCGCGCGGCCTTCAAAGCTTTCGCCGAGGGCGAAGCGCAGAACCAGCCGCGCCGCCGTCTGTTCCTCCCCAGCGGCGCCGTGCTCCACGCCATGGCCGGCGCTTGCGGCCCGTATTTCGGCACGAAAGTCTATTCGACCCATCCGCGCCACGGCGCCGCCTTCACCGTGATCCTCTATTCGGCGGACACGGGCAAACCGCTCGCGCAATTCGAGGCCAACTACCTCGGCCAGATTCGCACCGGCGCCGCGACCGGCCTTGCCTGCGACCTGCTGGCGCCCCCGGCTGCATCCACCGCCGGGCTGATCGGCAGCGGATTCCAGGCGCGCAGCCAGCTCGAAGCAGTGCTGGCCGTCCGCAAGTTGAAAGCGGTGACGGTTTGGAGCCGGAGCGCGGAACACCGCGCCGAGTTCGCGCGTGAGGCCTCGGGCCGGTTCCAGATCGATGTGCGCGCAACTGCCTCCCCCGAGGAGGCTGCCCGCGGGTGCGACATTGTGGTCACGGCGACTTCGGCCAAGGATCCCGTGCTCGAGGCGGCGTGGATACAGTCGGGGGCGCTCGTCTGTGCCATGGGTTCGAATCACCCGCGGAGAAGGGAGCTCCCGGCCGACCTGGTCCGCACCGCGGCCCGCATCGTCGCCGACGATCCGGCGCAGGCGCGCCTCGAAGCGGGCGATCTGCTGCTCGCGCTTGATCAGGCCGGCTGGACCCGCGTCGAGCCGCTGGCCGGTGTCACTCCGAACACCCGGGTGCCGGGGATAACGATTTTTAAATCAGTGGGCTTGGGATTGGAGGATGTGGCCGCGGCCGCTTTAGTGTGGGAAAAGGCGGCTACTCTTGCGCGCTGATCTGCTGGTCGCTGTCGCGCCAGGCGCTGATCTTCAGGCGGCGGCACACCCAACAGAGATTCTCTACGGAATTCGGGGCCGACTCGCTGTTGCAGATGACGCACCGCCGTGTCAGCGGTTTCACACCCTCGTTGCGCAACGCGGCTTTGGCCTTGTCCAGGAGGGCCTGATCGATTCCCTCCGGGAATACCGCCTCATCGTTGTTCTTGCGTTTCATCGCGCTCCTAATACTATCGGCGCCTTCGACGGCACAATCCATAGGGCCCGGCGACCCTAAACCGTAAATCCGCCGGGACTCCATGTCCGCCGACTAGCAGGCACTGCTCACCGCTAGCACTACTATAGAACATCGCGTTCCGAGGCGCGTGTCAAGCCGCCCTTGGTGCCCTTGGTACCGTTAGTGTCCATAACCACCCGCGACCACCCGCTTTCGGTGTGCTCGAGAGAAAACTCGCGGCCCGCCGATGCACCGCCGCAGTCTAAAAACTCCGCTGTCGGCGGCCAACCTGAGACCGGCGGCTGCGCGGGCATCCCCCAAGCCGGCGGCTCGACGCATTTACGCCGCCTCGGTCACCCGCAACACGTAGGCCGCGTCGAGAGATGAACTGCAGCGCGGGCACTTCTGTCCCGGGGTAACGAACACGTTCCTACCCTTCGCCGTCACCACCGCGTTGACGGTGTGCGTACAGAGGGGGCAGTGAACAGCCGCCTTGTATTCCCTAGGCCTCATTACCTTCGGACCCGCCATGGTTAAGGTCATTGCGTCCCTCCTCGTGCGTTTTGACGCAACTCGACTGCCAAAGGATGCGAAGAAAATACAGCGTGTATCAGCCGCTTTAGCGGCGTTACGCAGCCGGGCGAGACATGGCCGTGTACTTTTGATCGGGATCGCCGTTGGCGTGGCGCAGAATTTCCCGGCCCCGGAGACTCGTTCGCAGCCCGGCACAGCCGCTTTTCCCGCCACGCCTCGCGGTTGCATCGAGCCGCGGCAGTAGAGTCCCGGCGGAAGTGCGGATTAATCGCCCATTGCCGGCGCGGGACGGCGCTGCGGCACATGACGGCTCGCCCATGCCTTGAAATCCTCGAGGTAGAGGTAGCCGATCGGTACCACCAGCAGGGTCAGAATCAGGCACAGCATCTGACCGCCGATGATCGTCACGGCGATGGCAGAGCGCTGCGACGCGCCCGAGCCGATGCCCACCGCAGTCGGAACCAGCCCGGCCACAATCGCGAATGTCGTCATCAGAATCGGCCGCAGCCGCACCCGGTTTGCCTCGATCACCGCCTCCCGCAGCGCGAACCCGCGTTCCCGCAGCCGGTTCATGTAATCGATCTGTAGAATCCCGTTCTTCTTCACGATCCCCAGCAGCAGCAGAATGCCCAGCGCGCTGAACAGGTTCAGCGTCCGGCCCGTTCCGATCAGCGTCAGCAACGCGAACGGAATCGAAAGCGGCAGCGTGAGCAGGATGATGAACGGGTGCGTCAGGCTCTCGAACTGCGCCGCCAGCACCATGTACATGAAAATCGAGGCCAGCCCGAACGCCATCAGCATATTCGCCGTGGTCTCCTCCAGGATCTTGACCTGTCCGGAAAACGACATGCGATAACCGGGCGGAAGTCCGATATTGCGAATGACCGCTTGCGTGGCTGCAGCCGCTTCCGCCAGCGAATGCTGCGGCGCCACGTTCCCGTAAATGCTGACCGCGAATTGGCGGTTAAACCGGTCGAGACGGCTGGGACCGAGTCCGCGCTCGAGCCGCGCAATCGAGTCGAGCCGGATCAGCCCGCGGCTGGCCGAGGGCACCAGCAGCCGGCTCAAAATCTTGGGATCGTCCCGCTGGCCCGGCAGCAGCCTCATGGTCACCGGATACTGCTCGGATGCCTCTTTGAAGGTCGAGATCTGGTCCTCGCCCGACATCAGCAGGCGCACCGCACCCGCGACCTCGGACACTCGCACTCCGAGGTCCGACGCCAGTTGCCGGTCGATGTGCACCTGTACCTCCGGATTGTTGAGATTCAGATTGACCTTGATGTCGGCGAGCGCCGGCTGCTCCACCAGCCGCTTGTTCACCTCTTTCGCCAGCTCGACGAGCTTGGCCATGTCCGGCCCCAGGAGCACGGCGCGGATCGGCGAAAACGTGTCCCGCCCGCCTAACACGTTCGGGAACGTGATGCGTGGTCTGGCGTGGGGCCACTCGCGCACGACCGCGCGCACCTTCTGTCCCATCTCCCCGATCGGGGCGCGCTGGTCCGGCGGATCGAGCAGGATCACCATCTGCGCCATCGTGACCCGGTCGAGGAAGGTCGAGCTCTGCGGCAGCACCACCCGAACCCCTGGAACCTTCTCCAGCTTGCGCGCCATCGCCAGCGCCACCGTCTCGGTCGCCTGCAGCGAAGAACCTTCGGGCATCTCCAGCCAGACGCCCAGCTCGCTCTGATCCTCCTGCGGCATCCAGTCCTTGCCGATCCATGAATACATCACCGGCGTGGATGCCAGCGTCGTGAGACAGATCAGCACAATCACCCAGCGGTGTGCCAGGGACCAGCCCAGGATGCGCACGTAGCCGCGCTCGAGGAATGTGTCATCGTGCTCGTGTCCCGGCTTGCCGGCTTGCCCGGGCTTGCGCTTCAGCAGGCGCGAGCTCAGCGACGGCGCCAGCGTGAAGGCCACCAGCATCGATACCAGGATCGAGGCAGCCATCGTCCAGCCGAACTGGTTCAGGTAGCGGCGGGCGTAGCCGGTCATGAAGGCGATCGGCACGAACACGATCACCAGCGACAGCGTGGTCGCCAGCACCGCCAGCGCGATCTCCTTCGTCGCGCGCACCGATGCCTCCATCGGAGGCATGTTCTTCTCGGAGATGAAGCGGTAGATGTTTTCGAGCACAATGATCGCATCGTCGATCACGATGCCGACCGCCAGCGTCAGCCCCAGCAGCGTCATCGAATTCAGCGTGAAGTCCAGCGCCCTCATCACCGAGAAGGTGGTGATAATCGAGGTCGGGATCGCGATGGCGCTGATGAACACCATGCGCAGGTCCCGGATGAACAGCCACACGATCATCGACGCCAGCAGGCTCCCGAGCACCAGGTGCTCTTCCAGCGCCTTGACTGAGTTCTTGATGTAAGTCGCCTGCTCCTTGACCACGTCAACGGTCACGCCGGCCGGCAGCGTCCGGCTGGCAACGGCCAGCTTCTGAAGAACTTCATCCACCACCTTGACCACGTTCGTGCCGGTCTGCCGCCGCACGTCGAGCGTCACCGCGGGCTTGTTCTTGTAGTAGGCGAAGCTGCGCTTCTCCGCCATCCCGTCCTCGGCGTAACCGAGGTCGCGCAGGCGGATGGGAGCACCGTTCACGTTTTTGACGATGATGCCGTTGAACTCGTCGAGATGTTCGATCCGCCCCATCGTGCGCACGCCCAGCTCGGTCGGCCCGCGCACGATGCGGCCCCCGGGAGCCTCGATGTTTTCGGCGTCGATCGCGCGATTCACCTCCTGCGCGCTCAGGTTGTACGCGTTCAGCTTGTCGAGATCGAGAAAGACGTTGATCTGGCGGTTGCGGCCGCCCGCGATATCTACGCCGCCGACCCCGTCCACGGTCTCGAGCGCGCGCCGGAGCTGTTTGTCCGCGATCTCGGTCAGCTCCCGCACCGGGCGCGTGCCGTGCACGGCCAGCGTGATGACCGGCTCGGAATCCGGATCCGCCTTCATCACTGTGGGCGGCAGCACGTTGGGCGGCAGCTTGCGCATCGCGCCCTGCACCTTTTCGCGCACGTCCTCGGCCGCCTCGCCGATGTCCCGCTCGAGTGTGAAGGTCACGATGATATTCGCCGTGCCCTCCATCACAAATGCCCGCATCTCCTCGATGCCGCTCACCGACGCCACCGACTCCTCGATGGGCAGCACTACCTGAGACGTGATCTCCTCCGGGCTCGCCCCCGGCAGCCGCAGGCGCACATAGATCGTCGCCGGATCGGTGCGCGGAAACAGATCGACGCCCAAGTCAAGGAAGCTGAATACCCCCAGCACCACGAAAAAGAGGATCAGCATGAACGCGAAAACCGGCCGCCGTACACAAATCTCAGAGAGCCGCAAGGAGGGACCTCCAGTGAGGAATAAGATGATTCTACCGCGACGCTAGTTACCCTTTGAATTCAGATATTTGCACCGCCCGCGGCAGCGCAGAGTCCGCAATTCGATTTCCCGATCGGGCGGACACGGCTTCCGCTTGCTGCTCTCCGGAAATTCGGGACAGACATCGAGGCGCGGCGACTGCAAGCCGCGACCTTCCGCGCCGGGGCAACCGCTGCCTGCCCCGCGGTTCACCGCTCGTGTATTCTGTCTTCTGGATTCTGTCTTCTGTTTTTTCTTCTTCTGTCCATGCGCAAAATCGCATTCCTGTTTCCCGGTCAGGGCTCGCAGTTCGCCGGGATGGGCCGGTCGCTCGCCGAAACCCATGCGGCCGCGCGCCAGGTCTTTGAGGAAGCCGACGGCGTCCTCGGCTTTCCTCTCAGCCGCCTTTGCTTCGAAGGTCCGGACCAGGACCTGAAACTCACCGAGAATACGCAGCCGGCGCTGCTCGCCTGCTCGATTGCCGCTTTCCGCGTCCTCGAGCAGCGCGGTGTCATGCCCGGCTATGTCGCCGGCCACAGCCTCGGTGAGTACTCCGCGCTGGTGGCCGCCGGTTCCCTGACGCTCGCCGATGCGCTGCGTCTCGTGCGCCGCCGCGGGCGTTACATGCAGGAGGCGGTGCCGCCCGGCGCCGGCGCCATGGCCGCGCTGCTCAAGCTGCCCGAGGGAAGGCTCGAGGAAATTCTCGCCCAGGCCGCCGGCGGCGAAGTCGTCTCCGCCGCGAATTTCAACTCCCCCGATCAGGTCGTGATCGCGGGACACAAGGGTGCGGTCGAGCGCGCCGCCGAGCTCGCCAGAAGCGCCGGAGCGCGCCGTGCCGTGATGCTCCCGGTCTCGGCCCCGTTTCACTGTCCCTTGATGCGGCCCGCCCAGCAGAAGATGGCCACCGAGCTCAATGCCGTCGGCTTCCGCGACCTGCGCTGGCCGCTCATCAATAACTGCCGGGCCGCCGAGATCCGCGACGCCGCCGGCGCCCGCTCGGGCCTGATCGAGCAGATCTCGGCTCCCGTTCGTTGGAGCGATTCCGTCCGCCGCCTCGCCTCATCGTCCGTGACCACGTTCGTCGAGGTCGGTCCGGGCGCGGTCCTCACCGGCTTGTTGCGCACCATCGAACCCGGCGCGTCCGGATTGAGATTCGGCGAGGCCGCCGACTGGGA
>JACOTZ010000381.1 GCA_016178155.1 Acidobacteriota bacterium
GGCTTGCGGTTGGCGCGAAGGAAATCGGCCGTCTCGCGGGTCCAGGTGCGGCGGGTTTCGGAGTTGACCTGGCTCTCCTTCCACGTGATCCAGGACTCGGCGCGGGGGTAGAAGATCCAGGGCGCCGCCGCGATGAGCACCGCGGCCGCCGCTGCTGGCGCGCGCAATTTCCCGGGCGCCCAGGCCACCAGCGCCGCGCCTCCGAGGACGAGCAGCGGCATCGCCGCGAGGCCGTAGCGCGTGTTGTAGTAGCTCTGGGGCCACAGGTGCGGCAGGAAGATCGGGGTGCCCGAGGAGTACATGCTGATCACATAAAAGATAATCGGCAGCGCGACGAAGACGGCCGGCCAGAGAGCGCGCTTCAGCAGCGCCGCCGCCAGACCCAGCGCTCCCATCCAGTACAGCGGCGTACCCGCGCACAGGCGTGCGGCTTCGCGGAAATACAGCCACGCCTTCCCCCATTCGTGATCGCCCGCGTAGCGAGCCATGCCTTGATCGAGCGCCCGTTGATAGATCCCTCGGTGGGAGTAGGGGCCGTTGTAGAACTCGAGCGCGTTGCCCGTGTAGTACCAGTTATGCGCCAGCCAGGCCACAGCCACGCTGCCGGCGATCGCGCCGAAGAGCGCCGCGTCGCGCCAGCGGCGCCTGCTCACGATGAAAAAATAGGCGGTCACGAAAGGAACGACGAACCAGCCGTCGTAGCGCGTCAGCGACGCCGCCGCCGAGGCGAAGCCCGCACCCGCCACGCTCCACACCGACTGCGTCCGGCGGAAGCGCGCCGTGAAGTAGAGGAGGGCCATGAAGCCGCCGAGAAACACCGGCTCGTTCATGGGCGTGGACTGAAGGTACAGCAGGTTCGGATTCGACAGCAGCAGCAGGAGTCCGGCGAACGCGGCGGCAACGCTGTCGAAGATCTCGCGCAGAGCCGCGAACAGAAAGACCGCCGCGGCCACGAAGCACCCGGCAGTGGGAATCACCCCGGCGAGGCCGGTGCGCCAGAGCCCGTCGTTGCCCACGAAAGGGAGCATCAACAGGTGCGGCAGGGGCAGCCACGGGGTCCCGAGCTGATCCGGGCCGGGCGTGCGGGAATCGATGATGCGGCGCGCATGGGCGAGGTGCGACTCGGCATCGCCGTAATACAGCGTGTAGCCCTGCGCGTGCACCCAGGCGGCGGCACAAATCGACACGACCGCCGCGAGCAGCAGCGCGGCGACGAGCGCGCCGGCGCCGCGGGAGCTCCTGGGCGCGGACGTGGCGCGCTTAGAAATCCGTGAACGCTTTGAATTCCTGGTAGCGGGCATCGATCTCGGATCGAGTCAGGCTGCGGAAACGGTCGACGCCGAAGCGCTCGCAACAGAAGCTGCCCATCACCGATCCATAGATGACGGCGCGCGCGAGTTCCCTGCGATCGATGTGGTGCTTTTTGAGATCCCAGCCACAGGCGGCGAGCGCGCCGGTGAAACCGCCGGCGAAGCAGTCGCCCGCACCCGTGGGGTCGAAGACCTGCTCGAGCAGGTAACCGGGCACGATGAAGAACTGGTCCTCGCGGAAGAGCATGGCGCCGTACTCGCCGCGCTTGATGACGACCGTGTTCGGGCCCATGTCGAGGATCCTGCGGGCGGCGCGGCGCAGATTGTACTCGCCCGCAAGCATGCGGGCCTCGCTGTCGTTGATGAGCAGGAAGTCCCATTCGCGGAGCGTCTGCAGCAGCTCGTCGCGGTAATCGCGGATCCAGTAGTTCATGGTGTCGCCGCCGACCAGCCGCACGCCGTTCATCTGGGCGCGCACGCTGCGCTGGAGCGCGGGCTGGATGTTGCCGAGGATCAGGTACGGTTTCCCGCGGTACGGCTCGGGCAGCTTGGGGTTGAAGTCGGCGAAAACGTTGAGGTCGGTGCGCAGCGTGGTGCGGTCGTTCATGTCCTCCGAGTACACGCCCTGCCAGAAGAATGTCCGGCCGGGCACACGCTCGAGGCCGGTGAGGTCGATGTTGCGGCCGGCGAGAAAATCCGCGTCGGCGGAATCGAAGTCCTCGCCCACCACGCCGACAATGCCGACCGGCGCGAAGAAGCTCGCGGCGAGCGCAATATACGTGCAGGATCCGCCGAGCATGCGATCGACACGCCCGTGCGGCGTCTCCACTCCGTCATAAGCGACGGAACCGACGACAACGATTGACATCATTGTGATTGTAGGACAGAGGATTTGGAACC
>JACOTZ010000105.1 GCA_016178155.1 Acidobacteriota bacterium
GCTACCCACTTCGGCCCGCGCACCTGTAGATGCTCGATCAGGCGGTTGCGCCAGCGGCGGAGCTCGGCTTCGTGGGCCGGGTCGGAGGCGAGGCTGCGAGTCTCGCCCGGATCGCGCTCGAGGTCGAAGAGCTGCTCCTCTGCATCGCGCGCGTGGTAGATGTACTTGCGGCGTCCATCGGTGAGGGCGCTCCAGTGATTTTCCGGAGCGTAGCAGGTATCGTGCTCGAGGTCGATGTACTCGCGCCATTCCGCGCCCCTGGCCGCCGCGAGCAGGCTGCGGCCGTCGATCGGCGCGCGCGGCGACGCGCCTGCCGCATCGAGAAAGGTCGCAAGGATATCGCGGATCTCGACCACGTTCGCGAGCGTGCGCCCGCGCTCGGCCGCAATCAGCCCTTTCGGCCAGCGCAGCAGCATCGGGATGCGCGCCGACGGTTCGTAGGCGTACGACTTGCGCCAGAGGTGATGGTCGCCGGTCATATCGCCGTGGTCCGACGTATAGATGACGAGCGTCTCTTCGAGCAGGCCGCGCTTCTCCAGCGCTTCGAGGATGCGGCCGATCTGCTCGTCGATGAAGCTCACCGAGCCGTAGTAGCCCTGACGCGAGCGCCGCGCCTCCTGCTCGCCGAGATCGCCCCGCCAGATGTCCGGCCTGGCGCTGTTGCGCTCTTCATATCGCTTTGCCCAGGCGCCGATCACGCGCTTGGGGATCGGCGCGTCCTGGTAGCGCCGCATGAGACGGTCGGGCGGATCGTAGGGGCTGTGCGGGCGCGCGAAGGAGACCTTCAGGAAGAACGGCTCGGCCCGCTGGTAGCTCTCGAGGAAGCGCACGGCGCAGTCGCCCGTCCAGGCCGTCGGGTGCAGGCGCTCGGGGAGCACGTAAGACTTCGCCGTGTAGTCGTTAAAGCCGACGCCGGTCGCGTCCGGATCAAGATTCGGCGCCTCTGACCAGAACCAGGCGCGATAGTCGCTGCGAAAATCGATCGACTGAGTGCGTCCGGACTCGTCGAGCAGCGCGTGATGGAATCCGTGCAGGTTGCGCTGCGGCGACCAGTGCATCTTGCCGATGCCCATGGTGTAGTAGCCTGCGTCGCGCAGGGCGCGCGGCGTCTCGACCGGGTAGCGGTCGGCCACCCTGCCATAGCCGAGCATGCCGTGGTTCCAAGGCGACATGCCCGTGAGCAGCGCCGCGCGAGCGGGCGTGCAGGTCGGCGTCGAGGAGTAAGCGAACCGGAAGTTGACGCCGTCGCGGGCGAGGCGATCGAGATTGGGCGTGTTCACGGCGGGATGGCCCGAGCACCCCATGCAGTCGCCGCGATGCTGGTCCGACATCAGAAAGAGAATGTTCGGCCGCCGCGTGCCCTGCGCGAACGAGCGGTTCAGCGCCGGGGCCGCGGCGGCAGCCAGGAAGGATCGCCTCGTCGTCACCGGCCCATTGTCCCACGCGCCCCGGCATCTCACGGCGATGAGGCGCGATCTACAGCCGGCGCGCCGCGGCCGGACTCGTATCTGCGGCTCTTGCGCGGCGCCTTGCTTACTGCCTTAAGAAAAGCGGGCTAGAATCAATGCGGTTCAGTTTGCGCGAAATGCTGGGTTGGCGTCGTGGCGTGCGCACTCCCGCGCGCCGCGTCGGCAATCCTGCCGACGCCTGGACACCGCGCGGCTGCAAGCGCCGAGAGGAGTCTCGGCGCGGCTCGAGTGCGTGCGCCACGGGCCAGGTAGCGTCGGCAGCCATACGGGAACAGTATTGGGGCTAGAATGGACCCATGCAACGCAGAAGTTTTCTCATCGGCGCGGCGGCTGCCTCCGCGTCCGCTTTCGGCCAGGGCTCGAACGACGCCATCGGCACGGGAGTCATCGGCACCGGCAACCGCGGCTCTCACCTCACACGCGGCGTTCTTGAACAGCCCGGGGCAAAAGTGATCGCGCTGTGCGACATCAAGGCCGACCGGCTTGACAAGGCCGCCACGCTGGCCGCGCGCGACAACCCGAGGACCTACAGCGACTACCGCGCGCTGCTCGAGAACAAGGACGTGCAGGCGGTCTACATCGCCACGCCTTGCCATCTGCACGTGGAGATGGCGATCGCCGCGCTCGAGGCGGGCAAGCACGTGTATTGCGAGAAGCCGGTCGGGATCACGGCCGAGTCGATCGGCAGGCTGGTGCGCGCCGCGCGGCGCTCGAACAAGGTCTTCCAGGCCGGCCAGCAGATGCGCTCGATGACGCGTCTGCGCAAGACGATCGAGCAGATCGAGCAGGGCGTGATCGGCCGGGTCCTGATGGTGAAGGCGCAACGAAACTCCTCGAACGATCTCGCGCACGACGGCCCCTCGGCCGACTGGTTCTTCAAGAAGAACCTCTCCGGGGAATACCTGGTGGAGATGTCGGTGCACAACCTCGATCTCTGCAACTGGGTGATCGGCGGGCGGCCGGAGCGCGCGGCCGGATTCGGGGGCACGCTGCTCTACAAGAACGACCCGCCGGGACGCGACATCATGGACGGCTACAATCTCACCTACGAGTATCCGAACGAAGTGAAGCTCGCCTACATGCAGCTCGTGTTTCACCCGCGCGGACTGCCGTCGGGCGGGCAGTTCACGCATGTTTACGGCTCGAAGGGCGCCGTGGACGTGACGAATTCGATGTTCTACGCGTTGCAAGGCAAAGAGCAACCTCGCGAACTCGTCCCCGCGGAAAAGGAAGACCAGCACGCGCACACGGCGGCTTTCTACGAGTGCATCCGTACGGGCAAGAAGCCGGTGGCGGACATCACCGTCGGCGCCACCGCCGCGCTGACCGCGATCCTCGGCCGCG
Source organism: Acidobacteriota bacterium (assembly GCA_016178155.1). Lineage (GTDB taxonomy): Bacteria > Acidobacteriota > Terriglobia > Bryobacterales > Bryobacteraceae > JACOTZ01. The sequence goes on from JACOTZ010000105.1 coordinate 2,814, forward strand.
AGTCGATATACGGCAAGAAAGTGCTCGAGTGGCGCGACCTCGGCGTCGAGCTGTGAGCCGGCTGCTCACGCTCGCGCTGGCGCTGGCGGCGGCCGCTCCCGCGCAGAAGCTCGGTTCGGCAGACGAGGCCCGCGCAACCATGGCGGCGCTGCTGAAGATCGGCGTCGCGCCGCCGCCGGTGGCCGCCACTTTGCATAGCGCGAAGGAAGAGGACGGGCTGGTCATCGAAGACGTCTCCTGGGAGTCGCTAGACGGCGAGCGCGTTCCGGCGTACCTGATCCGGCCGGCGGGCGCGAGCGCTCCGCTGCCGGCCGTCATCTGCCTGCACGGGTCGAGCGGCAGCCGCGAGTCGGAGACGACGAAGCAGTTCGGCATGGGCCCGTGGCTGCGCCATGGGCAGAAGACGCCGCACCAGCGCCTGCTTGGCTGGGCGCGCGAGCTGGCGCGCCACGGCTACATTACCTTGACGCTCACGCAGCGTGGTCTCGACCGCCGCCTGCCCGACACCAACGATCAATCGAAGGACCTGCTGGTGCGGGGCCGGACGCTCATGGGTGCGCTCGTTCATGAGATCCGGCAGGGCGTTACGTATTTGCAGCAGCGCAAGGAGGTTCGCTCGAACCGCATCGGCATGACCGGGATGTCGTTCGGCGGGATCACGACGTTCTACACCTGGATCGCGGACCCGCGCGTGGCCGCGGCGGCGCCGATCTGCGGCGGCGTGGGCTCGGTCGATGTCTTTCTGCGGCGCGGCTCGCGGGGTTATCACGGCTTCTACTGGTGGATCCCGGATATGCTCAGCAAGGGAGACCAGGGCGATTTCGCGGCCGCGATGGCGGCTCGCCCGCTGATGCTGTGGGCACCGCTCAGCGACATCGGGATGCCGAAGGAGGGCGTCGACCGTTTTCTCGAGGTGGTCCAGCCGGCCTACGCCAAGACTCCCGGGGCGCTGGTGGTGCACCGCCCGCCCGGCGAGCACGAGTTCACGCTCGAGGCATTCGGCGCGCTGAAGGAGTTTCTGGACCGCTTCCTCAAGCGCTGAGGCGCGTGCGGCGGTTGCGCGAGACCGTTTCCAGCACCGGCGCCTGGCGCTAACGCCGGCGGAAATCAGCCTCGAACTGGCGCGCGCTGCTAAATTCGTCCACCTTTTCCGGGGAATCTGCGCTTATATAGATGGGGAGGCTGGTGAAATGACCAAAGTTCCCGGCGCCACCCGTACCTATGAAGTTACGAAGGACGACTTTCCCGTCCGAATCGAAGTAGTTGCCAGGAATCTGCCTTTTTGCCAGGCCGTCGCCAGCGACGTGCAAATCGTGGAGGATGGAATCACAGTGGAATCGGCCCCGGTCACTGTCGAGAACGTTCCGGCACAGGCGGCGATCCGATACGAGATTTCGAAACCTGTTCGCCCGCCGGATCTTGATCTCGTGCAGAATATCGATTGCACGTTTCCCGATGATGCGCCCGCTCACTCGCGCTACGAGGTCAGCATCCATTCCACCGCCGGGGACGTGGCGAACACCACCGGTTCTCGTCCCACGATCAATCCGCGAACCGTCACGCTAACGTTCCGCTACCGCTGAGGGGAACTCTATGAAGAGAGTGATTCCGCTCGTGTTATTTGCGCATGCGTACCTGGCCGTGATTTACGCGCAGGATCTTACGAGCATCCGCAACGAGATCGACAACCTCGCCAAGGCCGGTCCGGCCGAACAGGAAGATCTCATCGCGGACCTGAGGGACAGCGCCATACGCGTGAAGCTGCTGAACACGGCCGGCGTCCCGGGTCTGGTGAATGCAGTGTCAACCGGGGAGCGCATCGCCAGGCAGATTGTCGCCTTCCGCCGGGCGGACGTGCAGAACGGCGCGTCTTCGGGATCTTCCGGATCGACGTCCGCGATTCTCAGTCCGCTGCTGCCCGCCATCTTCGGCGTCAGCCTGGAGAATGGCGCGCTGACTCGCACAGTCTCGGGCACCACCATCACCTTACGAGCTAACCCGGCGGGTCTGTTTTGCGCTTCAGGCGCCAGTGCGGCCGCCGTCGCCCTGCGCGACGACGATGCCTGCCGGACTTTCTGGAAACGGGTCGGCCTGACCGCGTCCTTCGATACCTCCCGGGGGGAGAAGAAGCGGGAGATCGCGGATCTGCAGACGCTCGACAACCAGTTTTCCGAGCTTACCGCGAGAATGGAACTGGTAAATCACAGGAAACTGAGCGGCGAAAAGTTCAGCCGCGTTTTCGAAAACGAGATCGCTGAGTGGAAAGCCTCGGCGCAGCGATTCGTGAATCTGAGCGCGGCCGCGGCTGCGAGCGCCGTCGAAACGGAGCTGCGAAACGAAATCGACAAGAACCTGCTCTCGCTGGGGGCCAAAGACTCCTACAAGAGCGCGCCGGCGGCTGAAAAAGCGCGGCAGATCGAAGACGTGATCCGGGCGGCGCTGAAAAAGATGCAAGGCGAGCTCCAGAATGCGGAGGAACGCCGGCAAGCCTGGCTCGGGGCGCTGGAGGCGAATGCGAAACTACAGTCGGCCGTCCTCAATGCATTCGCATGGACCGCCGAGTACAGCTTCCAGAAGCCGGATCTCGCCGCCCAAGCCATCGGCAGCATCGTGGCAAAAGGTGAACGTCCGCCCAGCCTGCACAGTCTGCGGATGATTTTCGCCAAAGGCTACGGCGACAAGAAACTCGATCTGACCGGCAACCTCAGCGCCTCGTTCTTTGCGGACACCCGTCCGGGGATGAGAGGCGGTTTCCGGGACTTCCGCGGCGGTCTCGAAAGCAAGTTCCGAATGCGTGATCTCGAAAACTACGGCGCGCCCACGCTCGGCTTCGCCGGGCTGTACGTGTTTCTCAACCAGGAGCCGCTGGGGCTCGGACTCGTGGCCTTCAACCAGGCCCAAGTGAAAGAGCGCGGCCATATCGGACTGTTCCAAGCGAAGCTGGAATTCCCGACAGCCAACAACGCGATCCGCATCCCGCTCTCGTTTACGTATGCGAATCGCACGGAATTAATCAAGGAGACGGAAGTCCGGGGTCAGGTCGGCATCTCGTTTAATCTCGACGCACTGTTTATCGAGAAGAGCCGGTAAAACTGACGCGGCGCCCGGGACGCGCGATTCCCGCTCTCATCTCTTCTTCAGATGCCGGGCGAGGAAGTCGGCGACCTGCTTCATGGTTTCGGCCGTGCTGAATTCGCGGCCGCCGTGGCCGGCGCCGGGCAGCACGAGGAGGCGTGACTCGACGCCCGCTCGCTTCAGCGCCGCATCGAGCAGCTCGCTCTGCTCGAGCGGGACGGTGAGGTCGCTGTCGCCGTGGACGATCAGGAATGGCGGGTCGTCCTTGGACACATAGCTGAGCGGGTCGGCGCGCCTGGCGAGGCCGGCGTTCTGCTGCACGGTGGCGCGGATCAACTGGCTCTCGGGCGAGTCGGGCGCGTCGTGGTCCAGCCGGCTCGGGCTCTGCGACATACGGGCGAGGCGTGTGGGCCCGAAGTAGTCGACCACGGCCTGGACGCGGCTGGAAACGCCGTCGTTGCCGAGCTTGCCTTCGAGCTCGCGCACGTCCCCCGAGGTCCCCAGCAGCGCGACCAGGTGGCCTCCGGCCGAGCCGCCCCAGACAGCGAAGCGGTTCGGGTCGAGGTTGTACTCGGCGGCGTGCGCGCGCAGCCAGCGCACGGCAGCCTTACAGTCCTCGATCTGCGCGGGGAATCCGGCCTCCTGGCTGAGGCGGTAGGAGATGCTGGCGGCAGCATAGCCGTGCGGGACCAGCCGCAGCGAGGGTGCGTTCTCCTTGCCGCCGGCGCGCCAGGCGCCGCCGTGAATCCAGATAACGAGCGGCAGCGGCTGCGGCGGAAGGTCTTCGGGAAGATACAGGTCGAGTTTCAGCTCCTTTTCCGGAGTCGAGGCGTAGACAAGATCGCGATGCGCCCGCACGCCGGCGGGCATCCGTGGGGGCGCGGGCGGCGTGCCGCCGCGGGGCGGGCCCTCGGCCCATAAAACCGCTTTGTGGGCCGACCGTCGAGATAGCCGAGGGAGGTCAGGAACCGGTCGGTAATCCAGAGCACGGACGCGTGCCAGGAGTAGTCAGCAGGATTGTCGTTGAAGAAGCCGTGCCGCTGGTCACGGGCCAGGAACAGCTCGACTCGATTATCCAGGGCGTGCGCTTCGCGGACGTATTTGCGAGCGGGCTCGAGCAGCGGGTCGGCGGTGCCGAAGAACATGATGGCCGGCGGCGCGCCTTTGCGGATGTAGGTGTTCGGCGAGGCGGCCGCTGCGAGCTTTTCATACTCGTTCCGGGGCGCGCTGGAGCCTTCCCAGATGCGCGCCGGAATTTCCATCGGCGGGTTATACAGGACGAGCGCGTCGGGTCGCGAAGACACAGACCGGTCTTCGTCGCGCGCATCAAGCGTGTCGTTGAGCGCGGCCATGGCCGCGCAGGCCGCTCCGGCCGATCCGCCGCCGGCAATAACGCGCGCC
>JACOTZ010000106.1 GCA_016178155.1 Acidobacteriota bacterium
CGGATCGGCCTTGCCCCAGATGCGGACGGGCATGTCGCGCTGGAGCATCATGCGATCGGAGAGCAGCGCCGGCAGGTGCACGTCGGCGAAGAGGGCGGCAGAAAAGACAAGAAAAGCGGCGAAACGGTACGGCATACCGTTCCAAAGTAGCAAAACGCAGAAGGCTGAAGCCAGAAGCCGGAAGACAGCGGGTAAGCACGGGGTGAGCCCCGGGCGCTGCCTGCGCTTCGGTAGGTGTCTTCGAGTTTGCGGAAAGAAGGCAGACGGCGAAATCGCACTCGAGCGTCTGCGATACCATGGCGGCGGGAAGCGCATGCGAAAGCTCGAGTTTATGTTCTTCGATGCGGGGGGCGGGCACCGCAGCGCGGCCACGGCGCTCAAGAACATCGTTGAAGAGCAGCAGCGCCCCTGGCGGGTGCGGCTGGTGAACCTGCAGGAGGTGTTGCGGGAGATCGATATTTTTCGCAAGGCGACGGGGATCAGCCTGGAAGAGATTTACAATCACATGCTGAAACGCGGCTGGACTCTGGGCGCCAAGTACCTCCTCCCCGTGATGCATGGCATCATCCGGCAGTCGCACACGAAGGAGGTGCGGCTGCTCGAACAATTCTGGCGCGCGGATCCGCCGGACCTGCTGGTGTCGCTGATCCCGAATTTCAACCGCGCGCTGTTCGCGGGCATCCGGGCGGTGAATCCGCGCGCGCCGATGGTCACGATCATCACCGATTTCGCGGATTATCCGCCGCATTTCTGGCTCGAGCCGCAGGACCAGTACGTGATCTGCGGGACGGAAAAAGCCGTGGGGCAGGCGCGCGCGATGAGCATCCCGCCGGAGAAGGTGTTCCTGACGTCGGGAATGATTTTGCGCCCGTCCTTCTACCAGCCTTTCACCGAAGAACGCGCCGCGGCACGCGAAAAGCTCGGGCTGCTTCCGCATACGCCGACGGGCATCGTTCTGTTCGGGGGGCAGGGTGCTTCGGTAATGGTCGATATCGCGCGGCGGGTGCAAAGGGTGCGGCGCGACGTTCAATTCATCTTCATTTGCGGGCGCAACCAGAAGCTGGAGGACAAGCTGCGCGAAATGCCGACGCGCGTGCCATTCCATATCGCCGGCTTCACGCAGGAGGTGCCGCGCTATATGCACCTGTCGGATTTCTTCATCGGCAAGCCGGGTCCCGGCAGTATCAGCGAAGCGGTCGCGACCGGCCTTCCGGTGATGGTGGTGCGCAACGCCTGGACGCTGCCGCAGGAGCGATACAACGCCGATTGGGTGATCGAGAAGGATATCGGCCTGGCGCTGCGCAATTTCAAGAACGTCGCTCGCGCGGTGGAGGAGATGCTCGAGCCGGCGACTCTCAAGCGCTTTAGAGCCAACGCGGCGCGGATCGAAAATCGAGCCGTGTTCGAGATTCCTGGCATACTGGAGCAAATCCTGGAGAAACACACATGAGGAAGCTGATCTTGAGCCTGACCGCGGCCACGGTAGTCTTTGGGCAGGAGCCGAAGCTGCTCAACTGGATGAACGGCATCGCGCAGCAGCAGCTTGCCCGCCGCGGCGAGGAAATCGCGAAGATCCGGACCGAGGCGCAGGCGGAGGAGCGCAAGCAGCGCGTGCGCGCAAAGATCCTCGAGCTGCTCGGCGGGCTGCCCGACTATGACGGGCCGCTGAAGGCGCAGGTGGCGGGGCGGATCGACCGCGGCGGCTATGTGATTGAGAAGGTGCGTTTTGAGAGCCTGCCGGGTATTCCGATCACGGCCAATCTCTATCGGCCGGCGCGGCAAGGCCGGTTCGCGGGCGTTCTGCTGCCGCTCGGCCACTGGGAGCAGGGCAAGCCCGCGGTGCAGACGATTGCGGCCAACCTGGCTCTGAAGGGTTTCGTGGTGCTCGCCTATGACCCGCTCGGGCAGGGCGAGCGGCTGCAGGCCTACGATGCGCGGCTGCGCAGGTCGGTGGTGGGCGGTTCGGTGGACCAGCACCTGCAGGCGGGCGCGCAGAGCCTGCTGGTTGGGCAGAGCTTCGCGCGCTATCGCATCTGGGACGCCAAGCGCGCGCTTGACTACCTGGTCAGCCGGCCCGAGGTCGACGCGGAGCGCATCGGCTGCACGGGCTGCTCGGGCGGAGGTACGCTGACGACCTACATCTCGGCCCTCGACCCGCGTATCAAGGTAGCGGCGCCGGCCTGCTACCTGAACTCGTTCCGCACGCTGTTTCCGGGCTCGGTGGGCGACTCCGAGCAGAGTCTGCCCAACTTTCTGGCCGCGGGACTCGATCAGACCGATTATGTTGAGCTGTTTGCCCCCAAGCCCTGGCTGATCTCATCGACTGAGGGTGACTTTTTCACGTTGCCTGGAGCGCGACAGGTGTTCGAAGAAGCGCGCGACTGGTACAAGATCTACGGCGCCGAGGACCGGATCAAGTGGGTGGTCGGCCCGGGCGGGCACGGCACGCCGCTGATGGTACGTGAGGCCATCTACGACTGGATGATCCACTGGCTGAACTTCGGCAACGGCAGCTCGAAGGAAGAACGTATCCAGCCTCTGCCCGATCACGAGCTGCGGGTGACCGGGAGCGGGCAAATCGAGGGCCGCGACATTTACGAATACATCCGCGAGACGCCGCGAGGGAAAGGCACGCCGGAGGAGATGCTGGCGGCGCTGCGGGATTGGGTGCGGCACCAGCCGGGCTTGCCGGAGGTGCGGGTGGTGGATGAATCGAAGATCGAGGGAATTGTCGTCCAGCGGGTGGTGCTTACCTCCGAGCCGGGCGTAGAGATCGAGGGCTCGTTGCTGCTGCCGGGGGGCGTGGGCAGCAGGCCTGCCCTGGTCTACGTGAACACCTCGCTCGAAGCGCCGGCCGCGGTGCAGGCCGCGAAGGCGGGAAATGTGGTGCTGGTGCTGCGGCCGCGGGGTTATCCGAGCGCGCGGGAAGTGCGGCCGTTCGCGGGCGACTGGATCACGAACATGCGGGCGATGATGATCGGCCGCAATTTGCCGGGCATGCGCGCGCTCGACGTGCTGCGCGGGGTCGACCTGCTCGCGGCACGCAACGATGTGGATGCCGCACGCATGGGCGTTTACGGCGCCGATGTGGCCGGCGTGTGGGCGCTGATGGCAGCCTCGCTCGATCAGCGCATCGCGAAGGTGTGGCTCGATCGCACGCCCTACAGTCTGCGCGCCGCGCTCGACGCGCCCGTCCACCGCAACCTGCACGATGCCGTGCTCCCGGGTTTCGCGCTGCGGTGGGACCTCTCGGATATGGTTTCGGCCATCGCGCCGCGCGAGTTGGTGTGGACCGACCCGGTCGACTGGATGCGCGCCGTGGCGCCGCTCAAAGGCAAGTATCACTACACCTCCTCGGACGCTTCGTTTAAAGACGAAGTCGTGCCGGGGTGGAGATAATGATTGACAGCCGCTCGCTCGTGGTCGCGGCTCGGAAGGGGCACGTTCGAGCGTGCGCGTCAGCAGGTGGTATGCGGGACTGTATTCACAGCATCGACCAATGGCGCGGGTGCGCCTGGCTCAATTCACTATTTTCGTGATGCGGATGCTTGCCTCTTCCTGCGGGGGCAGGGGGATGGCGATGAGCTGTGGCCTGCGCTCGACCAGCACTTCACCGGTCGATATGACGCGGCCTTCGGCGCGCACGCTCAGCGCATACCGACCGGGCGCGAGGCGCCACGCGCGCAACTGAGCGATCACCGGTTTGCGCTCGAAGTTATACGCGCGCAAACGCAGGAGGCCGGGCCGCGCATCGATGACGGCGCGAGCGTATTCGCTCCGGGAGGGTACCCACGTGACCGCAAAGGCCGGGTAGCGTTCGCCGCGGGGCGCGTCGCCGCCGAATAGCCGCTGGCGGTACTCCGCGGGCGGCGTATAGTACACGCGATCGGTGTACAGCACTTCGGAAGTGAGCATATCGAAGTTGTTCGCGAGACTCTGCTCCAACGCGCGCGCCTGACTGGTCATTTGGGCGAGCAGCGGCTCGTCGCGCGGCACTGCGGTCACGGAAAAGAAGCGATCGTAGCGCGTGTCGCCGCTGCGCTTGCGCCACTCGTGGAACGCTTCGGGGCTGGCTTTGATCTGCTCGCAGATGCGCGGCAGGTCGCCGCAGCGATCGAGAACGCGAAAACTCTCGCCCGCGGCTTCGAGCCATTTGGGGTCGCCCGTGAGGTCGTGCAGGGCGAGGAACAGCGAGGCCAACGCCTCCTGCGAGCGCCCGGACCACTGGAAGTAATCCCACTCGGCGTTCGGTTTGTCCCAGGCCTCGGAGCCGATCAGGTAGGAGCCGTCGACCGATTTCACCGCCGAGGGAATCGCGCCCGCGGGTTTGCCGCCGGCCGTGCTTCGCATCGCCTCGGCCCATGAGGAGGCCCAGCGCGCCAGCAGCTCGATGAGCGCGCGGTCCCGCGTGAAGTAGGCGTACCACAACGCAGGTCCCATGGCGCGGACGTTGAGATGCACATCGAGCGCGCGCCCGGGGCTCGCGTCCACCTGCTGGCAATTGAACCAGGAGGACCGGAACCGCCAGCGCCCATCGGGCTGCCGGGCGATCCAGTTCTCCGCGCAAGCCGAAGTCTGCCTGAGCCGCCCGAGCGCTTCGGGATGGTCCGGCTGTAAGGCCGCGAGCAGTGGTTGCGTATCGGTGGTCGGCTCGGAGGAATGCTCGACGTCGGAAACGGCTTTATCGTAGCCGTGAAGCAGCGTGCCGCTGCTCCAAAGGCCATCGGCGAGCCGCTCGAGCCCGCGGGCCGCGACTTCCGAGCCGAGCCCCAGGGCCTGCGGGCCCCAGCTCCGCAGGATCTCGACGTCGTCGCCCCACCCGCCGCCGAGCTCGCCATTCTCCTGCTGCCGAACCTCGACCCACCAACGCGTGATCGCGTCCATGCGGTGGGCCAGCCGGCGCTGCTCGACAGCCCACGCGGGGGCGCCCTGGGGCGGGTCGGGCACGGGGACATCCCAGGGCACGGGCTTCACCCTGGCGCAGATCTCGCCTTCGGGCATGGCGCCGGGGCGGCTGGTATTGGTGGCGGCGCACGATGCCGAGATCATCTGTTGCACGATAAGGTCATCGGGGGCGAGCCTCAGGCACTGCTCGAACAGTTCCGCAGTCCGCTCGATGTCGGCAGGCTCGTGATTTTCGGCCGCGGCCCAGTAGAACGCCCGCGTGAGCGCGATGAGGCCCTCACGCCTGGCGGCCGGGTCACGGCTGAGGAACACACGGTCGCCGAGCTGTTCGAGATACCCGCGGCGCGAGGATGGGCCGCCTTCCTGCCCCTCGAAAATGGCGGACGCGGCGAGCCGGCGGATCCGTTCGCGCCAGCGTGGGACGAGCTCCGTCTCGAACTGCTCGCGCGGGGTCCAGCGAACAGCGCTGAGGACGTAGGAATCGGCGCCGGTGCGAACGACGAAATGGGCGGGACCTGTGAGGACGGCGAGCAGCGACAGCCGGCGCGTGCCGCGCTTCGGGCGCAGCCGCTGCGGCCCGGGACGCACCTGATAGCGCGTGTCGACGGGGCGGCCTCCGGCTTCGAGCGTGAATGAGTGCCTGCCGCCGTCTGCAACTGTCAGAAAGACTTCGAGCAAGTGCGGGCCCGCTGGAGCGAAACGAAAACGCTGATCGCCACCGGCTCGTACGCCGCTGTCGAGCGCGGGGTCGCGGATGCTCCCGTCGTAGTAGCTGCTCCGGCCGCGCACCGGCTCGAGCGTCGCGGGTCGGCTGAGCCACTTCACCGCGTTCGATGCTGTCGTGCACGCGGAGCCGTCGACCTCGACGAAGCTCAGGCAGCCGGCCTGAGCCGTCACACATGAAGCGAAGATGGCTGATGCGCGAAACATGGGGACATGATATCGAGCCAGACGAGCGCCGCGGCTCAGCATGAATGCTCCCGCGGTATGCGGGGTTTCAGGGAATCACCTTTGAAATCGCCAGACGCCCGGCTCCGGGCGGCAACTCCACCCGCCACTGGCCCGCAATCACTCCGTCCTGAATGCCTTTGACCGGGAGCCGCGGACCGCCCGGTCTCGAGACTTGAATGACGGCGAGGAACCGCCGGGCCGCGGCGGGCGGCGGCGTCGCCCTCAAGTGCCACTGATTCGGCAAGGCGCTTCCGTCGGCGCCGCGCCTCCAGTTGAGGGCGGGCACTGTGAACTGATCGGTCTGACTGAATGCGACCTTTTGCGGATGGACGATCACGATCGCCGCCTCACCCTTTTTGCCGCGAACGGCTATTTCGCGCGTACCTTCGTGGACCTGCATCCGCTGCGCAGCGTGCAGCAGCCACTCGAAACGGTGTGGTTTGCCGCCGGCGGCGAGCAAATCGTCGACCATGACGTAGGTCTGCGCGTCTTTGCCTTTCAGCCAGACCATGTGGCGGTCGAAGCGCTCGAGTTCAACTTCCCGATACGCCGTCTCGGCGCTGCCGATTGCATATACCCAGTTCTCATTCTGCTCAAAGTGGCGGATGCGCCCGTAGCCGGTCGTATCGCCGTGAGGCTGGCCGTGTCCGTCGACCAGGATAGTGTTGTGCGCCCTGGTCTGGCGTGTCCAGTCCTGGTGGTGCGGATCTCCCGAAGGCGTATAGTAACCGGAATCGAGCAGCAGGGGCTCATTGAAAGCAATCACGTGAAAACTGTTCTGGTCGGCATGCGCGTGGCCGGTGCCTCCGTAAGGACTGGAGCGGAACTCGAGCCGGATGTTGTTTTCGGGATCGGTGTGTGCCGAATGCATGAACACGGTACCGATATCGTGGAAAACACGTGCGGCGGGCAGATCCGCAAGCGAAGCCGCCTGGCGATCAAAGGGCAGCCAACGGAGATGCCGGGGACGGACTTCTTCCACGCCGCCAGGAATCAGCGCTGCGTAGGCCGCCGCGTGCTTGTTGCCGTCCAGGGCCGCCATGCGCGATGCGGCGAGCTTTTCGTCGAGCGACGGCACCCGGTTTTCTTTGCCCGGCTGGCCGGTCATGCCGTCCCCGATTCGCGACACAATACCGCCCGGAGGGAAGCTGTAGATGAGAAAGTAGGGATTTGCGCGGAACCAGGGATTGCCGGCGGCCAGATCGAGGCCGAAGGCGGTCAGGAAGAAATCGCGGGTGTCCAGGCTGCTCAGCATTTCAGTGCCGAGGTAGTAGTTCGCGCCTTCTTGAGAGCCGCCGTCGTTGCCGCCAAACCAGGGGTAGAACGCGACGAAGGACTTCAGGGCCAGCTCGAGCCACTCCGACGCGACCGGCTCTTCGCCGTAAAGAGCGAGCGCGACCATGGCTCCTTCCAGGTACACGTGCTGCCAGCCATGCGCCTTCATCAGTCTCTGAACGGGCGCGGCGCGCAGCTCGTTCATGATGGGCGCGGCGCGCTTCACAAGCATTCTCCGGATTACGCTTCGTTCCGCGGGTGAAAACCGGTCGTGGAGGAGGTCGTACACGAGCGCCGAGTTGGAGGCGATCGCCGCGTTCCCGAAATCCGAGATGCGGTGCGAGGTGAAGCCTTCGGGGTCAAGGCTGGCCGCGGCGAGGACGCGGCGGCGCGCCTCATCGGCGAACTTCTCGTCGCCTGTGAACAGCCACAGCCAGCAGAAATCTCCGGCCGGCCGCATGAAATCAATGCCGGCGGCTTTCGAGGCCCACCTGCGCTTTGTGCCGATTTGCTGTTTGGTCAGTCCGGGAGCGTCCGGCGCCGGCACTTCGGCCTGGTAGCGCGCGAGGGAGAACTGTTCGCCGATGCCGCCCGCCAATCGCCTGGACCAGCGCGCGGCGGCCGCGCGCAGCGAGCCCTCTCCCCGCGCGCGCAAGCGGGGCAGGTCTTCCTTTCGGACATAGACTCGCGGATGCGATTTCGGCACCCGATTGAGCAAACGCTTCCAGTCCGGCAATTCCCAGCGCGGCAGTTCATTCGAAATGGCGAAGCGCTCCGGTTTCGACCAGGGACCGGGCGACGGCCGTTCGGGCCGGTACCGCCAGTACCAGCGACCCGGGACCAGCGGCTTGAGCGGCCGGTAGAAAACTTCGCGAACGAGTGCGGCCTCGGGACTGTGGAAATCCGCCGAGCGCGAGATCTCGACGCGATACGCCTCCGCGCGGTCTGCCCCGGGCCAGCGGAATGTTGGCGGGTTGACCCGGAGCAGAGAACCTTCGAAAGGTTCCGGGCGCCGAATTGCGTCCTGGTAGAGAAAACCCGGGCGGGCGGCGCCGGCCGGCAGTGTCGAAAGCGCGCACGCCAGCGAAACAGAGGCGACGATCCCGGTGCGATAGAGAGTCCACATTGGCACACCGCACGAAGTGAGTTGAGCCGGCGACTAACCGCCCCCCAGGGGCAGCATACTCCGATTATAGGGCCATGAGCTAACTGTGGACGGCTCCGATGCGAACCGGACGCAAGGTTGTCACGGCTTCCGCAACTGTTGTTGCCGTTCTATCTGCGGTGGTAGTGATCCGAGAAGCATTTTTCAGCTATACGGCGTATTTCGTGATCGTTCCCGGCGCAAGACTGTTTGTGGATGGCAAGCCAACGTCGGGATGGCTGCACGATAGTGGTCCCAGGATTTCAGACCAGGCAATAAGATAGAATTCGGCGGAGTCGTGAACGCGGGGGGAGCGATGACGACAACGCGCAAGCAGTACAGTCCGAAGTTCAAGGCCACGGTGGCGGTGGAGGCGATCCGCGGCGAACGGACGCTGAGCCGGTTGGGCCTCCCAATATCACGCGTAGCCGGTGCAGATCGGCCAGTGGCGCAAGACCGCGCTGGACTTGGGCGGCGCGCCCTGTCGCAACTCGCGACGATCGTCACGCCCGAGACTTTGCTGGCCTGGCACCGGAGTCCGCCGGCAGTACACCAGATGATACTCAGCCTGGAACAACGCGGCTGATCACGAGGATGCCGGGCGTTGCACGCTCGATCCGGCTCACGTTGCCGCGGACGGAATTGCCGGACCTGGAATGACAACCGCGACCGACGGGCCTTCAATTGCGCCGCCAGGGTGCAAGGGCTCGCGTGGCGCTCGAATGCCGCACCGAACCGGCTTGCGAATTCGCCGGCGGCGTTCTCTGCCCGAGCGCGTCCCGCATTCAGTTCGGCCCGTATCAAGTCTTCGGCTCTCCGATGACAACCGGCCGCCGGGCACCCAGTTCGCATAGCAGCGCGACAGCCGCCAGGCATGCGGCGGTGTAGAACGCGGCCTGGTAATTGTGATAGCGGTCATACAGCACCCCACCGATGCGCGGTCCGATAATCCCCGCCACGCCCCATGCCGTGAATAGAATCCCGTAGTTAATGCCGGCGTTTCTAGTGCCCCAGAAGTCCGCCACCGCCGCACCGTTGACCGAAAGTTGCGTCCCGTAGCACCAGTAGACGACGAACACGGCGGCGTACAGAAGCGCCACGTTGTTTCCCGCGGCGTAGAGCGCCGGCATCGCGAACACCGAGATGCCGATCATCGCCCGCAGTACGTTGATGCGCCCCAGCCGGTCCGACATCCATCCCGACAGAATCCGTCCCGAAGCGTTCCCAAACGCGCCCACCACCAGCATCATGGTTGAAAGCGCCGCCGCCGCAATCCCCACGCTTCTGGCGAACGGCACTAATTGGCTGATCACCATCAGCCCCGCCGAGCAGCCCAGCGCATAGCCCGCCCACATCAGGTAGAAGCTGCGCGTCTGCAACATTTCGCCAGGCGTGAATTCGCGCGCGGCCGCCGCGATTTTGGCCGCCGCCGGCGACCACCCGTCCGGCCGGTAACCCGCCGGCGGGTTCCGCAACAGCGCCGCCCCCACGGTCGTCATCACCAGGAAAAGTCCGCCAAGAATCTGAAATGTCGCCGGCAGCCCATACGTTGGAATCAGCTTCAACTGGGCCAGCGGCCCAAAGATCGCCGACCCAGCGCCGTACCCGCCAACCGCCAACCCCACCGCCAAGCCGCGTTTATCTGGAAACCACTTGGCCATGACCGGAATGGGCGTGGCATACCCGAAGCCGTTCCCCAACCCACCGATCACCCCAAAACATACGTACAGGTAGACAAGGCTCGTGGCATACGAGCACAGGTAGAACCCCAGGCTCACGAGGATCCCGCCCGCGAGCGAGCACGGCAACGGCCCGAACCTGTCCTGGAGTCTCCCGGCCACTACGAAGCTGATGGCAAACACGATGACCGCGATCGTAAATACCATTGAAGTATCGGCTCGTTTCCAGCCGAACCGGCTTTCGAGCGGCGCAACGAAGACGCTCCAGGCATACAGCGTGCCCAGCGCCAAGTTCATCGAGAGTCCGCCCGCTACTCGCCACCAGCGGCTGATCCCGGTTCGCTTGTTCGACTGCATTCCAGATATCGTAGACGATTCGGGCGCGCGCCATTGTGTTCCCGCAGGCTATCCGTGTCGCTCGCCCGGTTCAACGCAATATTGAACCCTCTACGGCGTGCCCGCACTGCATGACTGCGGCAGCGCCACCCGCATCGGGCTCGGCGAAGCGATGCGTGACAGTGATCTCGGCCTGCTTGACGCCGTAGTTCTCGACCGTGTCGACGTGCGCGCCAGCAAACGCGCCCTCCGGGTGGGCGCCCGGCCGCGCTCCCAGCCTGCGGGATCCGACACCAGTCGCATCGTTGTCTGTTCCTGTGACAGCACCAGAGTCGTGCGCTGCTGCTCAACGGTGCACGCGCCTCCTGGTCAGCCCGCTCCAACCATCTAAGGACGGCCGATTTTTTGTCCAAACGATGGGGTCCACCGCCGCCCAAGCCTGAAATCAGATGAATATCCTCGGCTCGCGATGAGGCGCAAGGCGGTTCACCAAACGCTTACGAAATACCGGCTCGGTTCATTGTGAGCCGAACCGCGGCTGCCGGTAGCATGTCCTTGCCGGACCTAGGCCGGAAGAGCGGGGGGCAACCCGCCGCGGGCGTGCTCAGCGATCCGGCGCGCCCCAGCCGCCGCCGCCGGGGGTCTCGATAGTGAGGACGTCGCCCGGGCGCACGCTGGTACGGTCTTTGGCCGCGAGTGTGCGTATACGGCCGCGGACGCGGACGGTGGTGCGTCCGGGCTTGCCGGGAGCGCCGCCGCGCAGGCCGTAGGGGCCGCGCTCACGGCGGTCGGCGAGCAGGGTGACGTCCGCGGGGGCAAGGAACTCGAAGGCGCGGACGATGCCGTCGCCGCCCCGGCGCCGGCCCGCGCCGCCCGATCCTGCGCGGATGCGGTAGGCACGCAGGCGAATCGGATACTGGTGTTCGAGCGCCTCCACGGGCGTGTTCCAACTGTTGGTCATGTGCGTGTGGACGCCGCTCTGGCCCTCGTGCCGCGGCCCGCCGCCCATGCCGCCGGCGATGGTCTCGTAGTAGGCGAACGCGCGCTTGCGCACCGGGTCCCAACCGCCGAAGGTGAGATTGTTCATGGTGCCCGAGCTGGCGGCGGGAACCAGATCGGGTACGGCCTGGGCGAGGGCGCCGAGCAGCACGTCGGTGATGCGCTGCGAGGTCTCGACATTGCCGGCCGCCATGGCCGCGGGCGGCCGCGCGTTGACCACTGTGCCTTCCGGAATGACCAGCCGCAGCGGGGCGAGCAGCCCGGAGGTGAACGGTACCTCCTCGGTGAGCAGGCAGCGAAAGACGTAGGTCGTCGCGGAGAGCGCGACTGCGTAGTTCGCGTTGACGGGGCCAGCGGCCTGCGGATCCGAGCCGGTGAAGTCCACCTCGGCGGTGTCGCCGCGGATGGTCACGGCGACGGCAATGCGCACGGGCCGGCCGCTCACGCCGTCGTTGTCGAGAAAGTCCTCGAAGCGGTACACACTGTCGGGGATGCGCGCGAGCGCGGCCCGCATCATGCGCTCGCTATAGGCGCGCAAGGCGGCCATATTGCGCCGCACCCGAGGCAGCCCATAGCGCCGGACCAGATCGAGCAGCGCCGTTTCCCCGCGCCGGATAGCCATGCATTGCGCGAGGAGGTCGCCGCGGCGCTCCTCGGGCGTGCGCACGTTCGCGAGTATCAAGTCCATGAGCGGCGCGTTCACTTTGCCACGCTCCACCAGCAGCACCGGCGGGATGCGCAGCCCCTCCTGGAAAATCTCGCGAGCCAGCGGCATGGACCCGGGACTCATTCCGCCGACATCGGCGTGGTGCGCCCGCGCCGCCACGTAGAAGGCCGGCCGCGCGCGGCCGCGGACGAACACTCCGGCGACCGCGGTTATATCGGGCAGATGCGTGCCGCCCTGAAAGGGATCGTTGAGAATGGCGACGTCGCCGGGCCGCAGCGCGAACGCGGCGATGGCGTGCCGCACCGACAGCGGCATGGCGCCCAGATGCACGGGCATGTGGTCGCCCATGGCGACCGCCTCGGCGGCGGCGTCGTACACGGCACAGGAGAAGTCGCGCCGTTCCTTGATATTCGCCGAGTACGCAGTCTTGCGCAGTACGATGCCCATCTCGTCGGCGATCGTCCCGAGGAAGTGGCGGAAGAGCTCGAGTTCCACGGGGTGGCGCATCAGCGGGGTTTTCGCAGACTCGGCGGCGCGGCCGGCCGCTTGGGCGCGGCGGGCGCGGATTCCGGTTCGGTGGCCGATTCCGGCTCGGGCGGCGGGGGCGGCGGAGAAGCTTCCGGCTTGCACTCGCCCGCGGCGATGAGGAACGAGGCCAATTCCGTCCAGCGCTCACCCGACTTGCGCTCGACGCGAATCGATTTGCTGCGGGCCTCCGCCCGCAGCCGCACCAGCCGGTCCGGGGCGGTCTTGGTGAACGGGATGGGCCGGGCCGAGACCTGCCGCAGCATCCAGGTGTCCCCCGAGTTCATGGTCTCGTAGAACTCGTACCGCATTCCGGTCTCGCCGGACTGCGTGCGGTCGAGCAGCATGGCGCCGTTCGTGCGCGAGTCGAAGTGGAACTGCTCGATCGTGCCCACGCGGGTCTCACCGAACACCGGGCGCTTGCGCCATGTCTTACCGCCATCGCCGCTGATCAGGAAGAACGGATCGCGAGGGAGGACACCGAGGGTCTGGCCGCTGATCCAGCCGGTCTCAAAATCGATGAAACGGATGTGGTCGAGCCCGGTGAGCGGCATCCGGTCGAATGCCTCCGTCCAGGTTTTGCCGGCATCGTCGCTGGCGAGCAGAATGGACTCGATGGTCGCGTTCGAGGTGTGGAGGTTGCCGCTTAGCAGGATGCGCGAGCCGACCGCCTCGGCGCTGGCGAGCTCCAGGTATATCGGGCAGGGCTCCTCAACCGAGCAGGTGAGGCCGAGAGCATTGATCTCCTCGATGCCGCAGCGGCCCTGGACGCGCATCGGCTTACCGGCGTTTTCGAGGACGGCGCGCGAGGCCGCGTCCGGCGCGCCGGGCTTGGCGCTGTCCGGGGGCGGCAATGCCGGCGGCGCGCCCAGGGGCGGCGCTTGCCCGTGGAGGATAGCGGCGCTGGCAAGCCACAGGAGGAGGCGCATCGCGCGGCACCGCTGGTATTATAAGCCCATGCGTCTGTCGATTTTGGTCGTGCTTTTCGTGTACTCGCTACCGGTGTTCGCGCAAGCCGGCGCGCTGGCGGCGGCGATGAAGGAGTACGACGTTGTCGACCTTTCGGTGACCGTCAGCGAAACCATGCCCGCGCACTGGGCCATGAACCCGCCGCTGCAGCGCTGGACCAACAACTGGTTTGTCGCGAGCAAGAACAGTTACGGCACGCAGGCGCCGAGCGAAGGTCCGTATTACTCGCAACGCTACGTGATCGACGAGCACACCGGCACGCAGACCGATTTTCCCGCGCATTTTGTACCGCCGCCCACGAGCGGCCTGCCCGGCGCGGGCCCGCAGGGACTCATGACCGGCGACAAATATCCGATCTCGCGAATGATGGGCCCGGCGGTAGTGATCAACGTCGGCTCACTGCTCGAGAAGGCCGCGCCCGGCAAGAGCCCGGTGATTACGCTCGATGCGGTGAAGGCTTGGGAGAAGCAGCACGGCGAGGTTCGCCCGGGTGACGTGGTTGTGTTTCACAGCGGCTACACGGATAAGTACTACAAGCCGCTGCCCGAGGGGCTGCGCCTGACTTACGAGCCGGTGGTCGCTAAAACCAAGCCCGGCTGGCCCGCGCCGTCGCCCGAGTTGATGGAGTACCTGTTTCAGAAAGGTGTGTGGCACCTCGGCACCGACGGCCCGAGTATGGGACCGGCGGAAGGCGGGCAGGCGGTGCATGTGGCGGGACTCAAGCACGGCATGAGCTGGGAAGAGATGCTGATCGGGCTCGGCCAGTTGCCGGCTCGCGGGGCCTACTACCTGGCGCTGGGGATTAAAGTCATCGACCAGAGCGGCAGCCCCAGCCGCGCCATCGCATTCGTACCCAGGCGCCGGTGACGTTCTGGCGGAAGGCAAACCGCGACCAGCCGCTGCACGGCACACCGGCGGTTCGCCGCCAGAAAACGTACCAGTCGCAAAGCGGTTGGGTATACCTTTACTGCTACCTGGGCTTCCGCCAGACCGGCCAGGGCGCCGAGTACGTGTTCGAGGTCACGGCCGACCGCGAAACATACGGACGCGTCTCCGTTCTCCTGCCCGACGATGCCGCGGCGCAATGGGAAGCGGCGCATGGGCGGGACCTGCACGCGAACCAGCGGTACGGCCTTGCCAAGATGGCGCTGTTCCGCGCTTTCGACGAGCGCGCCGGGCCGGAAGAACTGCGCCGCGAGGTGGTGCTGAGCGCAGTCGACGTCGAGGAGTTGGCCGAGACTCTGGATCTCTAATCTCCTGTCCGGGCTAATTCTTTACAATGGCGGCCCTCGAGCGGCGCGCCTGTCCAGGATGACATCAGCGGCGGCTTTCCAGACAAAAAGGCCTACCTTTTCGTCGCGGGAAGCGATCGGGCCGATATCCATCAGATGCGAAATTGCGCAACTATTGGACATAGGGGCGGCGTGAATTCACCCAGGCGCGGCGCCGCGGCGGGGCACGGCCTCGGACAGAGGGCTTTGTTTATCTGCACTTGCGCGGCGCTGCCAGAGAACAACCAGCTTGGTCCGTGGGTTGCCTTTCCTCCCGTGACGGAAGTCAGCGGCTGACGGCGTCTGCCGCTGTCACGCGAGCCGGAACTTGGGGCTTGTCCTCAGTTTCGGAGACTGCCTAATTTCAGGAGGACTTCATGTTGCGCGTTTCAATCATACTCGCGGGCGCCATGGTGCTGGCCGCCGCCGGGGCACTGGCGGGCGACAAGCCGGGCGATCCCAAGTCCCTGTACAAACAGAATTGCCGCGTCTGTCACGACAAAGGCTCGCCGAACGGGGAGTACAGTCCGCTGACCCTAATCCAGGACCAGTGGAGCAGCTTCTTCAAAGATAAGTTCACCGCTGCCCATAAAGACGCGGTGCTCCCCGGCCGGAGCGAAAAGCTGCTGGAGGTTCTGACCCCCGCACAGCTCAAGGCCATCCAGAAGTTCTGTAACGACCACGCGGCCGACTCCGAACAGCCGCAAACCTGCAGTTGAGGTGACCAGGCATGCGCAAACTTTGGTTTACGACCCCAGTGGCCCTCCTGCTTGTCCTGCAGGGAGCCCGGATCGAGCGGCTAACCGCCGGGCAGGCCGCGGTTACTCAACCCGAAAACTCGCACCCCAGTCGCCGCGCTACGGGAGAACTGCGAGTTTCTGAGAACGAGGCGGCCCCGGGCGCCGCCGACCTTCGGCAGGAAATCGAGCGGCTGAAGCAGACCGTCGCGGCACTCGAGCAGCGTCTCGCCGCGCAGGAAAAGAAAGCACAGGTCGCCACGGCGCAGCCGGCGGAGAGGCAGAGCACCGAATCCGAGATGAAGGTCTCGCTCAAGCAACTCGACCGCCGTCTCACCCGAGCCGAACGCGACAACGCGCTGCACCGCGTGCACCTGGGCGGGGATTACCGTTTCGAAGCGCACTCCATCCTGGGCGACGTGCCCGCCCACTACGACGGAATGAAGCTGCAGAACCTGCTCGTCAAGTCCATGTTCACGATGAACGCGTTGGGCAGACCCCCCGGCAGCGTGGAAGAGATCAACAGGACGATCGCGGCCCGCTTCAGTGACTACCAATTCTTCTCGCAAAACCTGAGCTTCGATCAGATCAAGGGCGCCATGGAGCGCTTCCCTGCCTCGCTGCAGCAGCAGTTGTTCGGCATGCTGATGCCATCGAGTTTCGTGCCCGGCTACAAGGCCAACAACAAGATCCTTTACACGAACCGCTTCCGCCTGAGGCTGGACTCGCGGTTGGCGGAGAACGTGAGCGTGACCGCCCGGCTGAGCATGTACAAAGTGTTCGGCGACTCAACCGGCGTGCAAGTCTTTAACGGCCAACCGAACACACTCAACATTGACGGCACCACGTCCGGCGTCCCGAACTCCGACATCCTGCGGGTCGACCGCGCCTACTTCACCTGGAACAAGATCGGCAATTCCCCGTTCTTCCTCTCCATCGGACGGCGTCCCTCGACGGAAGGTCCTCCGCTCGAGTACCGCGAGGACGAGCCCCGGGCCGGCACGCCCTCCGGAGCGCTCATCAACTATCAGTTCGACGGCATGACCTTCGGCTATCACCTGAAAGACCACACGACACTCCGCCTGTGCTACGGCCTCGGCTACGAATCCGGATTCGGCAGCGGCGACCTGTTGAAGCTCCCGCAGGACAGGCTCAAGGACGTCCACTTCATCGGCGCCAACATAGACCTGTGGAACTCGGACGACAGCCTGGTCCAACTCACGGTCGCGCGCACCTATGACGTGACCGACGGCTTTAACGGCCTCATGGTGCTGCCCAACAACCCTATCACCGGCGACCCGGTGAGCGCTCCGGTCGTGATGCGCTTTACTCCCTCGAGCAATCTGGGCGCGATCAACCTGGCCGGCATTAACCTGACCCGCAAGATCCGCCCGGTGGACGTGTTCGTGAGCGCCAATTACGTGGGCCTGCGGCCCAACGGCAAGACCATGCCTTTCGGCGGCCTGGGTTCGGATCCCTTCGAACGTCCCGTCAACCGCGACGGCGGCATGATCTACGTGGGCGCGCGCTATAACTTCCCCAATGACGAGCGCACCAAGGTGGGCTTCGAATACAATCGCGGCTCGAAATACTGGTTCAACTTCGCGCACGCCGAGGACGACATCATCGCCCCAAAGACCGCCACCCGAGGCGACGTCTTCGAGACCTTCCTCACACACCGGATCAACAGCCGGTTCATCTTCAAGACCGGCTATATCCATTACAACTATCGCTACTCCGGCTCGGGATGGCACCTGGGAGCGCCCAAGAAGCTGAACTCCACGCCCCTGCTGGGCTTCCCGACCTACAAGGGGGCGTCGATGCTCTCGCTGGGGTTGATGACCCGCTTCTGAAGGAGGCCGCCGATGACGCGACGCAGATTAGCCGCGCTCCTGCTGTGCCTGGCTCCCGGCGCCGTCCGGGGCCAGCAGAAGACGTATTCGCACGCGCAGTATTTCCAGCACTACGAAGGCACGAAGACCTGCCTCGAGTGCCACCGCCAGGAGGCCGAGAACTTCTTCGGCTCGCAGCATTATCAGTGGCGGGGGCCGGCGCCGCAGATCGAGAATTCCGGCGGCAAGAAGCTCGGCAAGATCAACACGATTAACGATTTCTGCACCAGCCCCACGGGCAACTGGATCGGGCTGGTGCGGAACTCGCGGGGCGAGGTGATCAGCAAGGGCTGCTCGGCCTGCCATGCGGGTCGCGGCCTGCTGCCGTCGAACTTGATGGACGAGCGCCAGCTTCAGAACATCGATTGCCTGATCTGCCACGCGTCGGGGTACCGGCGCGATCTTTACCCGGCCAATTCCGGGTTTGAATGGAAACCGATCTTATGGCAGAACCGTGAAGGTCTCGATTCCGTGGCCAAGCGCATCTCGCTGCCCACCCGCGCCATGTGCCTGCGCTGCCATGCCGCTTCGGGCGGTGGACCGAACTATAAGCGCGGCGATCTGGAGTACAAGCTGGCCGATTGTGACCGCGACTTTGATGTCCATATGGCATCGTCGGGAAAGAATCTGCAATGCGTGGCCTGTCACGCCGGCGACAATCACCGTGTCCGCGGGCGCGGCGCCGATCTCTCGGGCAGCGATATGCCAGGCAAACCTCTGGGGTGCACCGAAAAGTGTCATGGTTCCGCGCCTCACGCGGTGGCGGTACTGAACCGGCACGCCAAGCGCGTCAACTGCACCGTCTGTCACATTCCCAGCTTTGCACGGGAAGATGCTACGGACATGGCACGCGACTGGTCTAAGTCCGCCTACAATCCCGAGGCGGATAAGTACACAGCCACGATCACGTTCGAGAAGAATGTCCGGCCCGTATACGCCTGGTTTAACGGGTTCACGCGGGCGCAGTTGCCGGGCCAGGCAGTTCGCCGGCTGTCCGACGGATCGGTCGGCATCATGCTGCCGCTGGGCTCGCGGCAGGACCCCGAAGCTCGCATTCATGCCTTCAAGGTCCACAAGGCGCGGCTGCCGCTGCTTGAGGGCAAGCAGTGGATCATTCCGATCGTCGTCGAGCAGTTCTTCCCCAACGGCAAGATTGATCCTGCCGTACGCCGAGCCGCCGAAGAAATGTACGGCGTCGGCGACCCGCGCTACACGTGGACTGCAACGACCCGCTACATGGGCATCTACCACGGCGTGCAGCCTGCCTCGAAAGCACTGCAGTGCCTCGATTGTCACAGCCCGAAGGGGCGCATGGATTGGAAGGCTCTGGGCTACTCGGGGGACCCGCTCGACGCCTTGCTTGCCGCCCGCGCACGAAAGTAGACTGGACTGTAGCCGCGAAGGAGCCGCGAGCGCCCTGGCGCTCGCGCTGCTCCTGGTGGAAGGGCTGTTCATGACAAGCCGAAGAAACAACAGCGCCGACACCGAAATCTTCGAGAGGCAGGCCAATATCTGCAAAGCGTTCGCCCATGCGACCCGGCTTCGTCTTTTGGACTTGCTCGGGCAGCGTGAGCGCGGCGTCTCGGAGTTACAGGCCGAACTCGGCGTCTCCAAGACGAACCTGTCGCAGCATCTCGCGATCTTGAGAGCCGCCGGCGTGCTTTCGACCCGCCGCGATGGCAAGCAGGTTTACTGCTCGCTCGCCATTCCCGAAGTGAAGCAGGCGTGCCAGCTCATCCGCAAGGTGTTGCAGGCCCAACTCGTAGAAAGCCGCCGCCTGGCGGGGTAGGACAGCATCAGCGCACTACCGCGGCCTGCGGAAGAGCGGCAGCTACTGCTTTGCGGTCGGGCGCCGTCCTCAATGTAGCGGTCAAGTACGCCTTCCTGCGCGCGCCTTTTCCACGGCGCTTGCGCTGCGGCTGGTCAGCCGTGATGAGAAATGAAAGTCCAGGTCAGTTCTGCTCTCGTGGCGGTCCGTGACCGGCGGAGTCGCATGCATCGACGGCCACAACGGACCGCGAAGCAAGCTCTTTGCGGCCATATGACAGATTCCAGCGCCGTGGGATGCTCTGTGGTATTTTTGTTGCTCAAATGCCTACCGAATACGTGCTCCTCATCCAGATCCTGGCCGCCGTCCTGGCGGTGATCTCGGCGATTCTCGGATGGCTCGCGAGATCGTGGTCGATGCGCGACGAGATGGCCGCCCGGGAGGAAGTGGTGAAAGCGAAAGAGCAGCAGGTGGAAGCCCTGGCCGTGCAACTCCACGATATGCGCGAGATCAGGCCCCTGCAGATACAGCAGCATCTGCTCGCGGCCAGCCGGCAGATGATGGACGAAGCCGTGCGGCTGGCCGACCGCGTGGGTGAACGACAGCGGGTGAAGAGCGAGTTGGGGGATAAGATCGAGGAGCAGCGCTCGCGGATCAATCTCGGGCTGGTGCGAATCGCGGAGCTGGAGGAGCGGAAACGCACGCTGCAGGATTTCACGGAAGGTCTCAAGGACTTCGTTACCAAGTCGCAGCCGCCTGGCCGCAGCTATTTCGAGCCCGGCGAGAATGCGCTCCGCGCCACTGAAGCCGAGCAGGCGAACGTTCTTGCGCAAATTGCCGGAGAGCAGGCAGCGATTGCGGCGGCGCGCGAGACGATCGCGACCCTGGAGTCCCAGCGGGCCGCGCTCGAGCCGGAGATCGGGAGCCTGCAGCGCGACCTTGCCGCCGTGGAGGAGCGCTGCAGCCAGTTGCACATGGCCGCTGAATGGATTGGAGCGCCGGGAGCGCCCGCACGCCGCCGCCTGCTCACCTCGGAGGCGGCCGACCTGGAAAAGATCGACGTGCCGGAGGTGAGGAGTTATCACGCGTAACCAGCCAAGGGCGCTGCTCTTGATAGCCCTTGGCCAGTCAGGAGCCAGCGGCTAACGCGCGCTGCTGGCGCCAGATGGTGGCGGCGAGCTGGTCGATGAGGTGGCACTCGATCTGGTTGCGGGGCTTGAGGGGGTGCGGATATAGGTGCGGCGCATTTTTTCGAACTCGCAGAAGCGTTCGTTGGCGAGGACGAGCATGCGGCGGGCGGTGAGGGCGTGGGTGGCGGCGTTTTGGGCGGAACGCTGTTTGCCCTCGGGGGTGATCGGCCCGTGGGATTTGGCGCCGTTGCGACGAGAGGCTTCGCGTTGTTTATCGGTCATTGGAATTCTCTCATCCGGCTCAAGGGTACAAGGGGGGCCGTGCAGAATTCCCTGAAACGGGGTTTGGGGGGTTGGCGGAAGTGCTGTTGATTGTGGGGGTTAGGGGGGAGAAAATATATTTTCAGAATGCGTGAACGTGATTTTTCGGACCAACAGATCCGGATTCGATGCAGGCGACGACGGGTGCACGCGGGCGAACGCGCGACGGACAGGACGGTGAGTCAGAAGGACGGCGTAGAACGTTCACGTCGAGATTTGGTTATTGAACTCAGTAGCGAGGCGGTCGGCCGCGCGGGCGACGTTGAGGATGCGGACCCGTCGAGCGAGGCCTGGAAATGCGCTGGGCGCTGACGTTGACGCCGGCCGCTCCGAGATTGACGTTCCCGGACTTGCCCATGCCGACCCACAGATAGCGCCCGCAAGCTATGATTTCCTGGGGGTCGCCCGGCTTGTTGATCACACGGAAGAAATACGGGATAGTGGTGTGTTTTTTCAGCCGTTTTCGAACAAAGTGCGGATAAACGCCGGGCCGCGGGGACCAACAAGCCCCAGGTTGCACGTATGAGCGCTAAGTTACAGTTTTTACTGCAACATTTTTTCGCACTAATTACTTGACAGGCGTGCTGCGTTCTGGTAGAAGTGGAGCCGACATCCGACAACATCACATAACTTTCGACGCCAAGCGTCCCCTGTAAAGCCGTAAACCTTTCCTTGTGACGCCTGGACCGAGGTGGGAGTGTTCGTGCGAATGCTGTGCGCCTCTATGCGCGATATCCGTGTGCCTGAAACCGCTCACGGCAGGTTTTGGCCGCTGGCGACGCTCTCGTGTGCTTACTTGACGCTGGCCCTGTGGGCGACAGCGGCCGAGGTACGGGGGCGGGTATCAACCGACGAAGGAAAACCCGTGCCGTACGTGCAGGTCCGCTTGGTCCGAATCGCGCTGCCACCCACGCCGCCGGAGATCCAGACGGCAATTTCCGACAGCAGCGGCGGATTCAGCATAAAAGACGTTTACAGTGGGACATGGAAACTGTGCGGGACAGTTGCCGGCCGCCAGTTGGTCGATCCGTGCACGTGGATGAAGCCATCGGCGCCGCTCATTATCTCTGACCGGGACTCCGTAGTTGAGGCGAATCTGGC
>JACOTZ010000107.1 GCA_016178155.1 Acidobacteriota bacterium
GCGCCGGCGACCCGTTTTGGCCCTAACTCCAGTCGCCCTACGGGCTCCTTCCGTCAGGGCCAAAACGGTAAGAATTAGGCAAATACCAGGTGGGGCCAGATCAGAGCATCAAAAGGGGCCAAATCAAGTTGACAAACGCAAGATCTGCGTCTTCACGCACCTGGCACTCGAACTCCGGACGTGCGATATCGCCGTCCCCGGATCAGAGCGGTATGCCGACTACCGCGATCAGCTTCTGCCGTGGGCTGAGTGCGAGCCGCTGATCGAAAGCTACTGCACGAAAGTCGGGCTGCCAGCCACCGCCGACGAGTTTGTTCGCGAGTTGCGGACGGGACTCGATTCCGTGATAGCGGAAGTGGACGCCGGGTTTTCCGAACAACACCGCGGTCAGCATCAATAAAGAATCATTGCCGCTCGGCGCATCGGGAATTCAGTGGTTCAGGCATCGTGGATGCCGAACGGCAGCATCGCCCGAGGCGTCCTTCGTCCGCAGGGAGCGTGGCATCTGAACGGTAAGCTGCCGCCCGGTCTTAAGCCGGGATACTATGAGGCACGGCTGCGGATAGGTAATAGTGCCGCCAGCAACCCGATCCGCATTCCGGTCGATGTGCCCGAGGAGGAGCGATACCGCACAGCCGCAGAAGGCTCACCCAATTCTGTCGCAATAGAGATGGTGACAGACGGCAAAACCTGGAAGCAGCGCGAGATACGCGTTGGGATGGGTAGTTGTGTGTCCGTGTGGGTGACGGGTTTGCCTGCGCACGTGAAGGTGAACTCGCTTCGGGTTCGGCTGAATGGCGGCAGACTTGCCTGGAATCTACGTTTCGCCGCCAGACCAAAACGGCGCACGTCAGATCAACGCGCTGCTGCCCTCTGGTATGCATCCCGGAAATGCGATGGTGCAGTTAGTCGTCGATGAACAGGCATCGGCAGGCATGTCGGTGAGGCTGGTCTAACGACCCAGAGGTACTCAACAGTGATCTCAATACAAGCACGACAACCCGAGTGTTTCACGCTCTAAAGAAGGCCCAACAAAGAGGCATCTTGGACGGAACAGGTGTGCAGTTCCCAGTGATCTGCATGGTGGGAAACTGAAATTATGTTTCGCGCGCTTGTTGTCCTGGTTTCCTTGGGAGCGGTTTCACTTTTCGGAGACAATGTTCAACTCGTCTCTTCGTTGCCGGATGGAGTCGTGTCGAACGCAGTGCAAGTCGATGCAGCTGGCAACATCTATGTTGCAGGGTATTTCAATCCCCATCCATCGAGAGCTCAAGACGAAAGGAATGCTTTTGTAGCAAAGCTGTCGCCCGACGCATCGAGGCTTCTCTATTTCACCGAGCTGGCAGGCTCCTCATACGATGTAGCCAACGCGCTCGCCCTCGGGGCCGATGGTTCGGTCTACATAACGGGGGCAACGGCGTCATTCGATTTTCCGGTGACGTCCGGGGCACTACAGACGAGCCTCCAGGTATCGATTCAGCCCGGCGCAGGCGTACCGAATGCGTGGCAGGCATTTCTGGTGAGACTGAATCCGAATGGCACCGTCACTTACAGTACGTTTCTCGGCGGTAGCGTATCGACGCGAGGAATAGGAATTGCCGTCGGCAGCAAGGGTGAGGTCTTCGTCAGCGGCAGCGGGAGCCCCGGCGTGCCCGTTACGAGTGGCGCCCCCGCTCGGGGACCGGGCGGATTCCTCCTCAAATTCGATGCAGGCCTGAGCACGGTGCTGCTGTCGCTCAGCGGATATGGCGGCCTGATCGTTCTGGACAAGGACGCCAACATCTACCTTGCAGGCACCGCGATGCCGTACGTCGCCGGGAGCTCGCCGACGGGTCCCATACTTGCTCTCCCCGTATTGTCGACAGGTGCATTTCAGCCCACGCACTCCGCTCAGTTCTGTTCGCAGACCACAGGGCCGTCGGGCTTCGCCACGAATTGCAGCTACCAGTACGTCGCCAAACTCGACGGGAGCGGCATGAAGCTGCTCTGGGCGACGTATGTTACTGGGACTTACGGGGCCGTTCCCGCAGGGATCGCGACGGATGAGGCAGGAAATGTCATCGTTGCCGGAACCACCAATTCCGACGATTACCCGGTGACGCCGGGCGCCTTTCAGATGATCTATGCTCCTGCGCCGCTACAGATTCCCACGTTCGGGTTCCCTGTCGTGCGTGCACCCGCCGCCACCGGTCATGTCAGCAAGGTGAGCGCAAGTGGCGCCGCTCTGGTGTGGTCCACGTACTTCGGCGGCTCTTATACCGATCACATCACCGGCATGAGGGTCGGCGCAAGCGGCGACATCTATCTCTCGGGTCGTACCGGTTCCAGCGATCTGGCTGGCCTCGCCGACGTGCCTTCCGGCTGCCGTCCATCAGCCGATCAGGCGCTCGGCTTCATCGCTCGTATAGCTTCTGACGGCGACACTGCTGCGGTCCATCAACTGGTCCACGGCGCTCCTGCCTGCTTGTACTCATCTTGCGCGGCAACAATAAATGGGTTTGAGTTCGGTGGCTGGCCACTGGCGCTTCGGGCCAATGACGCCGCTGTGGTCGCAGGCGTGAACGGTAACCTTGGCCTGATCGACTTCTCGCCTGGTAAGCGTCTCGGGTGCGTGGTGGATCCTGCCAATAACGTGCAGCTCAACAGCGTTGCACCGGGTCAGCTCATTACGCTATTCGGTACCGATCTTGCACCCGCGGCTCCTCTAGTGCCCGAGGACGGCGTGGCAGCCTCTTCAACGAGCTTCGGAGTGTTCTTCGACGGAATCTCCGCGCCTATCCTTTATTCGTCGGCCCAGCAGATCAACGTGCAAGTTCCCTATGAGATCTCCGGCCGAACTGCCGTACAACTTCAGTTGGTCAGCAAAGAGATTTCGCCGCCCGTAAGCGAGGCGCGCGTATTCCGAGTGGTCGACCGGCAGCCTTCTATTTTCCTCTCGCCGGCGGCGTTGAGAAGCCCGTTTCCCGGCCTCACTGTGTGCGGGAGCACCGTCGCGTCGGGCGAGGCTGCGGTTGCTCTGAACGAGGATGGCACACTCAACGATTGCGCAAATCCAGCAGTTGCGGGCTCCGTCGTAACGATGTTCCTCAACGGGTCAGGACCGGTAAATCCGGCTCAGTCAACTGGCGCGATTGCGTTAGGGCCGCCTGTCTCGCTCACACCCGCGGTCGATGCTGGATCGTTGGCCATCTCCACCACAACCTCGCCGGGCAGCATCACCGGCGTGGTGCAAATTCAGTTGCAGTTGCCGGAAACGCTGAGCCCGGAATTCGCATTCACAGTGGCACCCACACTGGCTGGTACGCCTATGCGTGAACGACCGATTCTCATCTGGACGCGGCCGAAGTAACCGCTCGGCTTCAGATGGCGCCGCGATTCCCCCTTCTCGTACCTGTGGTTCGGGAACCGAGATGTGACGAACCATGCGTTCCCATGTCCGGTTTTGCACAAATCTTTGCACTACCCCAACCTCTGACGGACGTCGCACTCATTCCGAAGGGACCTGCGACCGCCGGCACGCCGTGTGCGATCGCGGATCGCAGCAGAGTGCGGGTGACAAATGCGGCCTTGCCGGCGATGCGCAATCAGGGGCGCCTGCTACTCGGGCCGCTGCACGGTCACCACGATCGGATCGCTTGATTGCGCATTCGCGAGCGACCGCACCTGGACGACATTCTGGCCAGGCCGGATGTCTTCGGCGAGCAGCGCCGAGATCTGGTTGGGCGAAGTCTGCAACAGCGGCAGCGCAACATCGTTAAACGTCACGCAAGTGCCGCCGAGGACGTCCGGGAGTGGCAGTTCGTCGGTCTGGGAGGCCGTCGCGAGATTGGTGCCGTTGATGGTGATGAACGAGCCCGGGCGGAAGTTCGGGGTTCCATCAGCGGAATTGACCACGCCGCGCGCGCCGCCGGTAATCGCCGGCCGTTGCGACGTGCCGGAAGCGGCCAGCGGAATCACGCTCAGACCTGAGAGCGTAATCGCGTATGCGGTCCCTTTCGAATCGACCACCAGTTCGCGCGTCGGTACGTTGGCGCGCCTGGCTCCGAATACTGTGAATAAAGGGCTATCGGGAGCAATGCCGACGACCGACTCGGCCGCGGTGCGGATGTTCACCATCTCGAGGGTCGGCCGCGGGTCGTCCCGCGTTTGCGCGTTGGCGTTCTGCCGCACCGGAGTGGTCAGCCGCACGAACTGGCTGTCGTCTACCGAGACGACAGATGCGACATTGCGCTGGCCGGCGCTGACCACAATCTGGGTCCGCGGCTGGCCGGGAGCGGGCGGCGGGCCAAACTGGACCTGGCCGGGCCGCTCGGCGCCTCCAATGACCGCCAGCGCCGAGCTGAGGGTCATGCCGCCGACGACGAAATAGTCGCCCCGAGGCCCCGCCGTCGCCGGCCCGAAGTAGCTGACGGGCGCCTGGTTGTAGAGTTGCCGGGCGGCCGTGTAGGTGTCGGCGAGGGCGTCGTAGAGATAAGCATTGCCGTTGGCCGCCAGGGTGAGGATGTATTCACCGCCCGGCGTCGCAGCCATGTATTGCGGGCCGGGAATCGAAACGGGCGTCACGGTGCTGCCAACTCGCGGCAGCGCCTGGTTGCCGATCAGCCGCCAGAAGGTGCCGTTGGACATCATGAACTGCAGGCCTGAGAGGCCCATGGCGAGCGACGTGGGCTGCAGCGAGTTCTGGTTCCCCGCGCGCGGAATCGGCGGAAATTCGACACTGCCCGCGACCTTCTGGGTCTCCAGATCCACGATGCTGATCGACTCGCCCCCGCCGTTTCCGACGTACAATGTGCCGCCGTCAATCGACATCGCCATCGAGCGCGGCAGTTGCCCCACCTCGATGGGAGCGAGGAAGCGCTGCTTGGCGGTGTCGAAAACTTCCACGCGGTTGAAGCCCGCGTTCGTGATGTACAGGCGCCCGCGCGGCTCATCGAGAACGATCTCCTGCAAACCGAGGTTGTTATTCAGGCCGACGGGCCGCGGGTGGATGATGCCGCGCTGGTCCGCCTGCCTGAAATTCATGTAGACACGGATGGTATTCGGGAAATTTACTGCCTCGGGCGAGCCGAGCGTGATGTTGATGGGGCCGCCGCCGCCCTGCCCGGCGCCGGTAAACAGGTTGGTGCCGGGCTGGCGGTTAACGCCGCTCCGCCCCGGCTCCATGGTGAATTCGATCTCGGCCGGCGCTACACCGCTCGAGACACGCGTCACCAGCGCGTTGGTGGGGTTGGGAACGCTGAAGGTCAGCTTCCCCTGTCCCGCGTTTACCACTCTCACTTTCGCCCGAGCGATTCCCTTGTGGCAGGGGTCGACTGCCAGAAACACCTGCGTCGTTTCGGGCTGCAGGATCGGCTGCTCATAAAGCGTGGCAATGGGCACGTGGATCAGCCCGGCTTCGGAGAGCGCAAAAATGTCGGCGCCGTCCGAGGTCCCCACCATGTTTCCCAGAATGCTTTGCGGCAGCCGGATACCGAGCCGCACACCCAGGTTGCGCGAACTGGCGAGATAGAGAACATTGGCCTGCGGCCTTTGGTTGGTCGCCGCCGTGTTAAACGAGCCGTAGATGGTCTCGCCGTCCGGGGAAAACACGCTGCCGCCCAGGTTGCGCTGCACGTTGAATCCCGGATTGAAGCCCTGGCCGATGAAGAACGGCAGGTTGGCTGTGTTCATCTGGCCGATGACAGTGAGCGTCGCCGTGTCATAGAGGGTCGATCCGGCCATGAATCGCGCGCCGTCGGGGGACATCGACAGCACCGTCGACTGGCCGGTCACGGTGCGGTTGCGCAGCACGACACCCGAAGCCACCTCGTAAACGAACAACGTGGTCTGCGCGCCGTTCGTCCTCTGGTTGATGGCCACCATGCCGACAATGAACTGCCCGTCGGGCGTGCGCAGCAGCCGCCCGGGGAACGGTGTCGCGGGCCGCCCGATGAAGACCTGCGGCAGCGGCTGTGGCGTGTTGATCGGCGGCGGCGACTGCACCGCCGTGAGCTGCTGCGACTGCTCCTGCCCGCGATCGAAGATCAGCAGCGTGTTGAGCTGGTTGCCGACGCCGGCGCCCTGGGTCGTGATCAGCACCCGGCCGTCCAGGCCGACGGCGACGCCCTCGGGACGCGCCGGCAGGCTGATCGTCTGAATGAGCGAATCGGTACCCAGGTCGATGACGCTCAAGCTTGCGCTCTGCGTATTCGTGACATAGAGATACGCGTTGTCCATCGACATGGCGGCGCCGACCGGATACGTTCCGACGCCGATGTTGCCGACCACGCGTTTCTCGACGTAGCTGTAGATCTCCACCCGGTTCGCGTTCGAATTCACGAGGTACAAGCGGCCGCGAAGCTCGTCCAGCACGAGATCGCTCGGGGTTCCGGCGAACGAGATCACGGTTCCGAACGTCGGTCCGGTGACCTGAGCGCCCGCGGGCGGCCCCCCGCAAAGGAGCAGGACCAGGATGGCCACACTCCAACCGGCGGAAGCCGGCCGGCGCATGGGGGAGCAGCGGCGTTTGGCGCTTGAACTCGAGCCCGGGGCAGGTCGCAACCCCGTCCACCAAAGAGATTGCAAAGGCATTGTTACCTAAGGTACTCTAAACCCTTCGCCACACCTTAAGTTGCTCGTAGCACCGCAACCTTGGTGGTGGCTATGGTGTTTAGCAAATTTACGCTTCAGCGGGGCTTCGGAGCAGGGGCAGGTGTTGCGGATCGGGCTGTCCGCAGGTCCGCCCAAACGCGGAGTTGCGCACCTTCTCAACAGGGCGCGCATGCCCGCAATCGCCGGGTGCGGGAGGTAAAAACAAGCGTGCGGGTGCGCAACCTGACGCGGGGCCAGATCCTGGGAGAATCGATTGAAATTGCCGATACCAGCCGAAAACGGCGCACCGGGCTGTTGGAGCATAGTGCGCTCGATCCGGGCCAGGGGCTTTGGATCGTTCCGTGCGAGGCCGTCCACACCTTCGGCATGAAGTTTTCAATCGACGTCCTGTTCCTCAACCGGAAGCGCAAAGTGCTGAAGATCAGAGAACGAATGGGGCGGCGGCGAATCGCCCTGTGCCTGCTCGCGCATTCGGTCCTCGAGCTGCCGGCGGGCACGGTGGAGGCCACTGGCACTCGAAAGGGCGACGATCTCGCTCTTGAAAGAGAATGACGGCGCTAAAAAGGCGTAAACCGATCTTAGAATGCTTCGCCCAGGGTGCGGGCGGAGATGAGCGGGAGTGTCGCTTCGGCACCCGTTCCGGGACCCGGGCCAGGCTCCTCCGGCTCGCGGTAACCCCGGGGCTCGCTTTTCTCGTCACTTCCTGCGCGCATACCGTGTACACATCCTCGGTGCCCGTCCTGCGGCCGCCACGCGGCGACGTTGCACAAATCATGAGGCGCCAGGCGGTCAACGCCCTGGAAGCGGGCGAGGGTGATCTGCGCCTGGCCGGATTGCGCCGGAAGGTGCTTGCCGAACCGGACAGCCTGCCGGCCCGCCTCGAGCTTGCCCGCGAATACGCCCGCACAGGCTACCCTGACCTGGCAGTGGAGCACTACCGGCTGGCAGCCGCACGGTTCCCTGATTCTGAGGAAGTGCAGATCGTGCTGGCGAGGACCCTGCGCTCTCTGGGCATGGCCGCGGAGGCCGCCAAAGGTTTGAGCGCGTGGGCAAGCGGTCGCACGAGTGTGAGCTGGGCAGCCATTTCCTGGCTGGGCATTCTCTATGACGAAGCCGGCAGCTACCCCCTCGCCGAGACCCAACACCGCGCCGCGCTGAGCCGGCAGCCCGATGCCGACGTGCTGCACAACAATCTCGGCTACAACCTGCTTCTGCAGGGGAAACGGGAGCAGGCCGCAGCCGAGTTCCGGCGGGCGCTCGAACTCAACCAAGGCTCGCAGGTGGCGCGTAACAACCTCGGGATCGCCCTCGCCGCGTCGCCGGCCGAAGCGATCCGGCTGTGGGAGGCCGGCGGCGACACCGCCACCGCCCACAACAATCTGGCGGCGGTGCTGATCCAGCAGGGGCGGTTTTCCGATGCGCGGAAGGAATTGGACGTAGCGCTACGATATAAGAAAGACCATCCGGCAGCACTCAGCAATCTGCAGCTCATTTCGGAAATTGACGGGCAGCCGATGGCAGTGACCGGCTCGCGTCCGGTTTCGCGATGGAAACGCGTCGGAAGCACGCTCGCCCGGGTTGTGTTCGGCGCCGAAGACAGCGAACAACCGGAACAGACCTCTTCGAAGTAGACGTTAGGAGACGCCATGAAATACATCCTCATCCGCCTCGCACAAGACGAGCAGGGACAGGACCTGGTGGAATACGCATTGATCGTCGCCGCCGTCGGCCTGGCGCTGATCACCACAGTGAATCAATTGTCCACGGCGGTAGTGAGCCTCTATTCAAGCATTACCGACGGCCTGGCCAGCATCGGCACCACGGGACAGTAGCCTGCGCGGCCGCAGGTCGGAATCGAGATGTGAAGGCGCCGGCAAGATGGATCTGACCTGCCCGCTGGATCAGCGCACGCCCCTGCCGCGGGCGGCGCCGCGCACTCTGACTCTGGCCCGCTGGGTCGTCCCCGACCTGGCGCTTTGGATCTCCCTGATTACCCTGTTCTACTGTCTCTTCCTGTTTGACGGCACGCAGAACCTCTTCCGCGATTCCGATACCGGCTGGCATATTCGCACCGGCGAAGCCATGCTCGACGGATCGGGCCTGCCCCGCAGCGATCCGTACTCGCTGCTGCGTTCGGGCCGGCCCTGGTTTGCCTGGGAATGGGGAGCCGATGTGCTCATGGCCGCCGCCCACCGGCTGGCGGGACTGGCCGGCGTCGCACTGCTCTATGCAGCTTGCATCGCGGCCTGCACCTGGCTGTGGTTCCGTCTGACCTGGGTATTGCACGGCAATTTTCTGTTGGCCGGAGCGCTGGCGATGCTGATGCTCTCGACCGCAAATCTGCACTGGCTCGCGCGGCCGCACATCTTCGGTTGGATCTTCCTGCTCGGCGCTATCTGGTACGCCGAGCGGCTGCCCGCCCGTGTTACCGCCGCCCATGCCGCCGCCATCGCCGCTTTCAGCGCGCTCTGGACCAACCTGCACGCGAGCTTCTTCCTCGGCCCCGCGATCGCATTGATTTACGCGGTCGCGCATCTGGTCCGGCCCGTGCTGTGGCAGCTCGATCCGGTTGCGGAACGGGCGCGGGCGCGTCGGTTCGGAATGGTCGCGGCGCTCGCGGCCGCGGGCTCGCTGCTGAATCCTTACGGCCTGAATCTGCACGTGCACGTCGCTCGCTATCTCGGCAACGCCGAATTGCTCGACCGCGTCGGCGAGTTCCAGAGCTTCAATTTCCGAGTGGACGGAGCCGCCCAGATTCTCGTGGCGCTCGGCATTGCGGCTCTGGGCGCGGTGCTCGCTTTCAGCCAGCGCAACCTGGCGCACGCGCTGTTGAGCGCGGGATTGCTCGCGCTGGCCCTACGCTCGGCTCGCGGGCTGCCGCTGGTGGCATTGCTGCTGCTGCCGCTCGCGAACGCCGCCATCACTCGCGCGCTCGAGACCTGCGCAGGGTTGCAGCCGCGCCTGCGCCGCGCGCTCGATTCGTTTCTGACTTATTCGGTGAACCTGCGCGTCCTCGATGGCGGTTTCAACGGGGCGGCGCTGCTCCCGGTGCTGGCGCTGCTGGCATGCGCGCTCGTCCGCACGCCGGCCGTGGCGTCCCGCGCCGGCTTCCCCGGCGACCAGTTCCCGGTGGCGGCCGCCGAAGCCGTCGCCCAGCTCCCCGCCGACGCACGGCTGCTCGCGCCCGACAAATTCGGCGGCTACCTGATCTATCGCTTCGAGGGCAGGCGCAAGGTGTATTTCGACGGCCGCAGCGATTTCTATGGCAGCGAGTATATGAAGGACTACCTGCGCCTGATCGAGGTGCGGCCCGGCTGGCGGGAGCAGCTCGACCGGGGCCGGTTCACGCACGCGCTGCTTCCCAACCGTTACTCGCTCGTCCCCGCGCTCGAGCAGCTCGGCTGGAAAACGGTCTATCGCGACCAGGTGGCCACGCTGCTCGAAAGCCTTGCGTTCGCCGCCCGCCGCAGCCCGCAATCCGCCGGAAAGGCGGCGGAGTCGCGCAAGAGCGCTAGTGTGGCGTCCCGCGTAATTTTTGACAACCGCTCCCTTACGGTCACGGCTCAGAATGAACGTTTTGGAGCCGCGCGCGTAAGCAAGCGGTATGCGGGACGCGACACTGGTTCCGTCGTGGGCCAGCCTGCCGCCTTAATGCGCGTCGAGCCCGGCTCAGGTTTGCGGCTCGCGCAACCGCCGCCTGCCCGCCAGGTGGCCGCTCTGGAGACGCAGTAATGGACCGCAAAAAGATTCTCACCATTTTCGGTGTGGCCTGGGCCTCGGCCGTGCTTCTCACCTGGTTTGTCTACTCCCAGGTGTCCGGTCCGAGGGTGGAAAAGACCGCCGTGATCATGGCCGCGGCGCGCGATATGCCCGCCGGTACGCGCCTCAGGCGCAATGACCTCAAGCGCGTCCGTGTGCCGCAAAGCTCGCTGCCCAAGGCCGCGATCTTCGAAGACAGGTTCGCGCTCGACCGCGTGCTCGTGTTCCCGATCAACACCAACGAGCCCATCGTCAGCACCAAGCTGGCGAGACTCACCGGGGCCGAGGGCATTCCCGCGACCATCGAGCCCGGCATGCGCGCCATCTCGGTGCCCATCAGCGATGCCAGCAGCGCCGGCGGCCTCATTCAGCCCCGCGCGCGCGTCGACGTGCTCTTCACCCGCACGGGCTCGGTGCGGGAAGCGCTCACCACTACGCTCCTGCAGGATGTCGTCGTGCTTTCGATCGGCAAGCTCACCGAGGCCGGCCAAACGGTGGACCCGCGCGCGGCGCGTTCCCAGCAGCAGACCGCGACTCTGATGGTGACCCCGGAGGACGCCCGCAAACTCGAGCTGGCGAAGAACCATGGCAAGATCGGCCTGGTGCTGCGCAATCCGCTCGACCGCTCGCTACTCGAAGATCCGAACCCGATGACGGCCTCGGCGATCGCTCCCAACCTGGGCGCGCAGGCGGGGCGCATCCTGCGTACGGGCGCGCCGAATATTCGCGATCCGAAAGTATGGAGCGAGCTCACGGGCATGCCCTCGCCCAACGCCGCGCCCGCCGCGGCGGCGCCCAAACCCGAGGAGAAGAAGCCGCCGGCCAAACCCAAACACGTTGTGGACGTGTACAAAGGCGACAAGCACATCCAGGAAATCTTTCAATGATCGCGAGCCTGAGGCCGTTGTCTGCATGTTTGCTGCTCGTTGCCGCGCTGTCTTCCGCGGCGGCGCAAAACACGCCGCCGCGTGAGCTGACGCTCACGGCCGGCAAAGGCGAGCTCCTGCAGTTCGACAACGACATCCAGCGCGTCGTGGTCTCCGAGCCGAAAATCGCCGACGCGGTCGTGGTTTCCCCGCGCGAGGTGATGGTGAACGGGAAAGGGGCCGGCAAGACCACGCTCGTGGTCTGGGAAGCCGGCTCGCCGCCGGCGCGCTGGAACATCAATGTCACGGCGGATACGAGCGATCTCGAAGATTTCCGCCATGCGGTCCGCGCGGGCTTCCCCGGGGCCGACATCACCGTCACCGGGTCGGGGGACACCATCGCGCTTACCGGCACTGTTGCAAACGAGGAGCAGGCGAAACGCGCCGCCGCGATGGCGCAAACGCGCGCACGCAATGTCGTGAACCTTCTGCAGTCGCCGCCGCGGCCGGACCCGCGGCAGATCCTGCTCCAGGTCAAGTTCGCCAGCATCGATCGCGTCGCCCTCTCCGAGCTCGGCTTCAATTATTTCTCCACCAACGATAAAGCCTTTGGCGCGCTCAGCACCCAGCAGTTCTCGACCCCCCGATTCACCCAGCTCCAGTTTCAGGACGGCGAGGTGCGGACGCCAGGCGCGAACTTTTCAGACCTGCTCAATCTGTTCGTCTTCCGTCCGGACTTGAACATCGGCGCCACCATCCGCGCGCTGCAGGGGCGGAACCTGTTGCAGATTCTCGCCGAGCCGAACCTCATTGCGATCGAGGGCGCCGAAGCCAGCTTCCTTGCCGGCGGCGAATTTCCGTTCCCCACCTTGACCGCGACCACCACCGGAGGCGCCGTCGCCCCCGTCGTCACGGTGCAGTTCAAGCGTTTCGGGATCCAGCTTGGGTTCCAGCCGACGCTGACTTCGAATGGGACCATTCACCTGAAAGTCACGCCCGAGGTGAGCAGTCTCGATTTCGGCAATGCGGTCACGTTGCAGGGATTCCTGATTCCCGCAATCGCGACGCGGCGCGCCGAGACCCAGGTGATCCTCAAGGACGGCGAAAGCTTCGCCATCGCCGGACTGATCGACAACCGCGTCGTCGAAGTGCTGAACCGCGTGAAGGGCCTGGGGGATATCCCGATCATCGGGCACCTGTTCCGCAGCCGGTCGGCGCGCAAATCCACCGATGAGCTGCTGGTCGTGATCACGCCGCGTTTTGTGCGCCCGCTGGCGCCGGAAGAGAACGTGCCGGGATTGACGTTCCCGGATGAGTTCCTGCCTCCGGCCGCCGAGGAGAAGGCGGCGCAGGACGCCAAGAAGAATCGAAAGCAGAAGGGCAAGGAGCCCGCATTTGTCGGTCCCCGTGGACACCAGGAACCCAAGTAGGCGTGAGCAGATGACCCGCTTCGCTGGCGGCCGGCGCGGGGCGGCCGCCGTGTACATTCTGATCATCCTGGTCCCCGTGTTGTTCGCCTTTGTCGGCTTCGCCTGGGATCTCGGCGTCCTGTACCTGGTGCGCGGCGAGTTGAACAGCGCCGCGAATGCGATGGCGCTCGCCGCCGCCCAAAAGCTGATCGGCGCCGAAACCGCGATCGAGCAGGCGAACACCGCCGCCCGTCTGGCGGTGGAGACCGAGTCCGGCTTCGGCAATCGCTACTACTTCGCGGGTATCGGCATCGGCAGCAGCAGCGGCAATCTCACCAGCGAGGTTCCCGACCCGGCCTATTTCGACAACATGGCCTCCGCCATCGGCGAAGAGGATGCCGTGGGCGGCGAGGCTGACGGCGCCACTGCGCGCTATGTCCGCGTCGTTCTGCGGGCGGACGCTCCCCTGACCTTCTGGAGCTTTCTTTCGCTCGCGCAGGAGCGCAAGACTGTGATCGCCGCCACGGCCGTGGCAGGCGTGAGCGCGCCCCTGTGTACGGCCTGCGGCATCGAACCGATCGCCGTCGGCGCGCTCGACTCGAGCGACACGACGGATTACGGGTTCGAGCGGAACGTCCGCTATACGTTCGGCTACGTCTGCAACGGGGCGCAGCCCGGCATCCTGCCCGGCGGAGCGCGGCGTATCCAGTACCTGATCCTGAACCGCCTGAACGAGGAGGCGACGCTGTTCCCCGATGAAGCCTCTCAACTGTATCGCATGGGCGCTTCCGGCCTGCCGCCGGGCACGACGCAGGCGCAATCCTGTATTACGGTCAACGCGGAAGAGCAGATCTGGGTGAATGCGGCGCCCACGAATTGCAATCTCAACCGCGTGCCTTCCACCGTGCAGAACTTCGTCTGCGGCCTTGCCTCGCGTTTCGACGCCGCCGTGCCGGACCTCTGCGCCAACATTCCCGAAGTGGAAACGATTGCTTCGGCGTATGCGCCCGACACCGACATCGCCGACCTCGATGACTTCACGGCCTACACCGGCACTCTGCGGCGCGTCATCACCGTGCCCGTCGTGGAAACCTTGACGCCAGGCGGCACCATGACGGTTCTGGGCTTCCGGCAGTTCCTGGTCGAGCCGAACCAGAACGACGTCAACGTCAACACTGGCGATCAGAACGCGCGTTTCAACGCACTGTACCTGGGCGGCGTAGTGCCGCTGAAACAGGGCAGTTTCGCGGGCTGCACGCAGCAGATCGCGGGGCCCGGCAAGGTGGTGCTGCACCAATGAGGCGCCGTTCGTCCAGCCGGACTCGATGCGGCAGCGCCCTGCTTGAGACCGCGATGTTCATGCCGCTGCTGCTGTTGCTGCTCATCGGCATGATCGAGCTTGGCCGGGTGGCCTACACCTACTACTCGCTGCACAAGATCATGTATACATTGGCGCGCTACCTCGGCACGCAACAAGGTGTCAATTTCTGTGACGACGGCGATGCCATCGTCAGCGCCGCCAAGAATTACGCGGTCACCGGCACCACCGACGAGGGGGCAGATCCCATCCTGCCGAACCTCTCCCCCGATCTCATCCAGGTGCGCATCGAGCGCTATTCCGGCGAAAGCCAGGAACTGGCGGAGTGCGAGTGTTCCGTCACCGGATGCGATACCGGCGCCGGCGGGCTCGCTCCGGACTTCATCGTCGTGTCCATGCCGGACGGTTATCCGGTCCGGCCCCTGATCCCTTACCTGACCGCCGCCGATATCCCGCTGCGGCCGGTCGTCAGGGTTCCCTACGGAGGAACGTAATGCGGAGCGCTTCCCATTCGCAGGCTGCAAGGCCGTTTCCGTCCGGCCGCCCGGACCCGGCGAACGGCGAGCACGGCCAGGCAACGGTCGAGTGGGCGATCGTCTTCACCGGCCTCATCGTCCCCATTACGTTCGCGATTATCTTCACCGGGCAATTGCTGTGGCTCTGGCATAGCATGGTCGACTTCACCCGCGACGGCGCGCGCTACGCCGCCACCCATTGCTGGCAGGGAGCCGGCGAGAACGTCGTTAATTACATGCGCACCCATGTC
Source organism: Acidobacteriota bacterium (assembly GCA_016178155.1). Lineage (GTDB taxonomy): Bacteria > Acidobacteriota > Terriglobia > Bryobacterales > Bryobacteraceae > JACOTZ01. The sequence goes on from JACOTZ010000107.1 coordinate 14,710, forward strand.
CCGCCGACCATCGACATGGACCAGTTCCAGGGCGGACAGGTGGATATCGCGGTCGAGTATTTCGCGCGCGATCCGGAGACCGGCACGCTCAGCGAGTTCTCCTGCGACGGATCGGAATGCAGCACCGAGTGTATTCCGGACACGGTCACCGTCCGCATCCGCAACTATGAGTTCAGCCGCTTCATGGCCTATCTCGGCCTGCCGCCAATCGTCATGCCCGAGTTTCAGACCTCGCTCCCCATCGAGGGTGCGGGTTGTGATCCCGAAGGCGCCGCCTGTAATCCTTAGGTGCTGAATATGTCGCTTTCTTTGTTACTTGCCTCCAACGACGAGCAGTTCCGCGAGCTGGTCCGCGAGAGCCTCCTCAACCAGCCGAACGCAAAGCTCGTGTCGGAATACCCGGACGTGGCGCCCAACCTCTACATTCGCGTGCTGCAGGATCTGGAGCGCCACCCGGAAGCGGCGCTCATTGTCGACCTCTCCAGCGCCGGCCAGGAGGAAAGCCTGAAGTCTCTCGAGAAAGTCCGCCAGGCCGCGCCCGAGCTGTACATCATTGCCGCCAACTACAGCGGCGACGGCGATACCGTGATTTCTACCGTGCGCGCCGGCGCGAATGACTTTCTGCTCCTTCCCCTGCGGCGCTCGGATTTCCGGGGCGCGATCGAGCGCCTGGAAAAAGCGCCGCGGCGCACGGCCGGAGGCGGCAGCCGGCTGGGCCGCATCTACAGCTTTGTCGGCACTAAGGGCGGAGTCGGCGCGACCACCCTCGCGGTCAACTTCGCCGGCGTGCTCGCTCAGCGCAAGCAGCAGACCGTCCTCATCGATCTCGATTTCGTGGGCAACGATGTCGCCATGCAGGTCGGCGCGACTGCCCAGTACACGCTGATGGAGGTGGGCGAGAACCTCGCGCGCATGGACCAGGCGCTCTTTGAAGGTTTCGTCACCCGCGACCCGCTCGGCTTCTTCCTGGTGGGGCCGCCGGACGCCCTCGAGCAGCAGAATTACTTCTCCGACGTGATGCTCCGCGATTTCAGCACGTTTCTGGTCGAGAAATACGAATCCGTCGTCGTTGACGCGGGCCGTGCCGTCGCGAACGATGTGGTGCTCTCGGCGCTGCAGGCGTCGTCGATCATTTTCCTGGTCATGACCCAGGAGTTCCCGACCATTCGCAATGCTCAGCGATACATCGCCTACCTGATGCGCATGGGCTTCAATCAGGACCAGATCAAGGTGGTGGTGAATCATTATCAGAAGCGCAACAACTCGAACTACGCCACCCTCGAGCAAATTCAGCAGACGCTCAACCAGCCGGTTTTCTACGGCATCGCGAGCGCGCCTGCCGTGCTCGCATCCATCAACAAGGCACGCCCGCTCGTCTCCGACCGCCAGGCGGCTCCGGAGTGGGACAAGGCGTTCCGCGCGTTCGTCGATAAGGCGACGGGCGTGAGAAAGGCGGTCGCGAAAACGGCATGATGCGGGAATGCAAATATCCGGACGCCCCGGCCGTTGCGCGCGCCGCCGCCAGAAGGTACGAGGAAGTCTCGGGACGGCCTGCTTTCGCGCGCATTGTTTCACACCTTCCCGCTGTTCCGGTGCGGCATAACCGCAGTCAAAGCAATCCCCGTGGCGCCCGCCCCGAGTGCCCGGTGAGCGGGCTCTGCCGCGCCGGGCTTCCGCTTTTGTCATTTATGACTCGCAACCCGGCCGGCCGCGGCGCATCGCGGCCCAAGGTTCTCCCACCGCGAACCGCCTCCTGCGCGGGCAGCCGCTGCGTCCGGAATTCGGTCCTATGAGCACTCGTCCCATCGCGCGACCCACCACGGGCAGCGACCGCTGGTTCGGCATCAAGTCCCAGATCCATTCCAAGCTGCTGAACACGCTCACCCCCGAGCAGCTTCGCTCGCTCAACAAGGACGGCATGCGCGAGCAGATCGGCATTGTGGTCGAGCGCTTGGTGCAGGATGAATCCATCCCGATGACGGTGATCGAGCGCGAGCGCCTGATCGAGGAGATCCTCGACGAGGTGTTCGGACTCGGACCGCTCGAGCCGCTCCTCAAGGACCCGACCATCAGCGACATCCTGGTGAACGGCTTCGACAGCATCTATATCGAGCGCGGCGGACGCCTGGTGGAGTCCAATATCCGTTTCAAGGATCAGGCGCACGTGCGCATGATCATTGACCGCATCGTCTCGAACGTCGGCCGCCGCATCGACGACTCTTCGCCCATCGTCGACGCCCGCCTCGCCGACGGCTCCCGCGTCTGCGCCGTCATCCCCCCGCTGTCGCTGATCGGCCCGGTTCTCTCCATCCGCCGCTTCGGCAAGAAGCTGCTGACCACCGAGGACCTGCTCAAGAACGAGACCCTCACCACGGGCATGCTCGATTTCCTCAGCGGCTGCGTCGAGGCGCGGCTCAACATCGTGATTTCCGGCGGCTCCGGCTGCGGCAAAACGACCATGCTCAACACGCTCTCCCGTTTCATCCCCGAGGAAGAGCGCATTGTCACCATCGAGGACACGGCCGAGCTCCAGATCCAGCAGTCGCACCTGGTCCGGCTCGAGACCCGCCCGCCCAACATCGAAGACGCCGGCGCCATCACCCAGCGCGACCTCGTGATCAACGCGTTGCGCATGCGCCCGGACCGCATCATCGTGGGCGAATGCCGCGGAGCGGAGGCGCTCGACATGATGCAGGCGATGAATACGGGCCACGACGGGTCGATGACCACCTGCCACGCCAACTCGCCCGTGGACGCCTTCTCGCGCCTGGAAACGATGGTCATGATGGGGACGGCCGGCGTGCCGGACAGGGTCGTGCGCCAGATGCTCGCCAGCGCCATCAACATCGTCGTCCACTTGACCAAGCTGACCGACGGCACGCGCAAGGTGACCAGCATCAGCGAAGTGGCCGGTGTCGAATCCGACCACGTGTTGATGCAAGACGTTTTCGTGATCGAGCGCTCCGGCGTGGGCCGGCGTGGCCGCGTGCTCGGCACATTCCGGGCGACGGGTTACCGGCCGCTCTGTCTCAGCCGCCTGAAAGCCTTCGGCATTCAGCTCTCGCCCTCCATCTTCGAAGAGCTGGTGGAGGTCAAGGAGAAGTAGATGTTCGTCTTCATCGCTTTCCTGATCTTTTCCGGAGCACTGCTGGCGGCCGGCTACATGGTGTTTCACGTGCCGCAGCAGCAGGCGCAGCAGGTCCTGACCGCCCGGCTGCGAGAGCTGCGCATGCGCTCGGGCTCGCGCCTGCGCGCCGCGCCCGATCTCATCAAGCGAGACGAACATCGCGGCTCCCTCGCGGTGCTCGGCGATTTCGTGTCCTGGATCGGCCTGCTGCGGCGCCTCCAGGAGTACATCGAACAGGCCAATCTGCGCTATCGGGCCGCCGAAGTCTGCTCGCTCAGCCTCCTGCTGCTCCTGGTCTCCTACTTTCTCTTCCGGCTGCTCCTTCCCATGTTTTTTCTGCGGATTTTACTGGCGCTCGCCATCGGCGCGGCGCCGGTTCTCTATATCGTGTACAAGCGGAACCGCCGGCTGAAAAAGTTCGAGGAGCAGTTGCCGGACGCCATCGATCTCTTCAACCGCGCCATGAAGGCCGGCCACAATATTCACGCCGGCCTCGAAACCATCTCGCAGGAGACGCCCGAGCCTGTGCGCATGGAGTTTCGCAAGGTCATGGAGGAGCTGGCGCTCGGCTCGCCCGTCGAATCGGCCTTGCACAACCTGGGGCGGCGCGTTCCGCTCGTCGATGTGAAGTTTTTCGTTATCGGCCTCATTCTGCAGCGGCAGACGGGTGCCAACATGGTCGCGGTGCTCGAAAACCTGGCGTTGCTGGTGCGCGAGCGCCTCAACCTTGGCGCGAGGCTGAAGGCCGCGACCGCGCAGCAGCGCTTCTCGGCCGGCCTGCTCTGCGGCATGCCCATCGTGGTCGCCATCGGCTTCTGGTTTGTGAAGCCCGAATATATTACATTGCTTTACACCGATGAGACCGGCAGCAAGTTTCTGACGTACGCGATTATTTCCGAAATTGTCGGGATTCTGGTGATCCGCCGCATCGCCAGCCCGAGGTTCTGAGGAACGCCCATGCTGATTTTCATCTTTATTGCGGCGTTCGTGGTGGTCGCCGCGATTGTCTGGACGGGGCTGGCGCTGCTGCAACAGGAGGACGATCCGCTCGCGGACCGGCTCGAGGAGCTGCAGGCGATCGCCGCCACGGCCGGTGCACGCCCGGGACGGCGCCGGGCCGGAGGCGGGTTCCTGAACAGTTTCCTCTATCTCGTCAGCATCGTCCCCGGCGGCGAGGACTGGCTGCACGAGACCGAGAAAGAGCTCGCGCAGGCGGGCATCCGCAACAAGCGCGCGCTCGCGGTGTACGCGCTCGGCCACATTGCGTTCATGTTGCTGATGCTCACCGGTATGGCCTACCTGCAGCGGGAGAATAACCTGGTGCAGAGGTTCGGCGGCATGATCGCCGCCTTCCTGCTCGGCTGGCTGCTGCCGGCCCAGGTCCTGCACCGCCTGGTAAGGCGCTACCGGAGGAAGCTCCAGGAGGCTCTGCCCGACACGGTCGATCTGCTCGGCATCGTGCTCGGCACCGGCCTCGCGCTCGACCAGGCGCTGGTGCGCGTCTCCGAGGAAATGCAATTCATCTATCCCGAGCTGGCGTCGGAATTCTACACCGTCGTCATGCAGGTGAAGGCGGGCCAGGACCGCGGCAAGGCATTTCAGCAGCTCGTGCGCCGCACCGGCGTCGAGGACATCAAGTCGCTCTCCGCGATGATCGTGCAGAGCGAGCGCTTCGGAACCAGCCTTTCCCAGGCGCTCAAGGTCTACGCCGACGCGCTGCGAACCCGCCGCCGCCTGCGCGCCGAAGCTCCGGCATTGGGGAGCGAACGGCCCGAATAATATGGACCCGAGCCCTCTCCCCGACGCCAACCCCGGCGGAATCCTTCAGCTCGCGCGCCGGATCTTGAGGTGCTCTTTGAGAATGCAGCGGTCCTGAATCACAAACAGGCCGGCCTCGCGGGCGCGCTGCGCCGCCTGCTCGTGGATGACCCCTTCCTGCATCCACACCGCCTTCGCGCCGATCCCGATCGCTGACTCGACAATGTCCGGCACGTATTCCGGCCGGCGGAAAATGTTGACGATGTCCACCGCCACCGGCACGTCTTCCAGCCTCGCGTAAGCCTTCTCGCCCAGCACCTCGGTTTCGAAGGGATTCACCGGGATGATGCGGTAACCCGCACGCTGCATGTATTGCGAGACTCCGAAGCTGGCGCGGAAAGGCTTGTGCGAGAGACCGACCACGACAATCGTCCGGGCCGAGTGCAGCACGTCGAAAACTGACGCCATGATTTACCTCGCGGTGCTCGCCGCCGGGCGCAATGAGTGCGGCCGGTGTTCTTCGCCGGGCAGGTGCCCGTGTTCGTCCTGATAGCGGAAGAGCCTGCGGAAAGCGTCGACCTCCCGAGGCTCCAGACGCCGCCACGCGGCTGGCTGCAATGACCCGAGCTGCAGCGGCCCGATGCGCACCCGCTTCAGCTTTTCCACCAGCCGCCCGAAGTGCTGGAACATGAGCCGGACCTGGTGGTGGCGCCCCTCCGTCAAGGCGACCTCGTACCAGGGATTCTGTGCTTTGCGAATCAGCCGGATCTTTGCCGGAGCCGTGCGGCGTCCGCCGAGCGGGATGCCTTCGCGGAACTCCTCAAGCTGCTCGTCGGTAAGCAGGCCGTTCGCCTTTACCAGATACCTCTTCTCAATGCCGCCCGATGTCGACATCACGCGGTTCGCAAAGTCGCCGTCGTTCGTGAGCACCACCAGGCCCTCGCTGTTGTAATCCAGGCGGCCCACCGGATAGACCCGCACCTTCAGCCCTTTCAGGAGGTCGGTCACCTTGGGACGTCCCTGTGGATCGTCGAGCGTCGTGACGTAGCCCTTGGGCTTGTTCAGCGCGATGTACACCAGGTCGCGGGGAGCCCGCAGCAGCTTGCCGTCGACCTTGATGTGGTCCCGTTCGAGATCCGCCTTCGAGCCCAATTGGGCCTCGACCCTGCCGTTCACGGTGACTCGCCCCGCCAGGATCATTTCTTCGGCTTTCCGCCGGCTGGTTACGCCCGCTCTCGAAAGGATCTTCTGCAGGCGTTCTTCGGACATTTACGCGTTCTCCGGCGGCTCCGGCGCCGGCGGCCGCGGATCCTCCGGCGCGCCCTCATCTTTGGACGCCGCGGGCAGATCGGCCGTGTCACCGGGCTGCTGGGCGTCCGCAGCCAGGGGTTCCGCGGCGGATTCCGCCGGAGCCGTCTCCTCACCGGCCTCATCGGTTAAGGCCAGCCGGCGCAGTTCCTCAAATTCCTTCAGCGTGGGCAGCTCGCTCAGGTCCTTCAGGCCGAACTGCACCAGGAACTCTTTCGTCGTTCTATACAGGATGGGGCGCCCGACCACGCTTTTTCGCCCCGCGGTGGTGATCAGCTTGCGATCGAGCAGCGTTTTCAGCACGCCCGCGCCCTGTACGCCGCGGATCTCCATAATCTCCGGCGCCGTGATCGGCTGCTTATAGGCGATCACCGCCAGCGTCTCCAGCGCCGCGAGCGAGAGCTTCAGCGGCGGGTTCAGCTTCTTGACGAAGGCGCGGATCGCCTCGTGGTGCTCCGGCTTGGTCGACATCTTGTACCCGCCGGCGATCTCGCGCACGCTGAGGCCATGCTCCGGCCGGCTGTATTCGGCCACCAGCCGCTCGAGCAGCCGCCGCGCTTCCGCCTCCGGCTCGCCGAGCGCCTCCGCGATCTGCTCCACCGTCAGCGGCTCGTCGGTGATATAGACCACCGCCTCGAGCAGCGCGAGTTTCTGCGCGTCCGCGTCCTCGGGCCCCGCCGGCTGCGCCGCTGCGAGCACATCGTCGCGGGCGACCCCCGCCGCCTCCTCCTCCGTGGCACGCCCGGCGGGTGCGCCGCCCTCGTCATCTGAGAACAGTCCTCTGACTGCCGGCCCGCCGGTACGTTCGATATGGTCCATCGCGACTACTTGTATTCCTGTTCTACCGCGGCCAGCGTCTCCTCGGCCTCGAAGGCCTGCTCGAAGCCGGCCCCGCGCTTGATCGAGATGTCGCCGAATGCCTCCGCCTGCTGCAGCAGGATCGCCTGGCGCCTGACCAGCTCGAGGATCGCCAGAAACAGGCAGATCATCGCGCGCGCGTTGCGCTGCTGCTCGAACAGCTCCCGCGCCGACACCGGCTTGGACTGCGGGGTGCTCTCCAACACCGCGCGCAGCACGCGGATCATGTCCGGCACGGTAACGTCTTCCTTGTCCACCTGGTAGGTCGGGCGGTTCTTCGCCCGCTCCAGCACCGACTGGAACGTCTGCACCAGGTCGAACAGCGTGACCGCCAGGCCAGGATCCTCACCCTCCTGCAGGAACTGCCCCATCTGAGGGTTGGACCAGACGGCTTCCTCGATCATCCGTTTCTGCTGCAGCATCTCGGCGGCGTTCTTGAACTTCTCGTGCTCGAGCAGGCGTTCGACCAGTTCCTGGCGCGGGTCCTCCTCGGGCGCCATCTTATCGAGCTCAGGGTCGCGCGGCAGCAGCATCTTCGACTTGATGTGAATGAGCGTCGCCGCCATGTAGACGAACTCGGCGCTCAGCTCGATATCCAGCTCCGCGGCGCGCTGCATGTACTCCATGTACTGCGCCGTGATCTGCGCGATCGGGATGTCATAAATATTGATTTCCTGCTTGCGGATCAGCTCCAGCAGCAGATCGAGCGGACCTTCATACTGCTCGAGCTGGAAGTTCAGGGGTGCAGACACTTCCTAAACACGTTAACACGGGGGTGCCGGAGCCACGACAAAGCGGCCCGGGAAAAGGCCGGCCCGCTACTCCCAGGGCGTCCGCTGCTTGCGATCCTTTTCCGCCCCCGGACCGATGCGGGGCAGCGGCTTGCCGTCGCTCGCGAACAACAGCGTCACGTCGGCGGTGCGGCTCTGGTCATCGAGCTTCACCGATGGCCGCGTCGTGCCCAGGTTCTCGAACAGATCGCGCTCGCGGAGCTGCTGCAGGAAGTACTCGGCGTAGGCGGCGTCGAACGGGTCGCCCGGTTTCAAGCCCCACAGCTTGCGGATGTGCGGTTCGGTTTGGATGTCCAGGCCCTCGATCGTGAGCTTGCCAAAAGTGTACCGGGGGCCCGGATCCAGATGCAGCGTCACGTCGACGCGCTTTGCGGCGTCATCCACGCGCCGCTCCGGCCGCGCCCGTGCGTTCAGGTAGCCGCTCCGCCGCAGCCTCTGGATCATACGCTCGATTCCCGCCTGGACCTCGTTGAAGTCCGCGGTCTCGCCCGTCTTGAACCGGCCCTCTTTCAGGAGCGATGGGCTGGCGCCCTCGCCCGCGAGGTCAACCTTGCCGAGCTGGTAAGTCTCGCCCTCGCGCACTTCTACCGTGACCGCCAGTCCCTTGACGTCCTGAGCCGGCTCGGTGGTCAGCTTGGGAAAGGCCACCCGGATCTTGCCCTTCGCCTCGTACAGCGGCCGGACGCTGTTGTCGAGCACCTGCTGGAACCGCGCCTCAGTGTAAAGGGCTCCGACGCCCGCGCCCGAGACGGCGCGCTGGAGCGTCCTCTCGTCGATGATCTGGTTGCCGCGGAAGCGGACTTCGGCCACGGACGGCAGGTTGGCCGGCCGGAAGACGATCACGAGCTGGTCGCCGCTCTCGGGCGCCAGCCTGGCGGTTACCTCCTCTCGCTTCCCCGCCGCGGCGAGAAACTCCCCCACCGCCTGCGCGTACCTCTTGAGTACGGCCTCGGTGGCGGGCAGCTTCACACCGAACAGCGGATCGCGATTCTTCATCCAATCCGCGAAAGCGCGCTGGTCGATCTCGAGCGCCTCAAACCGGTAGGGAAACACCTGCGATATCTCCGCAACTTCGAAGGTGACGGCGATGCCGCTCCCCTGCGGTTCGAACCGGTATCCCACCGTCTGAAACGCGCCGGTGTTAAGCAACCGGTCGCGGGCGGCGTCCAGCTCCACTTTTCCCGCCGCCTGCCCGGTGCTGATGCCGGCCGCTCGCAGGACCTGTTCCTCGCTATAGTTGCGGTTGCCCTCGATGCGGATGCTCGCGATCGGCCAGGCCCGCGAGACGGAAGACGCGGGAGGCGCCGCAGGTTTCGGTGTGGACGGCCGGCGCGCGTCTGGCTTGTCGGCGGCCGGGATGGCCATCCAGGATAGGAGGAAGAGCAGGAATACTCGCATGTGTGGCCGATTCTTAGACGGTCTTACCGCACCTGCCGTTCCTGCCGAATGCCCGCTGATCCGGCGCGGGCGGCCAGCCGCTGGCTCGTCGGCCCGCTGCGAGCGTTCTGCTCCAAAACTCGCGAGACCCGCAGATACGCGGCGGCGCGTTTTCTTGATAGAGAAGCCGCCGCCCGCCCTCCCCGTCAGCCACCGTTTTCAGCACATCCCTCACGGAATCAAAAGGTTGCAGCACCACGCGCTAGAATTGAAGCGAATGTCCTATGACCTGGTGATCATTGGCAGCGGCCCGGGAGGCTACTCGGCGGCAGTGCGCGCAGGGCAGTACGGACTGAAAACCGCACTCGTCGAAAAATACCCCAAGCTGGGTGGAACCTGCCTGCACGTGGGCTGTATCCCCACCAAGGCATTCCTCCACACCGCCGACCTCTGGGACTACTTCACCCATTCCGAGGAACAGGGTATCCAGGTCGATAACCCCAGGCTCGATCTGCCCCGCGTCAACGATCGCAAGAACAAGATCGTTGACAAGCACGCCAAGGGCATCGAGTTCCTCATGAAGAAGAACAAGGTCGATTGGCTCAAAGGCCACGGGAGCATCAAGAGCCCTCGCCAGGTTGAAGTCCGGCAGAACGGCGGCGGGAGCAAGACGCTCGAAACGAAACACGTCATGATCGCCACCGGCTCGGAGGCGCGTATGCTGCCCGGCCTCGATCCCGATCCGCGGTTCATCCTCACGAACATCGAAATCCTCGATCTCAAAGAGATTCCGAAAACACTGGGCATCATCGGCGCGGGCGCGGTCGGCGTCGAGTTCGCTTCCATCTTCGCCCGCTTCGGCAGCAAGATCACCATCATCGAGATGCTGCCGCGCATCGTGCCGCTCGAAGACGAGGAGGTCTCAAAAGAGCTCGAGCGCGTGTTCAAGAAACAGGGAATCCGCATCGAGACGGGCGCCAAGGCCGAGAACATCCGGAAATCCGGCAAGTCCGTGCAGCTCGCCGCCACGCTTGCGGGCGGCAAGCGGGAGCCAATGGAGTTTGACAAGCTGCTGGTCGCCGTCGGACGCAAGCCGGTGACCGACAACATTGGCCTGGAGAACACGCGCGTCCAGCTTGACCGCGGCTTCATCAAAGTGAAGCCT
>JACOTZ010000126.1 GCA_016178155.1 Acidobacteriota bacterium
AGGATTTCGAACCGCTTGCTGAGAAGGTGTGAAAAAATTGATTTCGGGCCTCTTCTCCACAGGCTAACCGAATGCAAACATTGGAGGCCGGAAATGGTTTTTTCGAATATTTCACACCTTCTGACGCGCGCGGCTCAGTAAGTGCCGTCAAATCAGCGGAAGCGTTCTGAGCCGCGACCGTCAGGGAGTGGTGGTGACGAACCTCGGCTAGAACTGGCGCTGCAAGGCGGCTCTCAACTGCGCCGGCCGCAAGCCGAATGGCCCCGGACCGCTCTTGTAGGCAATCCGCCCCTGGCGATCGACCAGGTACAACCGATCCGGCCACGCCGTGTAGACCTGCTCGACCCGGTTGTCGAACGTGTCCACCAGCGCCGGGAAATCGATGTTCAGCTTGCGTACGCAACTTGTCGCCACCGTCTCGCGCTCGCCGTAGGATTTCGGACTGGCGAAGACCACGTTGTCGCGAAGGTTGGAGGGCATCTGCCACACGTCGCTCGCGTGCGCCTCGAGGATGTACACGACGTAAAACGCCGCCCGGTCCTGGTACTCGCGGTAGAGCTTGTTGAGCTCGGGAACCTCCCGGCGAAAAGGCGGTCAGGTGTAGCTGCCAAATACCAGCACCACGGGTTGTTTTCGCTGGAAAGCCGAGAGCTGCACCTGCTGCTTGCGGTCCGGTGACTGCAGGGTGAAATCGGGAGCCCGGTCGCCAGGCCGCAGGCGTCCCGCGCGCGCGTGCATGTACAGTTTTTGGAAGGGCAGGATCTTCATGGCGGGCCCCGGCACATACGACATGAACCGGCCGAAGGTCTCAGGAGGCTGGCGCATGGCGATCGCCAGCACGCCCACCAGCAATACCCATAAGGCCACCGGCACCGCCGCCAGTTTGAGCGCCCGGACCATCTGTTAGGACATACTAGCAGCAGCCGCTTTTCGGGCACAATAGAAGCTTATGCGCAATCTCACCGTGATGCTCCTCTTCTGCGTGGCCGCACTCGCGCAGTCCTCCGATGCTCCCTGGCGCCGCATGCTCGACAGCAAGCGGCAGGTGACCGAATATCTCAACGCCGAGGCGCAACGGCTGACCGCCGGGGCGGCGGCCGAGGTCCGCTCGCGCGGGGACTGGGAGAAGGTCCGTGCCCAGCGCCTCGAGGAGATGCGCGACATGCTCGGCCTGCGACCCTGGCCCCAGCGCACTCCGCTCAACGTGCGCAGCACCGGCACGCTCGACAAAGGCGCCTACACGATCGAGAAGATCGCCTTCGAGAGCATGCCCCGGATCTACGTCACCGGCAACCTGTATGTGCCCAAGAAGCGCAGCGGCCGCGTGCCGGCGATCGTTTACGTGTGCGGGCACTCGTTTTCTCCGTACGGCGATAAAACCCAGTACCAGCGCCATGGCATATCGCTGGCGAAGAACGGCTACGTTGCCTTTATTCTCGATTCCATCCAGATCGCGGAGACGTTCGCGCTCCATCACGGCGTCAGCGCGCAGGAGATGTACGACTGGTACGCGCGCGGCTACACGCCCGCGGGCGTGGAGGTCTGGAACGCCATGCGCGCCATCGACTACCTGGAAACGCGGCCCGAGGTGGATGCCTCCCGCATCGGCATGACCGGCCGCGCCAACCTCAAAGAGAACACGCAGAGGCTGCATTGCGACTGCATGTTTCCGGTCAACTCGCACCGCCACGACATGATGCACCAGGGCGCCCTGATCGCGCCGCGGCCCCTGCTCATGGCACACGGCCGGGAGGATGCATTGTTTCCGGTGGCAGGCTACCGCGAGTTTACAGAGCGCATCGGCGGCCTCTACCGCAGCTACGGCAAGCGCAACGATTTCGTCAACCTCGAGGTCCATGGGGCCCATAAAGACTCGGATTTGCTGCGCGAGCAGGTCATTCGCTGGTTCGACCGCCACCTCCTTAACGTCGCCGGCCGCAAGCTGGACATGGACTACAGCGACGCGCCGCCCGAGGAGCTCGCGGTCTTCGGCGGCCACCCGCCCGCGGACGCCCAAAACTACCGCGTGCACGAGGATTTCACCACCGCGCCTGCCGCCGCCGTCCCGAAGGATGCAGCCGCCTGGCAGGCCCGGAGCGCGGCGCTCCTCGGCCGGATTCGCGCCATGCTGCCCGCGCCCGCGCAGCCGGCGCAATTGCGCCGCACGGGCGGCGAATCCGGCCACGACTCCTTCGAGCTTGAGACGGATCCGGCGGTCAGCGTGCGCGTCCTGGTGCGCCGCCCCCGGCAGGCCGAGGGCAAACTGCCGGCCGTCCTCTACGTCGCTTCCGACGGGGAGGACCCGCAGGCCGTCTTCAGCCTGCTCTCGAATGTCAGCCGCCGGCGCAGCGCCGTCATTATGGCGGTCTATCCGCGCGGGGTTGGCGAGGTCCCCTGGGACAAGACCTTCTGGAAAGCCACGCTGCGCAATGCCATGCATGTCGGCCAGACGGTCGATTCCATGCGACTGAAGGACGTGCTCGCGGCGGCCGCCGCGCTGCGCGCTCAGCCGGGGGTCGACCCCGCGCGCCTGCTGGTGCTTGGGAAGGGAGTGGCGGGCGCGATCGGGCTGTACGCGGCCATCCTTGATGCCGGCATCGCGCAGGTGATGCTCATCGACCCGCCGGCAAGCCACCGCGAGGGCCCCGTCTTCCTCGACATCATGCGCCACACCGACCTGCCCGAGGCGGCGGCCTTGCTCGCGCCGCGCCGCTTGAATTTCTATGGCCACATGCCGCCCGCGTATGAATATACGCGCAAGGTCTATCAACTCGCCGGCAAGCCGGAGCACGTCTTTGTCGCCATGAATATCGAGGGTGTGGCCGAAGGCCGCTACGACCACAACTACAGCAGCGGCCTGTGAGGCGGGCGGGCCTCAGGGGCCTCGCCGAGACGCGCCGGCCCGCAGTTCAAGCGCGCCACCCGCGGCGTGCGGCCAAAAGGGATGGCCCGTGCTGCCCGGCCCCGGTTAGATTCGACCCACCCAGCGCCTTCAAGTGAATCCGCGGTTCGGTTCCAGCGGACCAACAGAACCGGAGCCGGCAAGTGGCCGGCAGTGCAGCCGCTCCGGCCGGACCTCCCTGCGGCCGGAGTGCGCTGCCGCAGGCAGCCAGACAAGTACATGTATCCCCGTATGGCGCTTGCGGCCTGCCCGACCTAAGATGTGCAGTTGGGTTGCTCTCAACGGCGATTTCGGTAGCTGGCGCGGTATTGGGTCCCGCACTTCGCAGGTGTGGCTGCTGAGAGGGGCAGGTGGGTTATGTGCCGGCATGGGAGTTTGGGCGGATCCGTTCCGGGACTTCAGAGCAAGGTCCCTCTGTAACAGGTGCACGGCTGGTTTTCGCAGCCGCTCCGCGCATCTCTGCATCCCACGGGAACGAACTGCCCTGGCGGCATCCACTCCAAAAAAAACCGTGAGGGCACATTTGAGAAGGGGGTGTCTTATGCGGTATGTGCTTGCTTGCTTACTCGTACTGACGTGCACGGTCTGTTCAGTGCCTGTATTCGGACAATCGGATACGGCCCAGGTCTCGGGATTTGTGAAGGACCCGTCGGGTGCCGGCGTGCCGAGTGCCAGTGTGACGTTGCGGAATGAGGCCACCGGGCTCGAGCGCCACGCCTCCGCGAATGCCTCCGGCTACTATGCCGTCTCGAGCCTGCCACCGGGTTACTACACCATTATGGCGGAAGCGACCGGATTCAAGCGCTTCCAGAAGACGGGCAACAAACTGGACCCGAATATCGCCGCGACCGTGGATGCCAACCTGGAGGTGGGCGCCGTCACAGAGACCGTGGACGTGGTGGCGGAGGCCGTCAATGTGCAGTCCGACAGCGCTACTGTCGGCAAGCTGATCGAGACGCGCCAGATCCAGAACATGATGTTAAACGGGCGCAACGCCCTGTTTCTGGCGCTGCTCAAGCCCGGTGTGCGTGGAGGCTCGCTGGCCGGTTTCAGTTTTGGGATGAGTTCCGGCGGCTTCAGCATTAACGGGTCGCGCACGCAGGACAACGTGATCACCTACGACGGGGCAGTGGCGATCCGCACGCGGGCCAACGGCACGAGCATCGGCACGACCGACCTGGATACGGTCCAGGAGATCCAGATTCTGACCGCCAATTACACGGCGGAGTACGGCAGGGCCGATGGTGGGCAGATTCGGATCGTGACGAAGAGCGGTTCGCAAAACTTCCATGGCAGCCTGTACGAATACTTCCGCAACAACACGCTCGACGCAAACTCCTGGAGCCGCAATCGGGCTGGCCAGGAGCGCGAATCGCGCCGCTTCAACCAGTTCGGCTACGTGTTTAGCGGCCCCGTCTACATTCCGCGAACGTGGAACACAGATCGCAACAAGCTGTTCTTCCTCTGGAGCCAGGAGTGGGTTCGCTTCCGGCGGGAACAGACGTCCATCCAGACGGTACCTTCGCTCGCGATGCGGCGCGGCGATTTTTCCGAGTTGCTGGATCCCGGCAACACGTTTTTCGGCAAGGTGCGAACCGTCAACGACCCAACCACAGGACAGCCTTTTCCGAATAACGTGATTCCGGCCGGCAGGCTCAGCTCGAACGGCCTCGGGTTGCTGCGTTCCTATCCCGAGCCCGTGCCCGGATTTCTGCAAGGCACGGCCAACTTCATTCAGACCCGGCCTCATCCCGAGAACCAGCGCAAGGACACCATCTCCGTTGACTTTCTCCCGACGGACAAGCATACCTTCCGGGTTCGTCTCCAGAACTACAGCTACACGGCGCTGGATGCGTTCCGCGGCGGCTTCGATCGCGCGGTGACTGACTGGAACCGGCCAAACAAGACGGGCTCCGTGAACCACATCTGGACGATCAATCCCACCACCGTCAACGAGTTTCTGGCCACGGCCAGCGTGGATCGCGTCTACATCGGCGTGCAGCGCGAGGGCGGGCGCTTCGTGCGCAGCCAGTACGGCATCAATTACCCCTATATCTTCCCCGAGCGCAAGGAGATCTTCGATAAGATCCCCACTGTGCAGATCGCCAACTTCGCCACGGTGGACGGCGGGCCCTATCCCTCGCGATCCACGGGTCCCATCTATGTGCTGGCGGACAACTTCACCAAGATCATCAACAGCCACACGCTCAAAGCGGGCTTTTCTTTTGAACGCTCCGGGCAGAACGATTTCGACCAGATCAACGTGAGCGGAGTGCCGGGCGGCACCAACAACCAGAACGGCCGGTTTGTATTTGAGGACGGGCGGTCGGCGGGCACTGCGGGCCTGGGCGTCGCCAATGCCGCCATGGGCCTGTTCAACACTTACGCCGAGATCGGCCAGCGCGCCTTCACGCCGTATCGCGGCCACATGTACGAGTGGTTCGCGCAGGACGCGTGGAAAGTCACGCCCAAATTGAGGCTGGAACTGGGAGTGCGGCACACCATCATGCAGCCCTACTACTACAGCTTGTGGGGCAATATGGCGGTATTCGATCCGCGCCGCTATGATCCTTCCAAGGCCGTGGTGCAGGATCCGAAAACGGGGTTCATCCTCAGCGGCGACCGCTACAATGGCGTGGTGATTCCGGGGACCGGCTGGCCCGACGCCGCCAAGGGGCGCGTCGCGATCGCCGATAGCGGCGAGTTCAACCGGTTGTTCAGCGGCGGCAGCAAAACATGGGGAGAGCTGCAAAAGTGGAATTTTCAGCCCCGCGTCGGAGTCGCCTATCAGGTGAGCCCGGGAACGGTCGTGCGCGGCGGATTTGGCCGCTTTCTGGCCCGCCCCGGCGTGAGCGACAACATCTTCCTGGGCGGAAATCCGCCACTGCAGCCGATGGTTTCGGTTGCCAATGGGCAGGCGGACAACCCCGCGGGAGGCCGGCCGTCGGCCTTTCCGCTTTTCTTCATGACCACCGACCCGGTATTTAAGATTCCCCAGGCCTACAACTGGAACGTGACCTTTGAGCGCGAGGTCGGCTTCGACACGATCGTATCGGTGGGTTATGTCGGGCGAGCCGGGTTGTTCCTGGAGCGGGAGCGCAACATTAATCAGCTACCGGTCGGCACAGTGCAGGATCCCGCCAACAAGGGCATCAACGTCAATGTTCTCCGGCCATACAAGGGCTTCGCCTTTATCGCCTTAGGCGAGAATGCAGCGCGCTCGAAGTACAATGGGCTCCAAATTGAGGTGAGCCGGCGCTTCGCGCGCGGTCTCAGTTTCGGCGCTGCGTACACCTATTCCAAGAGCATGGACAATGCCTCCGGCCGCCGCGATCGTGTCTACAACGCCTATGATGATCGCAATTACTGGGGTGAATCCGGCTTTGACACGCGTCACGTGGCGGTGCTCAACTTCATCTACGAGCTCCCGATCCTGCGCAACCAGTCCGGCCTGCTTGCGAAACTGGCGGGCGGCTGGCAGGTCACGGGAGTGACGCAATTCCAGACGGGTACGCCGTTCACAGTCGGGAGCGGCGACGATTTTGCCGGCATCGGGAGCACGGACTCGCAGCCGTGGGAAGTGCTTGGAGATCCCAGCTTGCCGCGCGGCGAGCGGCAGTTCTCATCGGGCGCAGCCGACCAGAATTTCTATTTCCGGACGACGGGGTCCGACGGCAAGGCGTTGTTTGTCCGGCCGGCCGCGGGAACCTTTTCGACCACACAGTCGCGCAACAGTCTGCCCATGCACAACACCGGGTTCCAAAACTGGAATCTCGCGCTCTTCAAGGATTTTCCGACCCGGGAAGACCAGCGTGTGCAGTTTCGGGCGGAGTTCTTCAACTGGCCCAACCACCCCAACTGGGGCGGCGTCAACACGAATCCGAAGAGCAGCACGTTCGGAAAGGTGACGGGGAAAAGCAGCGAGCGGAACGTGCAACTCAGTCTCCGTTACTACTTCTGACAACGGCGATAAACGCGGAACTTCAATTGCAGACGACACGCCGGTATGGGCTTGAGCGCGTTGGAGAATCCAGACGCTCAGTTCAGTAGCTGACTGCCATCGGCGGAGCATCCGCTCCCTGGAATGGCTGGCCCGGCGATCCTCGCCTGTCAGGTAGTGGTCCAAGCGGACGTGCGGTAAACCACACGAAAATGACGTGCTCACCGCTAGCCGAGGTTCGTTACCACCACTCCCCTGACGGTCGTGGCTCAGAACGCTTCCGCTGATTTGACGGCACTTACTGAGCCGCGCGCGTCAGCAAGCGGTTCGAAATCCTGTCGGTGACGAACTTCGGCTAGACCGACCCGCAAGTCGTTTTTGCGGATATACTATCCATCGCTGTGGCAGCCACTGGTTCTGAGATTGCATCGCCGCTCGAGCCGAGGATAATACGCGAGCATCTGGCGGCGGTGTTGGACAGTCCGCAGTTTGCCCGCTCTCACAGACTGCAGCGATTCCTGGGCTTCATTGTCGAGCGCAAGCTGGCGGGCCGGGACAACGAGATCCAGGAATACACCATCGGCCTGGAAGTTTTCGATCGGCGCGAGTCCTTCGACCCGCGTTGCGACTCCATCGTGCGCGTGGAGGCTCGCCGTCTCCGCGACCGGCTCGCGGACTATTACGCCAAAGAGGGCAGAACGGCGCCGGTTCGCATCGTGCTCGCGGAGCGCGGCTACGTCCCCTCGTTTGAAGAGCGACGGGACGCGCGGAGTTGGACAATCCATGCGGCGATCGCCGCGGTCGCGTGCGCACTTGTCATCGTATTGTTTTATGGCCTCGCCGGGGCTCCTTCGCGCCACGAGCCGGCCCCGCCGGCGCGCGAGGCGTTCGAGAAAGGCCTGGCCGCCTGGCATCAGTGGACTGGGGAGGGCGCCCGCCAGGCACAGCAGTTCTTTGAACAAGCCGTCGCCTATGATCCCGAGTATGCGCGCGCCTACGCCTGGTTGAGTGCGGCATATCGCCAGCAAGCGACCATGGGCGACGCCGCCCCCCACGACGTGTACACGAAATCGTTGCAAGCGGCGGAGAAAGCAATCTCACTCGATCCGCAACTTGCGGAAGGGTACCAGTCGTTGGCAACCAATCTTACATTCAAGCCCGACTGGATCGGTGCGGAGAGGGCTTTCCGTACCGCAATCCAACTCGATCCGGATAGCTCCGGGATTCACCACGGATTCGGTATCGTGTTGCTCGCGGCCTCGAGCGAGCGGCTGGCGGAAGCGGAAGCGGAGCTTCGTCGCGCCGTGACCCTGAAGCCAGGCGATCTGGGTAACCGCGTTGTTCTCGCCAAGGTTCTCTACTTCCGGCGCCGCTTCCCAGAGGCCAGGTCGATGCTCGAGGAAGTGCTCAAAATCGACCCTTACTATCCCGACGCAATGCGCAACCTGGCGGCGGTTCTGCTGCAAAGCGGTGATGCCGGCGACGCGGTTCGGTTGTACGAGCAAGCGCAGAAACTTGCATATCTCGCGTGGGGCGACGGGCTGCTGGGCCACGCGCTCGCGCTTGGGGGTAAGGAGGAGCGGGCGCGGTCGATCCTGGCCGGCCGCGAGGCCGATTACGCGGCCAAGCCCGTCGGCGCGCTCGCGATCGGGACAATTTATGCGGGGCTAAGGGAGTGGGCTCCGGCCTGCCAGTGGCTCGACCGGGCATGGACCAACCGGGAAATCCGGACACGATACATCAATGTCGATCCGATATACGCTCCCATGCGAGAACAGGCCTGCTTTGCCCGCGTGCTTGAAAAAATACAGCTATCCAGCCTCACCACTCGAAGTCATTGAAAACAGTCGAGCGGTAACGTTAAGTAACCTTCGGCTAGCTTCCTTGTCGTTGACCGGGCCGCAATTTCCGTGCAAGACTCGCGGCGACGGATCCGCGTATCTGAATTGCGGACCTCTTCAACCGCAGGAGTGAACCGTGCGATTCAAGCATATTCTTCGTTTGTGCATCTTTGTCACCGCGGCCGGGGTGCTGTCCCCGGCATCGGCCCAGGTGGCCCCGCAAGTTCTCGGGGAGACGAGCCCGCTCGCCGAGCTCACCGGGAACCGTTTCTACGGCACGTGGTGGCTGAGCTTCGGACCGCCACCGCAGCGGCCCCTCATCCTCACCATGACCCGCTCCGGCGCCTTCATTCTCGAGGACTCGGTGGATGGAGGGGGCCATACGCCCACCGGCGCATCGTTCTCTTTAATCCAGGGAAGTTGGGCGCGCAGCGGCCCGCGCTCGGCTCAGGCGCTGGGATTGCGATTTGTCTACGATGCCGACCGCAAAACCAGAGCTGTGGAGAGGGTGCGTCTAAGCCTCGCGTTCGGCACAGGCTTTGATCGAATCCAAGGAGAACTGCAATTCGAGGAGATGGGCTGTACGGAGGAAACCCCACCTTTACCGTTCACAGTACCAGTCTGTCCGGATCCGACAACCGCGCAAACTCAGGTTCAGCGCGGGCCGGCGCCCTTCACGGCGATAAGGGTGCCGATCCAGGCGCCGCTCAATTGAGGAAGCCGTGATCGCGGAGTCATCAGGCAGTCACCAACGAGGCGTGCCCGCGAATGTCTTCGATACGGCGGCGGGCAGCCTGGGTTTTCGTGGGGACTCTCTGGAAACTCGGCACAAGCGCTGACGCCCGGCGAGCGCCGCCCGATTTCCCGGCTCCGGAAACGCGTGACCTTGACTGTGATCTTGCGCGCTGCGTCTAATCAGGCCTCGAAACTCTATCCGCGGGCCAGATTGAGTCTGGCCCTGTTGCCCCCCCTATGATGTTGCTTGAGCGCGCTGAGGTATTCCCGGTGTGATGTGTCGCAAGTCCGCCGGCTTTAGGCTACATCAAACCGCTGGAAATCAGACCGCCATAGGCCCGCCTGAGTACTGTGAATAGGGTATGACCGCAGTGATGCCTGAAAGATGATCGGGTGTATACTAGCCGGCAGCCGGAAACCAAAACGGCAATCTTAGGGGTAACTGAGCGAGACATCCATGCTATTCCGCTTGCTGGTGGTATTTACTGTCCTGTTCCTGAGCCGGGTCAGCGCTCAGGAGATTACGGCCAC
Source organism: Acidobacteriota bacterium (assembly GCA_016178155.1). GTDB lineage: Bacteria > Acidobacteriota > Terriglobia > Bryobacterales > Bryobacteraceae > JACOTZ01. Next base: position 9,950 of record JACOTZ010000126.1, read on the forward strand.
GCTGTCCGGGTCAGTCCTCGACTCGAGCGGGGCCGCGGTACCGAACGCTCAGGTCGTTGTCACGAATACAGCGACTCGAGTGGTGGCGTGGCGGGGCGTGTCAAACGAAGCGGGGGTCTACTCGGCTCCGGCGCTGCCGGTCGGCCGCTACAACATTACGGTGGAAGTGCCGGGATTCAAGAAGGCGGAAATCGCGGGCGTCACGCTTCAAGTCGATCAGCGCGCGCGCGTCAACATTACGCTGCAGCCGGGCGACGTGGTCGAGACGATCACGGTTGTCGGCGAAGGACTCGGGCAGCTCGAGTCGGAAAGCTCGTCCGTGGGCACCGTGATCAACACCTCGCAGGTGCGCGACCTGCCCATGCCGAGCCGCAATGTCTTCAACCTGCTGACGCTGATCGGCGGCGTCTCGAGCGGCGGGGCCGCCACCGGCATCAATGCCAGCCAGCTTTCGATCAACGGCAGCCGTACGCTCAATAGCGAGTTCGCGGTGGATGGCGTGTCGATTGTCTCGGGATCCACCGGCGGCGTGCAGCGAGTGCCCTCGACCGAGGCCGTGCGCGAGTTCCGCGTGCTGAGTTCCGGCTACACGGCCGAGTATGGGCGCACCGCCGGCGGCTATGTCAGTGTCATCATCGACTCCGGCACCAACGATCTCCACGGAAGCCTTTACGAATACTTCCGCAATGAAAAGCTGAACGCGAACAATTTCTTCCGTAATCTGCGCGGCCAGGAGCGCCCCAGCGACCGCTACAACCAGTTCGGCGGCAAAGTTGGCGGCCCCGTGTGGATTCCGAGACTCTATAACGGCCGCGACCGGACCTTCTTCTTTTTCAACTACGAAGGGCTGCGGCGGCGCCAGCCGTTCAACAACCTTCGCACCGTGCCGGTCAACGATCTCCGTGGCGGTGATTTTTCCGCGTCCCCCGTTCCGGTGCACGACCCGCTCACCGGCGCGCAGTTTCCCGGAAATCGGATTCCGGCGAGCCGCATTGATCCGGCGGCGGCCAGGATCATGAGCCTGCTGCCGCAGCCAAACTCGCCGGGCACCTTGGACCGCAACAACAACCGCCAGATCAATAATTACCTCAACGCCGGCTCCACGGCGCCAACGGACAATCAGATTACGGCGCGCATCGATCACGCGGTCGGCTCGTCCACGCGCTTGTTCGGAAGGTTGACTCGCATCGCGGGCGAGAGCCCCAGTTCCGAAATTCTCCCCGGCCCGCTCGATCCGCGGGTCGGCGACAGCATCACCACCACGCATCAATCGGCGTTCGCCTGGACGCAAATCTGGAAGCCGACGCTGATCACCGAGCTATGGCTCGGGTTCCAGCGCAACAATCCTGCGATCGATCCGCCGACTCTTGGCACCGATGTGCGCAGTGTGCTCGGGATCCAGCGGAATCCGTTCGCCGCCGTCCCTCATTTCAATTTCGGCTGGGGTGACGTGGGTCTGAACTCGAACACCTGGCGGCGCCAGATCGACAACAATTACCAGAGCGCAGCCAGCGTAACCTGGGTGCTCGGCAGCCACGCAATCAAAACGGGCTTCCAACTCCGCAAGAACCAGTTCAACGTGTTCAACCCCGGCGGGAATTGGGCCGGCATCTACAACTTCAACGGCGAGATCACGTCCCGGACGCGCACCGGCGGCAATCCGATCAACTCGCTGGCCGACCTGTTGCTCGGCGCCATTCAGAGCGCCAATTACGAGCTGTTCCAGCCGATCACCGGCCGCCGCAACGCCAACTTTGGCGCTTTCGTGCAGGACGACTGGAAGGTAACGCGGCGGCTCACCATGAACCTCGGCGTGCGCTATGAGTACGAATCGCCGATGACGATCGCGAATGACATCTACTCGCGCGTCGATGTGGTCACGGGCCGGCTGCTGGTCGCGAATATGAACGCTTCCAGGGAGCTCAACCTGGACGCCGACAAGCTGAATCTGGCCCCTCGCGTCGGCTTCGCCTACAGCATCGACGACCGCACTGTGGTGCGTTCCGCGTTCGGGATGTTCTATGGCCAGATCTTCTCCAATCTTGGCGGCATCGTCCGCTATCCGGGCTTCACGGTCGCGCAGCAGTTCCCCGATCTTGGCGTCGGGGTGGCGCAGCCGTTCCGGCTGAATGAGGGCCTGCCGCTGATTGCGGTGCAGGATCTGAACGACCCGTTCATCGTCGAGCGCGAGGCGACCACTCGCAATCCTCTGAACGCGAGCGCGCAGTTCGGCCAGATCTCCCCCATGCCGTACTCGATGCAGTGGAACTTCGGCATACAGCGCGAAATCGGCCGTGGCAATCGAGCGGGGGGAGGAGCTGGCGCGCATCGGCCAGTCCATCACCACCCAGAGCGCCCGCAAGTTTCCCACGGTAAATGCTCTCGGTTCGTTCGTTCACGCCGGCAGCTCGAGCTACCACTCCATGCAGCTCAAGGCCTCGCGCCAGTTCGCGCGCTCGCTGGGCTTCCAGGCGACCTACACGTGGTCCAAGTCCATCGATGACGGCAGCGGCCTGTTCTCGTTCTCGCAGCCGAACGGCCTCGATGCCGGCCAGTTCAACTGGCTGTTCCGGCGCCTCGACCGCGCGCTCAGCCAGTTTGACCGGCCGCACAATTTCGCGGCGACGTTTCAGTACGCTCCGGCCGGGCCGGGATGGCTGCGCGGCTTCACCTTCAGCCCGATCATAATCGCGCGTGACGGATTGCCGGATACGATCACGCAGAACAACCTGTATCCGGGTGTTGCGCAGCAACGGCCGCACGCGATTGGAGCCAACCTGGGCGGCTATGCCGCGAACCAAACGTCGGAGGGTACGGCGATCCGCTTTCTCATGCCGGCGTCGGACGCAAACTTCCCGTTCGCGCCTTCCGGACCGTTCTTCACCGGATCGGGAGCCAGCCGGCGGCTGCTTGTACCCGCGCTGCCGATCGGGACGCTCGGCCGCAACACCACGCGCGAGCCGGGCGAGTTCAACGTCGACCTGGCAGTGGCGCGCATGTTCCCCCTCAGGGAGAGACTGAGGCTCGAGGTGCGGGCCGAGGCCTTCAACCTTTTGAATCACACGAACCTGGAAGGACCCAACACTTCGCTGAGCGTGCAGGCCGATCCGGCCAGCGGGCGGGCGTTCTTTAATTCGCCCAGTTTCGGACTCATCACCGGCGCCAAGTCGTCGCGCTTTATGCAGATCGTCCTGCGGCTGGAGTTCTGAGCCGCGTCGAGGTTGCGTGCGCGAGGACGCTGGGGGCGCGCCGCCTGGAAGAACTCGGGGCCCGCTCGAGTATCGCTGTACAGCGCGATTATCGAGGCGGCTTGGCCGGCGGAGCGGCCGGACGGCCTTCGCTCGAAGGAGGGACAATTTTGTTCATGCGCATGTACGTGACCAGGTTTCCATAATGCTCATATGTATGCGCGGTATTGAACGAGAGCATGGAGAGCTTCGTCCGCTGCTGGCCAAAGAAACGCACCATCGCGGCCGACGTTGCATCCGTGAGCTCGGCGTAAACGGCATCGCAGTACGCGAATCCGTCATTTAACGCCTTTACGATTTCCGCCTTGGTCTTGGCCGATTTCTCGACGCCACGGTTGCGCGAGACGTCTTCTTTCGCGGTGCCGCAGATGAAGAACTGGGCGTCGGCGATATGGGCCAGCAGTTGGCCGAATGTGCGGACGTCATCGCTGGGCCGGAAGCCATACTTGTCTTCCGGCAGCTTGTCCGCGGATTTCAGTACGTTTGTCCTCACGATTGTGTAGAAGGCTTTCGCACTGGCGAGTTGTGGATTTTGCGCCGCGTCCTGGCTCCAGGCGGGCATGGTTAGCAGAACGAGAAGACATGTGTGACGCATAGGTTCGATTATAGGCTTCACACGGCGCCTTACCGGCGCGGCGCGGCCGGCTTGGGATGATAGTCCGCGAGCAGCATGCGCACAGCCGATTCCACCAGCATCTCGCCGCCCCCCGGAGCCATGCGCGCGCTGATCACTTCGTACGCGCCCTCGGCGTAGGCTTTGCGATCGGGCACGTAGCCGATAGCGCCGTTCGCGAGCTCGGCGATGATGGTCCGCGGATACGGCGAGCGCAGCTTGATACTCTTGCCCAACTCGACGAAAATCTCGCCCGGCAGCCCGACCCAGGCGACCTGCTCCCCGAGCGTGATCACCTGGACCTCGGCTTCGAGAGGCTTGCCGTCGCGGGCCTCGAGCTCGATCACTTTGAACGCATGCACCTGGTCGTAAAACGGGCTGGCGCCCGGCTTGCCGTACGCGGCCACGATCTGCTTCGCCTGTTCGACGTCGCTCTTGGGGTAAGGCGAGAGCGGCAGGCGCACGATCTCGCTGCGCGCCCGCAGCGGCCCCGGCCGGACCTCTTCCAGCCGCGGCCAGGTCTTGAGCACCGCGGCCGCGAGGATACCGCCGATGCGAGCGGCCTCGCCATGGCCTTTCTGCGGAGCCGCATCGTTGACGTTCACGTGGTTGATGTTGCCCGCGGTGCCGATGGTGAAGATGGTCAGCAGGTCCTCGCCCTTCGCCGCCCCGAGGACCTTCGCGAGCGTGTACGGGTAGTCGGCCGAGAACTGCATCCCGCCAACCGTGTCCAGGTGGTTCGCGAAATTCACGTATGCGGCGAGCGCCTTGCCCTGGGCGTTCTCGGCGAACACGACAGGCACCTCGGGGTCGACCGAGCCCATGGGCCGCAGGATGTTCGGGTTGCGTTTGCCCGGATTCCAGCCCACGCTGCCATCCTTCATCAGATAGCGCCGGATGAAGCTGATGCCGTGCTCGCTGCCGGCGCCGGCCCAAAGGCGCGCCGGCTGCAGGTCGGCGACCGCCAGCCGGATGCTCTCGGCGATCGCGCGCGGCAACTCGGCGGCATACTGTTTTGCGACCGCCAGCGTCTTTTCGTCGACGCCGCGCAGGCGGATCCCCAGTTCGGGGCCGGTATGCGTGTGGGTGCCGCTGATCATGATCTGCTCGGGCTTCAGCCCGCTGGACCCGGCTGCCAGCCTCCGCGCTTCTTCGACGATCGGCCGCGGCGCCCCGATCAGATCCAGCGCGACCAGCACCGCGCGCGCGCCCTCGCTCTCGAGGGCCAGCGCCTTGGCATAGAGGTCGTCGTGCACGCCCTCGTTCAGCCGCACGTGGTAGTAGCCGGACATCGGCATGCCCCGCGGGGGCGTGATCTTCACCGCGGCGCGGCCTGCGCGCAGCTCGGCGCCACAAAGGCTTGCCCCGAGCAGAACGACTATGGAAAGGCGTGCGATCATCGGCGGGATACCTCGCGGGGCGCGGCCTGCTTCAGGGGCCGCAACTCGATCTTACGGAAGAACACCTCGGCGCCTTCGGATTGCAAGAGGATCTTGCCGCGCGTGGGACTCGCGCCCGTTCCCTCGTTCACGAGCTTGCCGTTCACCCAATAGTGCACCGAGTCACCGGCGGCGAGCAGTTCCAGTTTGTTCCACTGGCCGTGCGGCTTCTCGACGTCCCCGTTCGGGTCGCGATAGCCCACCGTGTCTTTCCAGGCTCCCTTGCCGAACCGGTCGAAGCGGCCCCGATCCCTGGTCTGGCCCTTCACGGTGAGCGAGGCGCCGCCGACCAGGATGATGTCGCCGGTGCCGCCCTCGATCATCTGGAACTCGATCGATTTGGGCCAGACCTTGTCCGGACCCGCGACGTGAAACAGGACGCCGCTATCTCGCGCGTTGCCGGCGCGGGGCGCGTGCGTCTCCGTCCCCCACTTGAACTCGAGTTTCAAATAGTAGTTGTCGTATTCGCCACGGGTGATCAGATAACCGTATTCGGCGCCCGACGCCCGGATCATTCCGTCGCGCGCCGTGAAGACCCTGTTCGGATCCTCATTGAGCTGCCGCTTGTCGAGATAGACGTCGAAGCCATCGAGAGTCTTGCCGTTGAACAGGTGGATCGGCTTACTTGTGGGCGGGATCTGGCCCGCCGCTGCCAGCCCGGCGCAGAACAGGAAGAGCAGGAACTTCATTGTGCCAGCGTAACAGGTGCGTCGCGGAAGCTTGGGGCCGGTGCGGCTCGGGATGAGCCGCGATCCGGCCGGCGCCGCCCATTTGACAACCCGCCGCCGTTTCGCATACCCTCAACCCCATGCGTTCTCTGCTTGCCATCGCAATCCTCGCTTTGCCCGCCTGGGCCGAGCTGAAGTCGGGTCCGCCTCTGCCGCACAAGCTTGTGCCCAACTGGGCGCAGTTGCCCAAAGGCTGGAATTTCGGCGAGTGCTCGGGGGTCGACGTCGACAAAGACGACAACGTGTGGGTCTTCAACCGGGGGCCGCACCCGCTGATCCAGTTCGACAAGAGCGGCAAGTTCCTGCAGGCCTGGCCGGAGGTCCCGGTGACTTCCTCGCATGGCGTTCGCGTCGGTCCAGGCGGCAATATCTGGCTCGTCGACGTGAAGGGACATACCTTGTTCACCCTCACCCCCGCGGGCCGCCTGCTGCAAGTGATCGGCGCGCCCATGAAGCGCCCGGGCAACAACGATTCGAAGGACGCATTTAACGAGCCCACCGGAGTCGCCTTTGGCGCCGGCGGCGAGTTCTACGTCTCGGACGGCTATGTCAATTCCCGGGTCATCAAATTCAACCGCGACGGCACTTACGCGACGCACTGGGGCAAGAAGGGAACGGGCGACGGCGAGTTCAATCTGGCGCATGATGTCGCGGTCGATAGCAAGGGCCGCGTCTACGTGGCCGACCGCACGAACGCGCGGGTGCAGATCTTCGACTCGAACGGAAAGTTCCTCGACAAATGGACCGACCTGGGGAATCCCTGGGGACTCTACTACGTGGCACGCGAGAACGCGCTGTACATGGTCGACGGTCATAATAACCGTCTGCTCAAGCTGAACCTGGAAGGCCAGGTACTGGGCGTTCTCGGCTCGTATGGCAAGCTCCCGGGCAAGTTCGATTTCGTCCACAACGTCGCCGTCGACAGCACGGGCAACATCTATACGGTCGAGATCAAGAACTGGCGCGTACAAAAGTTCGCCAAGCCCTAGCCGAAGTTCGTCAACGACAGGATTTCGAACCGCTTGCTGAGAAGGTGTGAAAAAATTGATTTCGGGCCTCTTCTCCACAGGCTAACCGAATGCAAACCTAGCGCGCGCTTCCGGCGGAGGACCGGCGATTCTTCACCGTTACCTCCATTTGTGGCGCAAGCCGGCGTGCGAGCGTCTTTCTAAATGGAGGTTGAGATGAGCGGCAACAAGGACCTGGTGAAAGAGGGGACGGCGTCGCGGGCGATTGGCGGGCAGAGCTCGAGCAAAACGGGCAAGCATTCGTCCATGGTGAAACCAGCGGCGACAGGCCCCGATTCGCATTCCGAGCACAAGACCGGACCGATCCCGGGCGCACGCGGGCGGACATCCGATCCCGCGAAGAAGGTCCCCGGCTCCGCCCTGGGCAGCCAGGCGCACGGCGACAAAGCGCACCGGTTCTGAATTCGAAGGTGCGGCGCCAGCCGCGCGGATGACGCCTGATGGCCGAGCAGGGCGCGATTCCAACTACCACCGCACGATCCTGGACGCATCTCATTGAGGAGCTGTACCACGACTGCTGGGATGCCCGGATCGAGCGTTTCCGCTCGCCCTACGTGTTCCGGGGCCACTCGCGAGCCTCGGCGAACTTGAACACGAACCTGATGCGGCTGGGCGCGACGCCCGAGCACCTGGCCCGGCTGGAAGGGCACCTGCTGCGCAACTTCCGCAAATACGCGCACAAGCAGGCGGCCGCCGGAGATTCGATCTGGAACTGGATGGCTCTCGCCCAGCATCACGGCCTGCAAACGAGGCTGCTCGACTGGACGTACTCACCGTTCGTGGCGATGCATTTCGCCACCGAGAACCCCGCCACGTACGACGACGACTCCCTGATCTGGTGCGTGAATCACTGCGGCGTCCTGGCGCTTGTTCCCGAGCCGCTGCGGCGCGTCGCCGAGGAGGAAGGGTCAAACGTGTTCACGGTGGAGATGCTCGGCCAGGCGGCGGCGAGCGTGGAGGAATTCGACCGGCTGGCGAGCGAGGAATTCGCCGTCTTTCTGGAGCCGCCCTCGCTCGATGACCGCATCGTGAATCAATTCGCGCTCTTTTCGCTGATGTCGAGCCCCTCGGCGCGCCTGGACGACAGGCTCGCGCGCCACCCCGAGCTTTGCCGCAAAGTGATCATCCCGGCAGCCATGAAATGGGAGGTGCGGGACAAGCTTGATCAGGCGAACATCACCGAGCGCATGCTCTACCCGGGGCTGGACGGGCTGACGCGCTGGCTGTCGCGCTACTACAAGCCGTTGAAGAGAGACGCATGAGCCCGCTTCCGCCCGACCGGCGCGCTGTCCTCGAGCTTGTCCGCGCCTTTGACGCAAGCGGTGACGGGGAAGCGGAAAAGAGCAGGGAACTGATGGTCGCGCTGCTCGAATGGTCACCCGAGCCGCTCTCGCGCCGCAGTTACGTGCCCGGACACATTACCTGCACCGGGTGCGTGCTGAGCCCGGACCGGCGGAAGCTGCTGCTGGTGCACCACCGGCGGCTCGACCGGTGGCTGCTTCCGGGCGGGCATGTCGAATGCGGTGACAGCGGGGTGGCCGACACCGCACGCCGCGAAGTGATCGAGGAGACGGGAGCCTGCCTTACGCCGCTGCCTCCGCGGTTGGCCGGGATCGACGTCCACGCGATCCCGCCGCGCGGCGGCCAGCCGCTCCATCTGCACCACGACATGATCTTTGCCTTCGCGGCGGAGCAGGAAGCAGCTACGTGCTCGCAAGAGTCGCGGGCCGTGATCTGGTGCGGGCTCCATGAATTCGACCGGTACGCTCTTCCCGGCAGCATCCGCCGTGCGGTCGCGCGCGCCTTGCGGCCGGGTATGCGCTAGACGTCCAGCCCGACCGAGCGCATCAGCTCGAGCGCGTTGCTCTTGCGCACCACGCCCGGGCGCATGATGTAGTCGAAGGCGATGCGACCGTCCTCGATGTGGTCCTCGAAATGGACGTTACTGGCGCCCGGGAGTTGGTCGGCGATGTGCGCGAGCGCCAGATCGTGGGTTGTGACCATGCCGGCGGCGCCGCGCTCGACGAGGGTTCTGAGAATGGCCTCGGCGCCGATCCGGCGGTCGTGCGAGTTGGTGCCGCTCAGCAGCTCGTCGAGGAGGAACAGCAGCGGGCGGCCGCTCGCTGCCAGATCGAGGAGCTTGCGGATGCGCAGGATTTCCGAGTAGAAGCGGGAGCGGCCTTCCTGCAGCGAGTCCTGTACGCGCATAGCGGCGCCAACCGCAAGCGGTGACAGCCGCAGGCTGGTGGCGCGGACGGGGGCGCCCGCCCAGGCAAGCACCGCATTGAGCCCGACGGCGCGCAGCAGCGTGCTCTTGCCGGACATGTTGGAGCCGCTCACGATCAGCAGGCGGACGTTGCCCCCGAGTGCGACATCGTTGCGCACGGCCGCACGCTCGGCCAGCAGAGGATGCGCCAGGCCCGCGGCCTCGAAACGAGGGCCGGACTCGAGTAGCTCGGGGAAGGCATCCCCGGGATGCTCCGCCGCGTAGCCGGCGAGCGAGGAAAGCGCCTCCAGCTCGGCGAGCGCCTGCAGCCACTCTCCAATGTGCGGGCCCGAGTCCCGGCGCCAGCGTTCCAGGGCCAGCGCGAGGTGCGTCGACCACAGCAGCAGCCGGGCAACGGGCGAGAAGCCCAGGTTGTGGCTCCAGTCGTGCCATTCGATGAGCCGCCGCAGGTGCGCGATGCGCGCGGAGGCGGTCTGGCCGCCCGCGGCCAGGCGGCGGCGTATTTCGTCCAGCAGCGGCGACGACCACGGCTCGCGCTCGAGCCGGGCCAGGATCTGCGCGAGCAGCGCGAGGTCGCGCGCGGGCGCGTCGGTAGCGCCGTGCACGGTGAGGACGCGGTCGCGCAGCGCAAAGGCGAAAACGCTCTGGGCGAACACGGTGTAGACGAACGGCCGCCAGCTCCAGCGCTGGAGCATATAGCCGGTGAAAGTAGCCAGCACGGCCGCGGTGAACAGCGCGGCCAGCCAGCGCGCCGGGCTGGGGAAACGCACCGGCGGGAGCGAAGCCCAGCGTGTGAGCATGCCGGGATGCACGCCGGCGCGAATGTCCTCGCCGGCGAGCGCCAGATCCTCGCGCAGGTCGAGGTTGGGCCGCATCTCCCGGATGGCCTCGTGCCTCAGGCGGACTTCCTCGACTGCGGCCGGCGCTTTCAGCCAGGCCGCCAGGGTTGCCTCGCCGGCGGCGGTGCGGGCGAGGCACAGGAGTTGAAACAGCGAGCCGTGGCCGAACAGGTCGAGCTCGTCGGCGTAGGGATGTTCCGGCTCCCGGAAGGTCTCGCCGGCCGGCCCGGCTCCTGCCCAGCGATGGTTGAGGCGGGCGAGTGCACGGTCGTAGAGCGCCTCCGCCCGGCGCTCTGATTCAAGCTTGCGGGCGATGCGCTCATGGAGAACGATGAGACCCAGGAAAACAGCGGCGCCCAGGGGCAACAGGTAGAGATTGATCCATGCCAG
>JACOTZ010000382.1 GCA_016178155.1 Acidobacteriota bacterium
GTGGGCGATCAGAAGCGCGTCGCCACGCCCTTCGACGCCATGCGCGATGGCGCCGACTACCTGGTCATCGGCCGCCAGATCACCCGCGCCGCCGACCCGCGCGCCGAGGTCGAGCGCATCCTCGAAGAAATCGAGCACGAGCCCGCGCCCGAGGCTTGAGTGACTGGCCGGCCTGCCCCACCTGAACCGCTCGCGCCAACGGACGGCGCCCGGCCGATCTACGGTAAATCTGGAATAGGAGGAGTGAGTTCCCGCCATGTGCAGGTTGCCAGCTAACCAGTACATTCAGATCCGTGATGGGGGCCGGTACTGCATAGCCGGCACTCGCATCGGACTTGATGTCCTGATTCATGACTTCCGCCGCGGGAAAGCCCCGGAAGCAATTCTGCAGGCGTATCCTTCCATCGGCTCTCTGGGCAAGGTATATGGAGCGATCGCATTTATCCTCGGGCATCCGGAATCCTTTGAGGCGTACCTCCGGGAACAGGCAGCCCGGTGGAATCAGTTTCGTGAGGCGCATCCTCTGCCGGCCGGCGCGCGAACCCAGTTCCGGCGCACCCAGGACGAACTAGCCCGGCGTACGTGAGAATACGGTTTCAGGCGGACGCCGATGTGGACCCCGACATTGGGCGCGGCCTGGTCAGACGAGAACCCGGAATCGATTGGCGTCCAGCTCAAGGCTACATCGCCGGCGCAACTCCCTCGCCTGGCTATCCTGGAGCGCCAAAGACATCGAGACCCAGATCTGGTGGCTGCACGGGGTGACCGCATTGCGCGTATCTCGGAGTACATTCACACGAACACTCCCGTGCAAGTCGCCGTTCACTGGTCGGCCGCCAACACCGGTCTCCAGAAGCGACGCCGGACTGCCCCGCGATCAGCTATTTTGACCGCCTTCTGAATCGCGCTCGGTGGTCTCAGCTTACCTTGCCCGCGCCTTTCGAGCGATCCATGTACTTCAGGGTTTGGAGGTCGAGCCGGATCACGTCGCCGGACTTGATGAACTGCGGCACCATGACGGAGACTCCGTTCTCCAGGCGCGCCGGCTTCCAGGTGCTGTCCTGCTGCTGGTGGACCGGCGGCGCCGTGTCCTCGATGCGCACTTCGAGGACGCCCGGGAAGGTCACGCCGATGGGGTTGCCCTCGACCAAATCCACGGGCAGGCGCATTTCCGGGCGAAGAAACACGGCCTGTTCGCCGACGACTGATTCGTGAATGCCGATCTGCTCATAGGTTGCGGGGTCCATGAAATAGTAGAGGCCGCCGTCGGCATAGAGGAAGTCCATCTGGCGCTTCTCGGATTCGACCTCGTCGAGTTTGAGATCGGAGCGAAAACTGTGCTCCCAGAACGTACCGGTGGCGAGGTTGCGCAGCCGCGCATGCGTGGCGCCGCCCATTTTGCCCTGTCCGGGGTGGTATTCGGCGGCGACAACGCGGTAGGTCTGTCCTTCGAAACGAATCGCCATGCCGGGGCGCAATTGCGATGCCAGAACCATTGGGATCTCCTCCGGGGCCGGGTCCGGCTCGAGCAGCGGAGGCGCACGGGCCGCGAATCGCGCGATAATTACAAGAGAGCGGCAGCCGGCCCCCGGGCCCGCTTTAACAGTCTACTCCCCGGGTTCGGGAGCGCCCACGTTGGGCGGGGCCGCGCCGCGAGGGCAGGTGCATGGCATTCTCGATCGATTCCATCGCATTTGAAAACGGGGGCACCATTCCGCAACAACACACCTGTGAAGGCGAGGACTCCTCGCCGCCGCTCGCGTGGTCAGGCGCCCCGGAAGGTACGAAGAGCTTTGCCTTGATCCTCGACGATCCGGACGCGCCGGCGGGAACGTGGAACCACTGGCTGCTGTGGGACATCCCGCCCGCCGCGGCCTCGCTGCCCGGGAAAGCCAAGCCCAGCGAGCAGGGAGTGAGCGGGACGAACGACTTCGGCCGGCCTGGCTACGGCGGGCCTTGTCCTCCTCGCGGCCACGGCGCGCATCGCTACTTTTTCCGGCTGCACGCGCTCGACGTGGCGAAGCTCAACCTGCCGCGCGGCGCTCGCCGCGGCGAACTGGATGGGATGCTGAAGGGTCACGTTCTCGCGACCGCCGAATACATGGGGCGGTACGAGAGAAAGTAGCGCGGGCACAGCTCAGGCGAGCGCAGCAACCGCGGGCGGAGTGGTAGCCCCCCGAGAGGACGGTGTCCGCAGTTTAGGTGACTACAGCTCGGCATTATCTTCCTCCTCAGCCGCCGGGAGGATCCGCGCTCCGTCCGGGTTCAGCATCACGGTGCGCACGTGCCCGCGCGGGCCGACGGGCGCGAGCCGCTCGCCGCGCCAGCGAACTTCCAGGCCGCCGGCGTTGCCGGTGCGCAATCGCGCGCTCTCGAGCCCCACGAAGCGGCGTGCGTCGGCCGGTTGAAGCGTCCCCATGAAGATGGACTTCCCGCCGGAGGTCACCGAGATCCAGGTTTCCTCGGACGCGACCAGCTCGAGGGCAGCGGGCGCGTCCAGGGTGCGCTGCCGCTGCTGTTCGGCCGCCGCCGCGGATGAGGCGGCCGGCAGCACCCGCTCGTTGGAGACCGCCCGCAGCCCCACGCGCTGGGGCACTCGGGGCTCAGTCCGGGCAGCCTCCCGGGGTTCCCGCACCTGCGTGCGTAACCACCAGCCGTAGAATGCCGAGCCGCCGAACAGCGCCACCAGGAGCAGCGAAACCCTGGCCAGCATGGGACGGGGCCGAGGGAGCGGCCGGAACTCGCGTTCCGCCGGCTGGTACATGCCGCTGAGCACGCGCAGGACGTCGTGCTGGTCGGGGGCTGCGAGCGTTCGCAGGCTTTCTTCGAACTCCGAGGGATCGAGCCGGAGTGCCTGGGCGTACTGGCGGACAAAGCTTTTATAAAAGAACAGCCCGGGCGTGGCATTAACATCATCCCGCTCGATTGCCTGGAGCAGGTGTTCCTGAATTCGAGTGGCACGGGATAGCTCGGGAAGGGTGCGCTGTTGCACCTCCCGCTCGCGCCTCAGCCGTTCCCCGATCGACATTTCGCCCCTCTGGATTCGACGCTCTGCGCATGTCTCGTGTAACAGGTGGAGCGCATTGAATTGCCATGAGTTATCAGGTTGAACGATATAATACAGGTTCCTGGAACTGCTGGCGGGCGGGTACTATGTTCGACCCCAAGAGCGATCTGCGTTTGCCGCGTATGGCCATTTCCGTCGTGATCGCCAGTTGGAATCGCCGGGAACTGCTCCGCGCCTGTTTGAGATCGCTCGCCCGGCAGAGTCATCGCAGCTTCGAGGTGGTTTTGGTCGATAACGGATCGAGCGACGGTTCGGCCGCCATGGCGAGGGCTGAATTTGGCGGGCTGCTGAGCCTGCAGACGATAGAGAACGCCACCAACCGGGGATTCTGCGCCGCGAACAATCAGGGCATAGAAGCCGCACGGGGCGAGCTCATCGCGCTGCTTAACAATGACGCCGAGCCCGGGCCGGAATGGCTGACGGAGCTGGCTACGGCATTCGAAGGACGCCCGGAAGTCGGCATGGCGGCATCGAAGATCCTGGTATACGAGGATCCCGGCCGGATTGACAAGGCCGGACACCTGATCTTTCCCGACGGGCAGAATCGCGGCCGCGGCACCGGGGAGATTGACGCCGGGCAGTTCGACCGTAGGGAAGAGGTGTTGTGGCCGGACGGCTGCGCGGCCATGTACCGCCGTTCCATGCTGGAGCAGATTGGAGGTTTTGACGAGGACTTCTTCGCATACGGCGACGATGCCGAGCTGGGATTGCGCGCGCGCATCGCGGGCTGGAAGTGCCTGTATGTGCCCACGGCGGTGGTGCGCCACCACCGGGGCGCCACGTTGGGAGTGCTCTCGAGCCGGCGACTGGAACTGATCGAGCGCAACCGCGTGCTGCTGGCGTTCAAACATTTCCCTTTGAGCCTGCTGTGGCTGAATTGCCTGTACTACGGGCTGCGGCTTGGCGCGGGCGCTTGGGCGGCGATGCGCGGCCGGGGCGAGGCTGCGCACTTTCGCGGCCTGCGCGGCAAGCTGCGGATTGCAAAAGCGCTGGCCAAGGGCAACCTGGCCGCGTTGGCGCTGCTGCCGCGGATCCTGCGCAAACGCCGCGCGCTGCGCCCGCTGCGGAAACTCAGCTCGAGCGAGGTACGGCGGTTGCTGCTGGCGCACCGGATCTCGCTCCGGGCGCTTTCGGAACAGGCGATTTGATCGCGACGCCCGAAGGCGAGACCTGTCCCGCCTGCGGCGGACGCCAAGCGCGAACCGTGTGCCGCACCAGCGACCGTCTGTACCGGACGACGGCGGAGATCTTTTCGGTTGTCGAGTGTGTCGGCTGCGGGCTGATGCGGCTGTTCCCGTGGCCCCAGCCCGAGGAACTCCGGCGTTACTACCCCGAGAGCTACTGGTTCGCGGGTGATGGGACGGCGGCGGGGCGGTTGGAAGAGCTGTACAGGCGCTGGGTGCTCGCCGACCATGTGCGGTTTGTGGTTCGCGCCTTGCTTCCGCTGAGGGAGGCGGGACCGGTGCTCGACGTGGGCTGCGGCGGCGGTCTGTTTGCGCGGCTGCTGCAGGAACGCGGCTTCCGAGCGTTGGGACTTGAGGTGTCGGCGCGGGCGGCGGCGGTCGCCTGGCGGCAAAACGGGGTGCCGGCGGCCTGTGGAATCCTTTCGGGCGCGCCGCTCGCGGCGGGCAGTTGCGCGGGGATTACGATGTTTCATGTGCTCGAGCATCTGTACGATCCTGCCGCCTATCTGCAGGCTGCGCACGAGCTGCTGCGCCCCGACGGGCGGCTGGTGGTACAGGTGCCGAACGCTTCCTGCTGGCAGTTTCTGCTGTTCGGCGAGAACTGGAACGGAATCGACGTGCCCCGGCATCTGGTAAACTTCCGGGCGCGCGACCTGGAGGCGCTGCTCAGGCACTGCGGCTTCGAGGTGGTGCGGCGGAAGTTCTTCTCGCTGCGTGACAATCCGGCGGGACTGGCGAGCACCATCGCCCCCGGGCTTGACCCGATGGCGCGCCGGGTGCGCGGCCCGGCCGAGCCCCCGCGCACGCGGCTGCTGAAGGATGCGCTCTATGGCGGGCTCACGCTGGCGGCGCTTCCCTTCGCGGTCCTGGAGGCGGCCTGCCATGCCGGGTCGACCGTGATGATCGAGGCTCGCAAACTCGCGTGACCTACAGCCGGCTGCCCCAGCTCCTGCCGCGCTTCCTGCGGCGACAGGTGTTGCATTTCGAGGCAGCCATCGAGGATGCGGTGACCAGCTTCGCGGCCGCGCTGCCGGCGGGCGCGCTGGTGCTGGACGCGGGCGCCGGCGAGGGCCGGCACGAGCAGGCTTTCGCGCGCCAGCGGTACATCGCGGTGGACCTGGGGATCGGTGACGAGGCGTGGAGCTACGCGCGCCTGGATGCGGTGGCCGACCTGCACGCGCTGCCGTTTCGCGAGCGCACCTTCGACGCCTGCATTAACATAGTGACGCTCGAACACGTTCGCGAGCCGCGCGCAGTTCTGAAGGAAATCGCCCGGGGATTACGGCCGGGCGCGCCGCTCCTGATGGTGGTGCCGCACGAGTGGGAAGAGCACCAGCAGCCGCACGATTATTACCGCTTCACGCGCTACGGCGTACAGCATCTTCTCGAGCAGGCGGGATTCGGGGAGTTACGGATCGCGCCGGCCGGCGGCTACTTCCGGCTGCTCTCGCGGCGGCTGCTCAACGGGCTGCAGTTCCTGCCCGCGGCGCTGGTGATCCCGGCGGCGCTGCTGGTTGCCCCCGCGGCATTGCTGGTGTCGGCGCTCGATCCGCTCGACAAGCGACGCAACTTCACCCTGGGATTCATATGCACTGGACGAAAACTGTAGCCGCCCTGGCCGCCGCCGGCGCACTGTACGCGGCGGCGATGGGGGTCCGGTTCAGCGGCAAGTCGGCTCTGAAGTTCACCACCCGGCTGGTATCCTTCGGGCCGCGGCCGCCTGGCTCGGAGGGGCTGGAGAGGGCGCGCGCCTACATCCTTCGGCAACTCGCAGCGGCGGGCTGCCGGGCGAGCGAGCAGGCCTTCACCGCGCAGACGCCGCTGGGACCCAAAACGATGAAAAACATCATCGCGTGGCTGCCGGGCACGTCGGGCAAGGCCGTCGCCTTCACGGGACACTACGACACGAAACTGATGCCCGGACGCGTGTTTGTGGGCGCGAATGACGGCGGCTCATCCGCGGGCTTGCTGCTCGAACTGGCTCGGGTGCTTGCGAAGCAGCCGCGCCGCCATGACGTATACCTGGTGTGGTTCGACGGAGAAGAAGCGCTGCTCGAGTGGACCGAAAAGGACAGTCTCTACGGCAGCCGCGAGCTGGCGGCGAAATGGGAGCGCGACGGCACGCTGCGCAAGCTGGTGGCGCTGATCAATGTCGACATGATCGGCGACCGCGACCTGCGGCTCGTGCACGAAGGCTACTCGGCGGCGTGGCTGCGAGAGCTGGCATGGGAGACGGCGGCGGAGCTGGGCTACGGACGCCACCTCGGGCGGGAGGAGGGCGCCATCGGCGACGATCACATGCCGTTTCTCGAGCGCGGCGTACCGGCGCTGGACCTGATCGATTTCACTTACGGGCCGGACAACCGCTGGTGGCACACTGAGCAGGATACAGTGGACAAGTTGGGCGCCAACAGCTTTCAGCTGGTCGGCGACGTGCTGATCGCGGTGTTGGGAAAACTGGAGCGGACAAAACCATGAAGCGACGCAATGTGTTGAAACTCGCGGGATTGGGTGCGGTCCCGGCCTTCGCCGCCGGCGGCCCCAGGCTGCCGAACGCGGTCATCGGCGAGAGCCAGGCGAAGCTGACGCGCGAGCCATTCGGCGATCTGCGCATTTACTTCAGCGGCTCGACCGGCCAGATCCAGGACATGACGGCCGGCAGCCTGCGTCTGAAGCAGGGCGCGAGCCCGCATCCGCCGCACAGACATCCCGAGGAAGAGTTCCTGGTCATCACCGAGGGAACGGGCGAGGTCTCGGTGGACGGGAAGGTGACCAAGGTCGGCCCGGGCTCAATGATGTACTGTGCCGCCGAACACCTGCACGGCATCGTCAACACGGGCGAGACGCCGCTGTTGTTTTACTTCTACAAGTGGAAGGCGTGATCGCAGGCGCGGAGCGCGGACAGACAGAAAAAAGGCCGGCCAAGCGGCCGGCCTTCGTCAAAGGAGAAGCAACAATGGTTGGCGAGCCGTCAACGGGCCGCCAGCAATGCTCTCAGGTGGCGAGCCCGCTCCGGAGAACGAAGCTGGCGCAGGGCCTTGGCTTCGATCTGGCGGATGCGCTCGCGCGTGACGTCAAATTCCTGTCCGATCTCCTCGAGCGTGTGCTCGCGCTCACAGCCGATGCCGAAGCGCAGGCGGATGACCTTCTCTTCCTTCGGCGACAGCGTCTTCAGGATGTTGGCGGTCTCGTCGCGCACGTTGGTGTCGATGACGGCATCCACGGGAGAACCGACCCAGCGGTCCTCGATCAAGTCACCGAGCGCGGATTCGCCGTCGCGGCCCACCGGGGTCTCCAGTGAAACCGGATCCCGCGAGATCGTCTTCAGCTTCTGGACTTTCTCGACCGGAATGTCCATGCGCCGGCCGATCTCTTCGTTGGTGGGAGCGCGCCCGAGTTCCTTCTCGAGCTCTCGCGTGGCCCGCAGGAACTTGTTCATGCTCTCGTTCATGTGCACGGGGATGCGGATGGTGCGGGACTGATCCGCGATCGCGCGCGTGATGGCCTGGCGAATCCACCAGGTGGCGTAAGTCGAGAACTTGTACCCGCGCCGGTACTCGAACTTGTCGGCGGCACGCATCAGGCCGATGTTGCCTTCCTGAATCAGGTCCAGCAGGTGCAGGCCGCGATTGACGTATTTCTTGGCCACGGACACGACCAGACGCAGGTTGGCCTCGACCAGGTCCTTTTTCGCCCGTTCCGCCTCAATTTCTCCGTGCCGGATCACCAAAAGGGTGTGGCGGAGCTCGTGCAGCGTGGCGCCTACGGTGGTCTCACGCTTCTTGATCTCGCGCTTCAGCTCGCGGATGCGGGGCTGGTTGACGACCGTAGGATGCTCATCGAGCTTGCGAACTTCGCTCTCCAGGTGCGTCAGCTCGTCGGCTGCCCGCTCCAACTCCTGCGCGAATTCCTTCCACTGGACAGGGGTAAACGGAATCCGCCGGATGGACCGGGAAGTATCGACCCGGCAGCGATTGAACCTGCCGAGCGCGCGGCGCCGGGCCTTCTTGTTGTTGGTACCGGCGGGCACCGTGGCAATCTTATCCGCAAGCTGCTGCTGCTTCTTGAACAGCACGGCGACTTCGGCAAAGAACTGTTCGACTTCGGTCCGGCGCTTGAGGTCGGCCGTGCTGCCTTCCTCGATATCGGCGGGGCCGAGATCGACGAGGTTGTCCAGATCCTCTTCGCCGCGCTTCAGCCGGTCAGCCATATCGACGATCATCATCTGAACGAGCGGGGAACGGCTGATCGACTTTTGCATCCTCAGCTTGCCGCGCTCCATCTTACGGGCCAGGCTGACTTCGCCTTCCCGAGTGAGCAGAGGCACGGCACCCATCTCGCGGAGATATACCCGAACGGGATCGTCGGTATAGATCGACTCTTCCGGCTGCTGGGGATGTAGCTCGTCGCCTTCCTGGGCCTCCTCCGGATGGAAGAAGTTGGCATCCTCGTCAAAGGTAATGCCCAAAGGCTCGGAATGATCGCCAATAAACTGATCTTCGAATTGATCCACCTGGAACTCACCTCCCCATGTTGCACAGATTGCCGAGCTGCAGCCTGGGGCGCTGCCAACCGGCTTGCCGGGACGACCGTCCGGCTTGGAAGGACTTATGAGCCTGAACTGAGATCAAGTGATTATAGCATCAATCGTTTGCTAAGTTAAAGTCCCTATCTAGAAGATGTTTCGGTCTGTCCGAGGTTACAGGATTCTCGGGAGCGGCCGGCCTGCGAACCCGCCGGAAGGCGGAACCCAGGGCGTCCCGGCGGGCGGTCACCCGAGCCGGAGGCCCGGAGCGACGCCCACGCCTTGGCCAATTGCGGGCTACTCAAGCCTGCCGAAAGCACACCAATTCCAGAGCTACGCATCCGATTGAAAGTAAAGAGCTTGTCTCCGAGCTCCCGATTCCGGAAGCCGAGCCCACGACACCAGGCTGTACAGCCATTTAGATGCGGCTGACGCTACGAGCGCTTCTGCCGGATCAGGTCCTTGACCTCCTCGAGGAAGGCTTCAACGTCCTGAAAGTCGCGGTAAACCGAGGCGAATCGAACGTAGGCGATCTTGTCGAGCGCCCGCAGCCGGTCCATGATGATATTCCCTATCTCGGTAGTAGAGAGCTCCCGGTCCGGGCTCTCGGCGAGCTTCCCCTCCGTCTCGTCAACGATGTCGGCGAGCTTTGACATGGGAATAGGCCGCTTCTCACTGGCTCGGAGTAGGCCGGCGAGGATTTTCTGGCGGTCGAACTTCTCACGACGGCCATCTTTCTTGATGACCATGTAAGGGATCTCATCGATCTTCTCGTAGGTGGTGAAACGGCGGCTGCACTTGAGGCACTCGCGCCGGCGGCGGATGATCTCACCTTCCCTGCTTTCGCGGGAATCGATCACCTTGTCTTCCCGGTGACCGCAGAAGGGACAGAGCATGACGGTTATGCCACCTTCTCCTGCAACTGCCGCAAATTAGGCCATTTAATGCCCTCGCGGAATGCCAGGATCAAGCCCAGGGGGACAACCGTCAGCCAACTGACGACCCAGATGACGAGGGCGATGCCGGTTGCCACCTCGAGCGAGAGGCCATAGAGCTCGGTCAGCACGATGACAGCCGCCATCTGGAAGCCACCCCCGATACCGGGGATCTGGATCACCCCGCCGAATGCTACAAACCCGAGGAAGACGAGTGTATCGACGAGCGTGAGGCCGGCAGTGGGCGGGAAGCCGCGAAACAGGCAGGCGACCGCGCCGGAGATGATCGCCCACTCCCCGAACGTATACAGGACAAGCTGTAGAACGAAAAGATCGCGATGGGTGGACTGCATGCCGGTGGTGAAAGCGACGACGAACTGCTCGAGACGGCCAGCCCAGGCCGGCGGCAGGACCTTCAGCCCAGCGAGGATCCGGCTCTGAGCTGTAGTGGAAAACCTCCTTATAATGAAGAGGATAGAGATGCAGATGGCGCCCAGGGCAGTAGCCGCCCAACCCCCGGCGCGCAGGGCCCATTCGATGGCCGGATGCATAGCGCCGCCTGGGGCATGAATCTGCGTCAGAGCGAAGCCAAAGATCACAAGAACAATCAGGAGGTCGTAGACGCGCTCGAGAAACCAGGCGGCGAGCTGAGATGAAAACGAGACCTTCTCCTTGGTGGCGATCAGATAGGGTCGCACCAGCTCGCCGGGACGCCCGAACAAGACGACGGCGGTAAAGCCGATGATGGTGGCGCTGAGCAGGTTCCAGAACCTCGGGCGCTCGCGCAGCGGCAGGATCATGACGCGCCAGCGCAGCGCGCGACCGACGTAGGTCAGCAGGATGAGCAGGGTCGAGAGACCCAACCAGCGGGGGTCAAAGTCGCGAAAGACGGAGGTGAACAGTTCCCATCGGAACTCTGAACCACGCAGCCGTGCAAACAGAAAGTAACCAGCGGTCAGGACGGCAGCGGCCACCGCGACCAGAGTCAGGCGTTTGTGCCGGTTGGTGATATGCTCCTCGTCAGCGGCCGACCGGATAAGAACATGGCGATGCCGCGTCCGGATTGGGCACGCCGTGGGCCCATCGCCCAGAAATGCTGGATTCCAGCGAACTTCCTATGATAGATCCTCGTTGTATGAATTGGGAGACAGCGGCAAACCGACGGGCAGGCCGAGGTCGCCCGAGTCAGCGGCTAACCGCGGGGCATACCGCGGTTACTCGAGCCGGAAACTCGTGTTGGGCTCGCTGCGCAACGGCAGGACGGCGAGTCTCCGGAACGCAACCAGCGGCTAACCGCCGTGACTCGCCTGCTCGCCGGCGTTCCGCCAGGGAAACGGGCGGCTGCAGTGGCCCGAGGAAACCTGGGCCGCGGCCGCGCATGGGGGTTGCGGGTCTGCCGGGAGATCGAGTGTCCCGCAATGAGGAGATCGATGGCATCTGCCGCGACAATCCGCATGAACGCGCTCGGCTCGCCCGCGATGCCGCCAGGCACGGGTTACCGGGCGCCGGATGTCCGAACCGGCTTGTGGAACGCAGCCGTATCGAGTGCGGGTAGGCGACCTTTGGATCTCGAGACCCAACTTGTCGAGCGCTGCCTGGCAGGGGAGGAACGCGCTTGGGAAGAGCTCGTTCACACATATACCCGGAAGGTTTATGCGGTTTGCTACCGGTTCACGGGGAGGGACTCGGAGGCGCAGGACCTGACGCAGGACGTGTTCCTGCGAGTGTTCCGCGGCCTGAAGAGCTACCGCTCAGGAGAAGGGTCGTTTGTAGTCTGGCTGAACCGGTTGACACGCAATCTTTTGATTGATCACTACCGGCGGACACGATCAGACCGCGCCACGGAATCGATCGAGGAGCAACTGCCGATGCTCGAAGAGACCGCGTCCGTGACGGCGCGGACCGAAGGCATGCTGGCGGGCCGGGAGGCGAGCGAGGCGCTGCAGGCGGCATTGCAGAAGCTTTCTCCGGACCTGCGCGAGACCGTGATCTTGCGGGATGTCGAGGAACTCGAGTACCGCGAGATTGCGCAGGTGCTGAACATACCGGAAGGCACAGTGAAGTCCCGCCTCAACCGCGGGCGGGCGGAACTGGCGCGCATTCTGCGCCGGCAGAAGGTAGCGGTGTGAGTTGGCCGGAACAGTGCAGGCAGTGAGGATAGAGCCATGACGTGCGCAGAATTCGAGGTTCTCCTCTGCGACTCCATGGACGGCGCGCTCGACGAAGCGCGGCGCCGTGAGGTCGAGGAGCACCAGCGCGCCTGCGCCGCCTGTGCTGAGCTCGCCCGCGACGCCAGCGCCGCAATGGCAGTCCTGGAGCGCGCCGAAGAGGCGCTCCCGCCGCCTGAGCTGCTAACGCGCATCGCCTTTGACATACCGGTCGGCCGAACCGATGAGAAGGTACACCGGGGCCTGTGGGCGGGACTTGCGGGCTGGCTGCATCCGATCCTGCAGCCCAGGTTCGCCATGGGCATGGCGATGACGATTCTGTCGTTCTCCATGCTCGGCCGCCTGGCGGGGATCGAGGTGCGGCAGTTGAAGCCGTCCGATCTGAACCCGGGCGCTGTGTGGGCGGCGGCGGATGACAAGCTGCACCGCACCTGGGACAGGGCGGCGAAGTATTACGACAGCCTGAAGCTGGTCTTCGAGGTCCAGTCCCGTTTGAAGGAATGGAGCGAGGAAGCGGAAACCGAGGAGCGGAAGCCGAAAGCAACCGCGGCAAAGCCGGGGCAACAGAAGCAATCGAAAGGAAGCACACGATGAGGACGAGCAACCGCGACGGCAAGTGCACCACGGCCGCTCAGATCCTATGCGGCGGGGCGGAGGCGGCACTGGCTGACCAGCGGGCGGTGGCCGGAGCCGGAACCTGGCATGGTGTTCCCGTTTACGTTCAACAACCGCTCCCTCACGGTCGCGGCTCAGAATGGACACTGCGTCAGCAAACGATGCGGGCGCCGCGCTCGAGCCGCAGTTGCCGTGCATTGGATCGTGTCCCGGTTTTCCGGAGAGAGAGGTAGAGCCATGAATTGCGCCAACCATCCTGAGAAAGCAGCGTCGGCTTACTGCCGAACCTGCGGGAAGCCCCTGTGCGCGGATTGCCAGAGGCCGGTGGCGGGCACGCTCTTCTGCGAGGAGCACGTGCCGCAGCCGGCCGCGGCCGGTCCGGCCCAGCAGACTTACTCGCCATACACGAGCCCGTACACCTCGACGTACGATCCCCACGCATCGCCGGGGCTGGCATTCATCCTCGGCCTGATCCCCGGCGTGGGGGCGATCTATAACGGCCAGTATGCGAAGGGGCTGGTGCACGTGATCATCCTCGGCCTGCTGATCAGCATCGTCAGCTCGGGCGCCGGCGGCCTGGAGCCGCTGTTCGGGATGATGATTCCGGTGTGGTGGATCTACATGGCGTTTGAGGCCTACCATACCGCGAGCAAGCGCCAGCGGGGCGAGCCGGTGGATGAATTCTCGAGCGTGTTTCCGGTCCGGGCGGGTGCAACCGGATTTCCGATCGGTCCATTGGTTCTGATCGGAGTGGGCGTGCTGTTTCTGCTGCACAACCTCGACATGATCCGGCTCTACGAGGTGTTGCGGTTCTGGCCGGTATTCCTCATCCTGCTCGGGGTTTACATGCTATACGCGCGCTTCCGCGAATCCAGGGCCGTTGCCGGCTCGCCGCCCGCCGCCCTGAGCGAGGAGACTCCCAGTGAGCGTTAGCGCGGCCGCTTTCATTCGTCTCATCCGGGGACCGATCGTGCTGATCGCTCTGGGGACGCTGTTCGCGATCGACCACGAGGGCGGACCGACGTTCGATCGCACGTGGCCGACACTGATCATCCTGATCGGTTTGTTCAAGCTGCTCGAATTTGCGATGGCGCGAAACCAGCCGGCGCCACCCGGTTATGTTCCGCCAGGCGGGGGCTCCGTGCCGCCCGCGGGAGGTATGCGATGAGACGAGGTTCGGTGATCGGACCACTCATTCTGATTTTGCTGGGCGTATTGTTCCTGCTGAACAATCTGCGTCCGGATCTCTCACTGCTCGACCTGGTGGCGCGCTACTGGCCATACCTGCTGATCGGCTGGGGCGTGCTGCGGCTGATCGAAGTCGTCTATTGGGCAGCGACCTCGAAGCCTCTGCCGGCGTCGGGCATCTCAGGCGGCGAGTGGACGCTGGTGGTGTTCCTCGTGCTGATCGGGAGCGGTCTCTTCTTCCTTCACGAGCGCAGCGGCTGGTGGTCACCGCTGCGGATGCGGATCCACGGCGTCGAGGTTTTCGGCGAGACCTTCGATTTTCCGATTGCCGAGCAGAAGCTTACGGCCGGCAAGACGCCGCGCATCCTGGTGGAGAATCATCGCGGCAACGTTCGCATCGCGGGCGCCGATACCGAAGAGGTGAAGGTGCTGGGGCACAAAAGCGTGCGCGCGCTGAACCAGAAGGACGCCGACGAAGCCGACCGGCTGACCCAACTCGAGCTGAAGAACCAGGGTGACATCATCGTTATCCGCACGAATCACGACCGCGCGGGTTCGGAAACGCGCATCGCGGCGGACCTGGAGGTCACAGTGCCGAGGGGCGCCATGGTCGACGCTCGCGGCCGCTACGGCGACTACGACGTGACCGACTTGGCCGGGGACGTGGAGATCCAGAGCGAGAACGCGGGCGTTCGCATCCAGAACCTGGGCGGGAATCTCCGCGTGGACACGCGCCGGGGCGACGTGCTCCGGGCCCTGAACGTCAAAGGCACGGTAGAACTGAAGGGCCGCAATAACAACGTCGAGCTGGAGAACATCGCCGGGCAGGTGACCATCAACGGCGCCTACTACGATCTGCAATTCCGCAATCTGGCCAAGCCGCTGCGGTACAACAGCGACCGCACCGAGCTGCGCGTGGAGGGCATCCCCGGGCAGCTCCGGATGGCGAGCGGCGACGTGGTGGGCGAGGAGCTGGCGGGACCGGTGTACCTGCACTCGCGCTCGAAAGACGTGCAGATCGCGGGCGTGTCGAATTCCCTGGAAGTCGCCCTGGACCGCGGCGACATCGAGGTGAGGCCGGGGCTGCCGACGCCGAAGCTGGATTTGCGGACGCGCGCCGGCGATATCGATCTGGCGCTCGCCGAGAAAGCTCAATTCAAGCTGCGAGCGACGACGCAGCGCGGCGAGATCGAAAACGACTTCGGAGCGCCGGTGCATGTGGACAGCCGGGAGCACGAGCGCGCCCAGACGGCTACCGGATCGGTGGGCGAAGGCGCCGAAGTCGTGCTGGTGACGGACCGCGGGAGGATCCAGATCCGAAAAGCCATGGGCGCGGAGCCGCTGCGGAACCTCGAGTCGCGGCCGCCCTTGCCGGCGCCGCCGGAGCCGCCCGAAGCACCGCGGCGCCGATTGCCGGCAGTGACGAACTGAGTGCCCGGCGAGCGCAGATTATTCTCAGTACGTCTGTCGGAAGTTACGGCGGTGTATCCGGCCCCAAGCTGCCACCGTCAGCTTCACCCGGAGGCTGTTCGCTGACGGCTCGTTGCTCCCATGGTGACCGAATTCCTGAAAAAGGATATGCTTGCTCCAGTTCTGAGCGAGGCGCAGCGAAAACGCGGTCGAGACAAGGCGCGCAAAGGTCACCGCACGAAGGCGTGCTCGAACGGGGTTGACGAACTTTCCGCTTCCCTCCGCTCTTCCCGTCTTCGGTTGGGCAAGGTAGTCACCGCCATTGTCGCCGGGATTCCGTTTCCTCCGCCCGTCGGTGGCGAGTGATTCCCGCGACACGCAACGAAGCTCTTTGTTCTCCTCGCCCACCGAAGTGCCTCGCGAAGATACAGTTGGCGACAGCGTTTTCAGCGGAAATTCCCCACCAGCGTCAGGTCACTGCCTTGATGATCGATCTGCGCGAACAATAGCGTGCGGCCGTCGGGAGAGACGGACATGCCTGCGTCCGGCCACCCGTCCAGCGTAATCACAGGCGAGGCTTTGCCAGTAACAAAGCTAAAGAAATGGATGGAACAACGGCCTTGCCGATCCGGGCGGGGAATGAAATAGACACCTCTCTGCGTGACGGCAAAATACACGCGCGTCATACCTTCAAAGACCTGAGTCTCCTCCCCTCCCTCCACGGGTACTCTCCACAGGCTGGGTTTGGCGCCATTTTTGGAGTAGTAGAGGAACTTGCCGTCGAACGACTCAAACCCCATGTACCCGCCATTCGTCGTGATTTGGACGGGCCCTTGCCCGTGGGCTGAAGCCGGCCAGGGCATTTTCCAGATCTGAATCGGTCCCGCCTTGCCCGAGACGAAGTAGATCCAGCGGCCGTCTCGGGACCAGTTCGCCACAGCGGCACCGTTTGGGCGGGTGGTAAGGCGCTGGGGCACGCCCCCATTCACATCTATGACGTAAAGCTCATACTGCCCCTCTCTGTTGGA
>JACOTZ010000383.1 GCA_016178155.1 Acidobacteriota bacterium
GGCTCGCCGCGTGCGCGCCGAACGGCATAATCCACAGTCCATTGCCACGCTCCGCATCAAGATAGCACGTGCCTTGATGCGGCAGCTCCCCTGTTGCCCTTTTTGTTGCTCGTTACGTTTATAACACAGTAGTACTAGTGTCCTGTCCGCTATAAATCTCTAGAATAGCAGCCGGCCGTGATTTAATGAGGCTGTATCGAAAGCGCGCAGCGGCAATCCACGAGACTCGGATCAATGCCGGAGTCGCGACCAAGGTCGAGCGTGGGACATGAGGAAGCCTCTTCAAAACTCATAAACGCGCTACCCGGCTATTCCTGGCGCAGGGTCGTTATGGGATCCAGTCCCGCCGCGCGCCGAGCCGGCAGATAGCTTGCTACGAGCACGGCCAACGTGAGTACGAGTGCAACCGCGAGATAGGTGACCGCATCCAGAGGGAGCACACCGTTTAGCATGCTGCTAAGGAGGCGCGTTACAGCGGCTGCTGCCGTGAGTCCCAGGATCAGCCCGCAAACGGCGCGCGCCAAGCCGTGAATCAGCACCATCGACATGATGTCGCGGGGATCAGCGCCGAGCGCCAGACGAATGCCGAAATCCCGAGCGCGACGCGCGGTGATCTGCGAAACCACGCCGTACACGCCGACGCTGGCCAACAGAAGCGCGAGCGACGCAAACGACCCAACCAGCACCGTATTCAGGCGATCGCCGGCCATGGTGCGCGCGACGAATTCCGTCATGGGCAGGACGTCGTAGAGCGGCTGATCGGGGTCGATCTCATGGATTGCCGCGCGAACCGCTCCCGCAAAACCGGCAGGGTCGCCGGAAGTCTTGACCACCAGCGCCATGCGGTCCTGCGTGCGCTGCTGGTAAGGCCAGTAGACCTGCGGACGGGGATCGCGGTCGAGTCCTTCGTGCCGGAGGTGTCCTACAACGCCGACCACTTCAATCCAGGGGAAGGTGACGCCCGGGATCTGTAACGGGATGCGGAATCGTTTGCCTATCGGATCGGCATCGCCGAACACCATTCTGGAGATGTGCTCGTCGATAATGCCGGCGGGCGAGGCGTCAGCGGTGTCGCGTTCGTCGAACGCGCGTCCCGCTATCAGCGGAATGCCGAGCGCCTGGAAATAATTCCCCCCGACCGAGCGTGAGTCAATCGTAACGCTGTCCTGGTGTCCCTCAAACGCGACCGCTAGGATCTGCGTCTGGCCGCCCATCGGCAGCCGGTTTACGATCCCGGCAGACCGCACACCAGGCACGGTTTGGACGCGTTCGAGGATGCGCGCAAGGTACCTGGCGACCCCTGCATCGCTGACTCCATGAGTCTTGCGGTTGACGGCGATGTGGAGACCGAGCACGCCCTGAGGATTGAAGCCTGGATCCGTGGCCCGGAGAGCGGTGAAGCTGCGTATCAGGAGTCCGGCGCAAACCAGCAGGACGACGGTACCGGCGATTTCCGTGACGATAAGACCATCGCCTAGTCGGCTGTGCCGGGAAGGTCCTCGCGCGACATTGGCGTTGGCCTGCATGGCGGGAGCCATGGAAATGAACGCGGCGGCTGCGATCGCCAGGAGCACCGAAATCGCCAGTACCGGACCGTGCAATCCGATTTCTTCGACACGGGGCATCGTTGCAGGCAGCAGCGGTATGAGGAACTGCAGAATCCACGCCGCCGCCAGCACACCGAGCGTGCCCCCGAGCGCAGCCAGCGGAAGCACCTCGATAAAGAACTGCCGCGCGAGTCTGCCGCGCGAGGCGCCCAAGGCCATTCGGACCGAGAACTCCTTGGCGCGGCGGGTAGCGCGCGCCACAAGTAGGTTGGCGAGGTTGACGCAGGCAACCAGGAACAAAGTTCCGACGGCCAGGAGCATCACCCGAAGCGCCGGGCGCACCTCACCCGTCAACCCGCCGAGCATCGGTTCGAGGTAGACGCCGACACCAGTGTTCGAACGGGGATGCGCGCGGGCAAGGTCGGCGGCGATCGCCTCCATGTGGGTGCGCGCCTGTTCGAGCTTAACCCGCGGACGCAGGCGCGCGACGGAGAGATAGCTGTAGTCAAAGCGCTGCCGCAGGACGTTGGGCGGAACATAGAGCGGCGTCCAAAGCTCGAAATCGCGCGAAGGATAGCGGAACTCCGGACGCATGACACCGAGGACCGTTGTGTTTGTGCCGTTCAGCTCGATCGTGCGGCCGACAATACTCGGATCACCGGCGAAACGGCGCTGCCAAAGTCCGTAGCTCAATACTGCTACGCGGCTGGCCAGGCCCGGATCGAGCTGTTCTTGTTCCGTGAAGACGCGTCCGAGCAACGGCGTGACGCCGAGAGTGGGAAACAGACTCGCAGTGGTGCGGGCACCTTGCAGGCGTTCGGGTTCACCGGAGCCCGTGAGGTTGAAGTTCGCGACCGGCCGGGTGAGGGCGAGGTCGTCGAAAACCTGCTGGCGGGCGCGCCAGTCGAAGTAGTCTGCGGCGCCGGCATTGGCCTTGGCAAGACCGGCGGGCCGCAGGGTGGCAGAGATCGTCACCAGGCGGTCGGGCTCATCATAGGGCAGCTCGCGCAGCAACACCCCATAGGCAACCGAGAAGATCGCCGTCGTGGCGCCGCATCCGAGAGCCAGAATCAGCACGGCCGAAGCCGTAAAACCCGGACTCCGGCGCATCTGGCGGATCGCATACCGCAAGTCTTGAAGCAGTGAATCGATGAAGGGAACGCCCCGCTGGTCGCGATGAATTTCCCGCA
>JACOTZ010000384.1 GCA_016178155.1 Acidobacteriota bacterium
GTAGAGGCAGCGAGCGCCTCATGGACTACACTTACGAAGACATTGCGAAAATGATCGATCACTCGCTGTTGAACCCGACCCTCACGGCGGACGATCTCGAAGCAGGTTGCCGCCTGGCGCTCAACTACGACGTCGCGAGCGTGTGCATCCTGCCGTACTATCTGAAGCGCTGCGCCGAGCTGCTGGCCGCGAGCACGGTCCAGCCGGGCACGACGATCGGGTTCCCGCACGGCGGGCAGACGACGGCGATCAAGGTCGCCGAGGCGATACAGGCGCTGGCCGACGGCGGGCGCGAGCTCGATATGGTAGTGAACATCAGCGCCGTTCTGAGCGGCCGCTGGGGCTACGTGCGCGACGACATCCACGCAGTCGTCGATACCGCGCACGGCGGCGGCGCGAAAGTGAAGGTCATCTTCGAGAATTGCTATCTCACGGATGCGCATAAGATCCGGTTGTGCGACATCTGCGGCGATCTGAATGCCGATTGGGTCAAAACCTCAACGGGATACGCGACCGGCGGCGCCACGATGGAGGACCTGCTGCTGATGCGCAGGCACGCCCCGGCACATGTGCAGGTCAAAGCCGCGGGCGGCATCCGCGACCTTGATGCTCTGCTGCGCGTGCGCGCCATCGGCGTCACGCGCTCGGGCGCGACGCGCACCGCTGCGATGCTGGATGAATGCCGCCGCCGTCTGGGCCTGCCCGCGATCGCGCACACCGCGTCCGCCGGCGCGCCCGCGGGGTATTGATTCCCCCGTATTTCTCACTAACCGTCCTCGCGGGCGAAGGTGAAGCTCATTCGTAGCGCAAAGCCGTCATTGGATCGACGGAGGCGGCCCGGCGGGCTGGAAAATACGCCGCCAGCATCGCCACCGCCAACAGCACGCTCGAGATGATCGCGAAGATCGCCGGGTCGGCCGCACTGACTCCATACAGCAGGCCGGCAATCAACCGGCCCAGGGCGAGCGCTCCCAGCCACCCGATCGCAAGACCGCTCAACGCCAGAGCCGCGCTTCGCCGGAGGACAGTGCCCGCGACTTGCCCGGCCTTTGCCCCAAGCGCCATCCGAATCCCGATCTCCCGCGTCCGCTGGATGACCGAGAACGACGTGACGCCGTAGACGCCGATTGCCGCAAGCACCAGAGCCAGCACGCCGAAGCCGGTGAGCAGTGAAGCGATCAGGCGCTCTTGCGACATACCCTGTTCGCGGATCGACTGCAAAGTCAGAAAATCGGTCACCGGCATAGCGGCATCGAGCGCGCGCACCTCCCCGCGGATGGCCGCGACCAGGTTCATCGGATCTCCCGTGGAACGGACCTCGAGGCTCATCCGGCTCGACCCGTGCTGCGCGAGCGGCACATAGAAACAGGGCCGATGCGAGTCGCGGAAGTTGCGGAACTTTCCGTCGCGTACAACACCCACAACCTCCACCTCGCCGCCTTCGCGCCAGGTAAGACTGAAACGCCTTCCGCTGGGATCGAGCCCCGGCCAGAAGCGGCCGGCCATCACTTCGTTAATGACGGCCACGCCGGGCGCGCCTTTGCGATCGTGTTCGGTGAAGGCCCGGCCACGCACCAGCGGAAGCCCAACGGTCTCGAAATATCCGGGAGAAGCAGCGTTGTAGTCGACCTGGACCCTCGTACTGCCGCCGCGGTTTTCCCCTGCCGGCACGATGATTTCCGTGCCGCCGCGAAAGCCGCCCAGCGGTACCAGCTCGATGAGCGCCGCGCCGGCGACCCCCGGCAATGCCTTGACACGGTCGAGAAGCTGCGAGTAGAAGACCTGGCGCCGCTGTGCGTCATATCCGCTGAGAGTTGGGTCCAGGTTTGCGACCAGTACTTTGCCGGGATCCAGCGTGACATCCTCGGCGCGGGCGTTCTCGACGGTGCGGAGGAATAGGCCGGCGCCGGCAAGCAACAGGGCCGACAGCGCCACCTGCGCGATTACGAGAGCGTCGCGCAACGCGATGCCGCGAAGTCCCGCGGCGACTTTCAGCGAGTCCGCCTTCAGCGCGGCGGTCATGTTGACGCCCGAGGCTTGGGCTGCGGGAATCATCCCAAAGAGAACACCGGTTGCGACAGAAAGCAGGAGCGCGAAGGTCAATACGGGCACATCCATGCCGCCGTCAAAGGTCAGGGAGATCTTGAACGGCCGGTGGAAGCTTGTGAGGTAGGCGGCGGTCCAGCGCGCGACCAGGAGACCCGCGGCGCCGCCGAGCAGCGATAGCACCAGGCTTTCGGTCAGGAACTGGCGGATGAGCCGGCCCCGTCCGGAGCCGATCGACATCCGGATCGCGATCTCCTTGCGCCGTTGCGAGGTTCGTGCCAGCAGCAGGTTCGCGAGATTCAAACAGGCGATCAGGAGAATCAGTCCGACGCTCGCGGCGAGCAGGGCCAGAAAGCCTGTGACGGAGCCGCGATAAGCGGGCCAGAAGCGCGCCCGCCGCGCCGGATACAACTCCGGTGTGAATCCGGATCTCTCGCGGAAGGCACTTTGCCTCAGCGGCGCGGCTCTGGACGACAACACGGCCAAGGCGGCCTGCGCCTGGTCGAACGAGACGCCCGGACGCAGTCTTCCCGCGACCAGGAACGATTGCATGCCCCAGTAATTGAGGATGTCCATGTCCCTGAACGCCGGGACGGCTTGCCGGTACATCCGCATCGGGACCCAGAACTCCGGTGGATCTCCCCAGTCCAGCACGAGACCATGAAAACCCGGCGGCGCGACGCCGGAAACAGTGAAGGAGCCGGCGCCGATTCTGAGACTCCTCCCAATGACGGCCGAGTCGTGTCCGTAGCGGCGTTGCCAGAAGTCATAGCTCAGGATAACGAGCGGCTGCTCCTGGGCAGAACCGCCTCGTTCGCCGCCAAACCAGCGGCCGGCAACCGGCTTCAGACCCAGCAGGGAGAAATAGTCGCTGCTAACGAGTTCACCGGAAAGCTTTTCATCCACTTCACCGGTGCGGAGCAGCATCGGCACACGCAGATAGGCGAGCATGCCCGTAAACACGTCGTTGTGATTGCGATAGAACGTATAGTCGGGATACGAACTGCTGCTCAGCCAGCCTTTCGAGCTTCGATGGTAGATCGAGACCATCCTCTCGGCTTCCGGGACCGGCAAGGGACGCAACAGGACCCCGTTGATGAAGCTAAAGATCGCAATGTTGACGCCGATCCCCAGGGCAAGCGAGAGAATCGCGATAGCGGTGAATCCCGGGCGCCTCCGCAGCGTGCGCAATGCGTAGCGCAGGTCTTGGGCCAGAGCTTCAAACCAGCGCCACCCCCAGGCGTCCGCGCTCACCTCTTTCAGGAGCGCCGCGTTCCCGAACTGCCGCCTGGCCGCGTATCGGGCCTCCTCGGGGGCCATCCCGTGCTCCTGGTTGTCCCCGGTTTGCATTTCCAGGTGGGATTGGATCTCCTCTTCGAGCTCGCGCTCGAAACGCTCGCGACTGAGGAGCATGCGCAGTCGCCGCCAGAGCTCACTCATGGCGGAGGGCCTCGACAGGGTTGATGCGAGTGGCGCGGCGGGCGGGTGCGTAGGAGGCCAATAGCGACGCGGCGGTTACCAGCAGCGCAGCCGCAATGAAAGTGGCCGGGTCTGCGGGCTTGATCTCGTAGAGCGCGCTAATCAACGCCCGGCTGGCGACAAACGCTCCGGCGGCCCCCAGCACGATTCCAATTACGGCGAGCCGAACGCCGCGCCGCAAAACGGCGGCGAGCACCTCGCGGCGGGCCGCGCCGAGCGCCATGCGGATCCCGATCTCGTACGTGCGGACGCGGACCGTGTAGGCCGTCACGCCGTAGACGCCCGTGATCAGGAGAGCGAGCGCGATCAAGCCGAAGATGCCCAGCAGCGAAGCGATGAAGCGTGGCTGCGAGAGACGCCGATCAACCACTTCCTTCATTGTGGTGACATCGCTTGCCACCAGCTTGCGGTTCACGGCGGCGAGTTCGGCGCGCACTGCGCGCGCAAGGTCGGCAGCGAAAACGCCGGGCCACATGCGCAGCACGATCTCGTTCCGGGTCGACGGCTGCTGCCGTTGCGGAACATATACGGCCGGCTGAGCTGCACGCTCCAGACCCATACGCCGGACGTCGGCAGCCACACCTACGATCTCGCGGACTCCTTCCGTGACGGCCCCAACGGCGCGCACCTCTCCGCGTTTTGCCTGGCCGAACATGATCTGCCGGCCCAGCGGATCCTCGCGCGGCCAACACTGGCGGGCGGCCGCCTCATTGATAATGGCCACCTCGTGTGCACCCGCGGCATCGTGCTCGGTGAAGGCGCGGCCGCGCAGCAGGGGCGTGCCCATAGCGGCAAAATAATCCCCCGCGATCGCTTCCAGATGGACGGGGAGCGGCATGGCGCCGGCCACGCGCTTGCGCATTGTAATGTGCATCGAACTGCCGAGCGGTCGGAAGTCCGTAATACCGGTATGCGACACGCCGGGCAAAGCCTTCAGGCGCGCCAGCAGGACATCCATGGCGGCCACCCTGGCGGTGTCAGTGCTGTAGTCCTCCCGAGGCAGGTACGTTTCGATAGAGAGCAGCCGTCGCGGATCGAACCCGGGATCGACTCGCAGCAGGCGCACGAAGCTGTTGATTGTGAGCGCCGCGCCCGTCACCAGCACCAGCCCCAGCGCAATTTCCGCGATCACCAGCGTATCGCGCAGGCGGGTGCGACTCGGGCCAGTGCGAGCCGGCGCGGGGTTTAGATTGGCGCGCGACGCGCGGGCGGCGGGAATCAGACCGAAGGCGACTCCGGCCAGCAGCGAAACCGCAAAGGTGAACGCCAGCACCCGCAGGTCGATGGCGATCTCCCCGCGGCGGAGAATGCTCTCGGGCATAGCCGCTTGGACGGCGCCGACACCCGTATGGGCCAGCAGTGCGCCGGCCGCGCCGCCCACGACGCTCAGGAGCAGGCATTCGACCACAAGCTGCCGGAGCAGGCGGCCGCGCCCGGCGCCGATGGCCGCGCGAATCATGATCTCGCGCTCGCGGTCGGCGGCGCGGGCCAGCATCAGGTTCGCCACGTTCACGCAAGCAATCAGCAGCACGAATGCAACCGCGCCCATCAGGCTCCACATCGCGTGCCGGCCATATCCCGTCAGCGATTCGTGGAAATCGCGCAACTGTACGCTGTAGCCGCGGTTGGTCTGCGGATATTGCACCGCCAGCACGCCGGCGATCGATCGCATAGCCGATTCCGCTTGCGTCAGCGTGATGCCGGCCTTCAGCCGCCCGACCACGTCGAAGCCGCCCATGCGCCGCTGATATGCTTCTTCGCCATCGCGCGCAAGCGCGCCCCAGACATCCGCGTAGCGCGGGAAAGCTGCCTCGAAACGGGCCGGCAGCACGCCGATGATAGTGTACGGCTCGGCGGGCTGGCCGTTCCTGCTGAGCAGGATGATTGAACCCACTACGCGGGGATCCGCCTGAAAGCGATTGCGCCAGAGTGTGTCGCTGATCAGCACCACGCAGTCGCGACCGTCGTGCTCTTCATCCGGCAGGAACAGGCGCCCAAGTTGCGGCTGTACCCCGAGCGTGTGAAAGAAGCTGGCCGAGGCGCGCCGGCCATGAAGCTGTTCCGAGTACGCCGGCCCGGCCAGGTCAAAGCTGGCCGGGATGTAGGCCCCCATGTCCTCGAAGACCTGATTGCGTGCTCGCCAATCGAGATAATCCGGCAGCGAGGACATCGCCTGCTGGTTCGCGGCGGAGAATTCGGTCCAGACGAAAACCAGGCGGTCCGGATTCCTGTATGGGAACGGACGGAGCAGAACCGTGTCAACCACGCTGAAAACCAGGCAATTGGCGCCAATGCCAAGCGCCAGCGTCAGCACCGCGACCACGGCGAATCCAGGATTGCGCCGTAAGATCCGTCCGGCGAACCCGATGTCCTGCAGCAGGCATTCAAGCCAGTGCCAGCCCCAACGGGCGCGGCTGTCCTCGGCCAGCAGCATCGGATTCCCGAACTGCCGCCGAGCCGCGTACCGCGCGTCCTCGAAAGCCATGCCGTGTTCAAGGTTCTCTTCCGCCTGCATTTCCAGGTGCGATTGCATCTCCTCTTCGAGCTCGCGGTCGAAACGCTCGCAGCGGAAGAGCATGCGCAGCCGGCGCCAGAGCTCACTCATAGCGGAGGGCCTCGATGGGATCGACCCGCGTGGCGCGCCGGGCTGGGAGATAGCCGGCGAGGACAGCAGCCGCCGTCATGACGAGCGTCGCCGCGAAAATCGTGGCCGGGTTGTGCGCTGAGAGCCCAAAGAGCTGGCTTGACACCACGCGCAGGCTGAGCCAGGCCGCCGGCAGTCCCAGCCCGATTCCGGCGGCGGTCAGTGAGAGCGTTTCGCGCAGAATCAGCCCGCGCACGTCTCTCGGGCGAGCGCCGAGAGCCATCCGCACGCCGATCTCGCTAGTCCGGCGGGCCACGACGTACGACATCAAACCGTAGAGCCCGATCGCAGCCAGCAACAAAGCGAGCACGCCGAAGAACCCCGTCAGTTGCGCAATGGCGCGCTCCTGCCCGAGTGCGCGGTTCACGCGATCGGGGAGCGTCGAGATCCCCAACACCGGCAGATTCGGAGCCGTCCCGGCGATCACCCGCCGCAGTGCGGCTGCGACGGCGGAAGCGGCGCCAGGCGCGGTCCGCACTTCGAGGTCGCGCAGTGCCACCGGGCCATGGAATCCGGCAGCCTCCAACTGCTGCGACAGCGGCAGATATGCCGCGCGCGGTATGCGGTCCCGCAGGCGGTTGTAAACGGCGTCGCGTACCACCCCCACGATCTCGATCCCGCTGCCTCTCAGCGGACCTCCAAAGACGAAGCGCTGCCCGACCGCCGAACGGTTTCCAAAAAAGTAATGCGCCATTGTCTCGTTCACGACCGCGACCGGAGACGCGTTCCGGGCATCCTGAGCCGTGAATTCGCGTCCCTCCATGACTCGCAGCCCCACTGTGTCGAAGTACTCGGGCGTCACCACCAGCTTTTGAACGTTCAGGTCCTCATCCGGGCGCGGCGTGTAGCCCGCCACGCTCACATTGCTCGTCCATTGATCGCCGCTGATGGGAGGCGATAAAGAGAGGCTGGCTGAGCAAACCCCGGGAATCGCCCGCACTCGCTCCAGCAGGCGGTCGTAGAGCTCCCGCAGTTGAACGCTCTGGTAGCCCAGCACCCGCGGGTTGATCTCGGCCAGCAAGAGGTCGTCGGCCCGGTAGCCTGTGTCGAGCGTCTGGAGATTGCGCAAGGTCCGGGCGAAAAGCCCTGCGCAAATCAGCAACAGCACCGAAAGCGCGACCTGCGAAATCGCCAGCAGCCGGGAAACAGCGAGGCGCGGACGCGGCGCTGCCGGGACGCGGAGAGGCTGCGCCGTGGCCTGGAGGGCGGGAACCAGTCCGAACAGAATAGCCGTGGCCAGCGAGAGCGCAGCCGTGAAAATCAGTACGCGGGAATCGATGGACACGTTCACCGGCAGCGGGCGGGAACCCAACGAGAGCAGCGCCAGCAGGGAACGGCGGCCCCAATCGGCGAACAGCAGACCCAATGCACCTCCTGCCATTGCCAGCAACGCGCTCTCGGTCAGGAGCTGCCGCACCAGGCGCGCCCGTCCCGCTCCGATCGCCAGCCGCACCGCGATCTCCTGCCGCCGCGCCGCCGCCCGCGCGAGCAGCAGGTTGGCTACGTTGGCGCAGGCGATCAGCAACAACAGACCGACCATACCCATGAGAATCGAAAGCGGCTCGGAGAACCGCCGGCGCAGCTCGGAGATTCCCCGGCTGCCGGGGGCCAGATCGATATGCAACTCCGGCGTTACACGCCTGCGCGCCGATTCGAACTGGCGAAACAGAGCGCTCGCTTCCGCAACGGCGCGTGGTGCAGGCACCTCGGGCTTCACTCGACCCATCACCGTAAGCCACGAGATATCCGGCTGGTTGAGCCAGGGTCTGTCCGGCCGGGCGCCCCCGGTGCTCCAGTAATTGCTCCGGTACCGCATCGGGGCCTGCATCGCCGTGGGCACCCAGATGTCGGCAGTCCTCCCTAGACTACGCCAAAGAATTCCGGCGGTGCGACTCCGACGATCGTGAAGTCAACACCGTCCACGGCCAGCGTCCGCCCCAACACACTCGGATCCTGCGCCCACCGGCGCTTCCAATAGCCGTAACTGATCACGGCCACAGGATGTCCGCCCTGCACCCGGTCGTCCTCCGGCCGGAGCACTCGGCCCATCAGGGCAGATACCCCGAGCACATCGAAAAACTCGCCCGAGACCAACTGTCCCATGGCGACTTCCTCCGCCGTTGAGCCGCCCGAGCCGCTACTGCGCACCGTGACGCCATTCACCGGCGTGAAGGCGAAAAGGCCTGAAAACGATCCGCACTTGTCGCGCAGTTCGCGGAAGACCGGATACGAGAACCGGGATACGCTCTCCCGGCGGTCGGCCTTCTGTACAAATACCAGCCCACCCGGATTCCGGACCGGCAGTGCCCGCAGCAGAATGGTGTCGAGCAGACTGAAAATGGCGGTGTTGGCGCCGATGCCGAGCGCCAGGGTGAGCATGGCGACTGTCGTGAACCCCGGGCTGCGGCGCATGAACCGCAGTGCGTACCGCACGTCCTGGAATAGCCGCTCGAGAGAAATCCATCCCCATATCTCGCGGCTCGCCTCCCGCAGCAGCGGCGCGTTGCCGAACCGCCGCCGAGCCGCGTAACGGGCCTCCTCGGCATCCATGCCGGTTTCGAGGTTCTCTTCGACCTGCATCTCGAGATGCGATTGCATCTCCTCTTCGAGCTCGCGGTCGAAGCGGCCGGGGTGGAAGAGGACCGCGAGCCTGCTGCGAATCCGGCCGATCCAGGCCACCAGCAATCCTCCTTCTTACGCGGGCTCGATGACCCGCTCGATCGCCTGCGATACGCGCCGGTATTCGGAGATCTCGGCGGCGAGTTGTTTCCGCCCGGCGGGCGTCAGGTGGTAGACACGCATCCGGCGCTTGGAGCCGGCCTGCACCCACTCCGCCGTCACCCAGCCTTTTATCAGGATTCGTTGCAGTGCGGGATAGAGCGACCCTTCTTCCACGCGCAGGACCTCGTCCGACGTCTGCTGAATCGATTTGGCGATCCCATAGCCGTGCATCGCGCCGAACCGCTTCAGCGTCTTCAAAATCAGCATCTCGAGAGTCCCGGGTGGGATCTCGGTCTTCGATTTGCCGGCCGATAGCATAGGTAGTCTATGCATAGATTACCCGTGATATGGGCTGCTGTCAATGGGGTTCGCGCAGGCGGCGATCACGTTTCGGATGGGGAAGGTGTGGAGCCGTAACCCGGGCGGAACCGTCCGGGGCGGGCACTGGTATACAGCGTACAGTAAACCGTGCCGGCTGCTTTTCAATCCAAAGGCAGAAGCACGAGCACCGTTGTGCCCAATCGCGCAATGCGCGCGAACCAGTCTTACTTCTTCGCTTCCTTGACGTCGGCCGCCGCGCGCTGGATCTCCTCTACCGCCTTGCCGTCCAGCTCGTAGATGGCGGGCTCGTTCTCGCGCTTGGCGAACCAGCTATCTCCGGATTTCGAGATCAGCACCTTCTCCACACGCTTGCCGTCATTCGAGGTGACGGTGATCTCGATCGCCGGCGTCGTGAAGCCGCTCTCCACGAATTTGATGGAGGCGAGGTCGCGCAGCTTGTCGACCAGCGCCTGCACGCTCGTGGAATCCATCGTTTTGCCGCCCGACGTCCACTTGTCGCCGCTCTTCGCGAAGCTGTAGGTCTTGGTCCCGTCGCGCAGCTCGACCTTGTTCGGATCGCTGAAGCCGAAGTCGAACAGCTTCTTATTGCGGAAATCCTCGAGCTTCTTGTCCAGCGCCTCGCCGAGCTCGTTGGCGGCCTTGTGCACGCCTTCCACGACGCTGCTGCGCGCATAGTAGTTGTCGCCTTTCTTGCGCACTTCGATCTGCTGTGTCCCGGCGGCGTCGGTCACCCGCGCGGTGCCGATGCCGGTCCCGCTCGCGAATTCTGATGACGCCTTCTTTGCATCCTCGTCGCTGACCGAGGTGTCCATCTTCGCGTCTTTGAGCTTGCGGACGAGCTCCTCGATCGTGAGATTATCAGCCCGCAGCGGCCGCGGCTTCAGGATCGTCCACTCGTTCTGATTGTTCTTGCCGAACTCGATCGCCTGTCCCTTGGCGTACAGCTCGACGCGCGTGAGCTTCTCCGAGTCGAACGTCAGCAGGCGCTTGTCGCGCAGGTCCTTCGAGGTCTTATCGATGCTTTCCTTGGTCCAGCTCGCGATCGTGAAGACGCGGGGATCGCCTTCGAGCTTGGAGAAGAACCCGCCTTGCGTCGGCGTCTCGTCGCCCACTAGCACTTTGCGCGTCTTGCCGTCCTTGGTCGTCAGCACGACCTCCACTTTCGGCGCATTCAGCCCGAAGCGGGCCAGGTCGCCAGCCTTTTCGTCCACCAGCCGCTGCCAGGTGAGCCCGGTGAGGGAGGACACGACGCCCGAAGCCGCGTCCTGATCCGTGGCCAGCGGCTGAGGCGCCGTAATCCGCCATTTATTGCCCGCATCGCGCTCGAGCACGGTCGTGTCCCCGCCCGTCTTGCGGATCTCGACCTTCTTCGCCTGGTCCTCGGGGACCCCGATCAGCTTGGGCGCTTCGTCTTTAGGCTTTGCCTCTTCCGCCTTGCGCCGCGATTCTGACCAGTACACACCGCCCGCGAGCAGCGCCAGCGCCACAGTCGCGAGCAGCAAACCCCGCATCGACATCGGCTATCTCCTGCGCCACCACACACCGATGCCAGTGATGATCGCCGCCAGCGGCAGCGCGATCAGGCTGGTGTACATCAGCAGGCGCATCTGCCGCTGCGTGAGCGACAGCCGGCGATCCTCCGGGTCCTTGGGACGGATGGAGATCAGCTCTTCGTCTGCCGACAGCCAGTTCAGCATGTTCAGGAACAGGTCGCGGTTGCCGATGCTCGAGGCGCTGAAGAAGGAATTGCTGATCCACGCCGCCGAGCCCACCACCACGAACCGGCCCTGTCCTGGCGATGCGTCCGACCCGCTCGTCTGCGGCGTCTTGCCGGTGTTGTATGTCCCCGCCACGGCGAGCAGCAGCGGCCCCTTCTTGTCTTTGTTCGGATCGATCGTCAGCTCCGCCGAGTTCAGGTTAAGCTTCGCGGTGGCATAGCTGTTCGCGGACGTCGAGAACAGCTTCTCCACCGTCGTCTTGTCGGCAGATTTCGTGTCGAGACTGCGAGAAAAGGCAAATGCCGTCGCCACGCCTTTCATCTCGCGCACAATCGCTTGCGTCTCGTAATTGGCCACGAGCGGAACCACCTCGCTCAAGCCGAAGATTTGCCCGATGCCGCTGGTGTCAAGCACCAGGTCCTTGTTCAGCGTCACGCCCCAGCCGCCGAGCACGCCCGCGAGCGCGTCATTGGGCGCGGTCGATTCCTTCGGGAACTGCAGCGGCGGCGGCAGCAGGAAGAGCGCGTCGCCGCCGCTCTCGACGAACTTCTTGATCGCGTCCACGACCGGCTGCGGGTAATCGAGCCGCGGGCCGGCCACCACCAGGATGGTGCAGTCCTTCGGGACCTCCGCCTTCTCGAGCAGGGAAATGGTGCGCGTCCTGTAGTTGTTTTTCTCCATGCTCTCCTTGGCTGTGGAGTAGCCGTCGCGGCCGGTTTCCTCGAGGCTTGGCTCGCCCGATCCTGAGGTCGTGCATACCGTGCGCACTCCCGTCTTCAGCACGCGGATCATCCCGCTCGTCACTTCCTCTTCGGTCAGCGACTTGGCCTCCTCGCGCCTGCCGCCAGCCTCGATGAAAGTCGTGCCCATGGTGCGCACGCCCATGACGCGCGCCTTCTGCGGATCCTTGTCCGGATCGACGTACTCCACATGCAGTTTGGTTGACAGCGTGTCGTAGCGGTCGAGCAGGTCCTTGGCGTTCTGAAACCGCTCCTTATCGTCGAAATATGTGATCTTGACGTCGTGCTTCAGATTCGCGGCGATCTTCTTGCTCTGATCGGAAAGCGAGTAGCGCTTGTTCGCCGTTGTGTCGAACGACTTGTTGTGCCGCTGCGCCAGCCAGTTGAGCAGTCCCAGCACCGCTACCACGATCAGGATGTAGACCGTGACGTAGCCGGTGAACTTCGTCTGTCTTGTTTTGAGCCAGGCAAACCGTGGCATGCTACGCCCTCCACCTCAGCGATTCCATGGAACGTGACGTCAGAAACAACCCAAAGAAAATCATTGAGAGATAGAAGATTACGTCCTTGCTGTCGATCACGCCCTTGGCAAACGGCTCGAAGTGCGTCACCACGGAAAGATAGGCGATCACCTTGGCGGCACTCGTCGTTCCGTACGAGCTCGCCCAGTCCAGCACCCAAAGCAGGAGACAGATGGCAAACGTCGCGGTGCCCGCGATGATCTGGTTGCGCGTGGTGGTGGAGATGAACGCGCCGATGGCGAGCAGCGTGCCGCCCTGCAGGACGAGGCCGAGATAGCCCACCAGCAGCGGCTTCCAGTCCGGGTTGCCGTACAGGAACAACAGCGCCGTGTTGATCCCGGCCAGCGCCAGGATGGCCGAGTACATGACCAGCGCCGCCAGCCACTTGCCCAGAATGATCTCCAGATCGCGCACCGGCGACGTCGCCAGCAGCTCGATCGTGCCCAGGCGCTTTTCCTCCGCGAACAGCCGCATGGTGATCATCGGAATGACGAAGAGTCCGACCACGCTCATGTTCATGAGCATCGGCCGGATCACCCACTCGTTCACATCCATGGGCATGCCGCGCCCCATCATCTGCATGCGGATGCCGCGCTCCACGAAATTGGCCGTGAAGGCGAAGAAGAAGTAGCCCGATATCAGGGCAAAAAAGGCCATCAGTCCATAGGCGATCGGCGAAGCGAAATAACTCTTGATCTCTTTTTGAAATATGGTTACTGTGTTCCTCACTGCTTGACACCTCCCGCCGGCGTGGCCGCCTCATCGCTCGCCGTCAATTGCAGGAAGATCTCTTCCAGACTGACGGCCACCGGCCGCAGCTCGTTCAGGTTCCACCCGGATTCGACCACGGCACGCGCCAGGTCGGGGCGGATGGCGCGGCCCTGCAGGCTCTCGATCTCAAAGATGTGCCGCTGGCCCCGGCTCTCCTTGGCCAGCACCCGGCTCACGCCCGGCACTTTCTCCAGCCGCTGCAGAATCACCGCCGAATTGACCGCGCCGTCGCGGCC
Source organism: Acidobacteriota bacterium (assembly GCA_016178155.1). GTDB lineage: Bacteria > Acidobacteriota > Terriglobia > Bryobacterales > Bryobacteraceae > JACOTZ01. Next base: position 13,219 of record JACOTZ010000384.1, read on the forward strand.
CTCCACCTCCACGGCGACCGCTTCGGACCCGCGCAGCCGGTTCGTCAGGTTGTGCACGGAGTCGGTCGCGACCAACTTGCCTCGCGAGATGATGATCACCTGCTCGCAGGTCTGCTCCACCTCGGGGAGAATGTGCGTGCTGAGAATGATGGTGTGGTCGCCCGCCAGGCTTTTGATCAACGAGCGCGTCTCGATGATCTGCTTGGGGTCCAGTCCCGCCGTGGGCTCATCGAGTATCAGCACGTCGGGGTTGTGAATGATGGCCTGCGACAGCCCGACCCGCTGCCGGTAGCCTTTCGACAGTTTCGAGATCAGCCGAGTGCGGACCTCGCCGACCGCGCACCGCTCGATCACCTCATCCACCCGCCGCTTCAGGTCGGCCTTGGGAATCCCCTTCAGCCGCCCCACGAATCGCAAATACTCAATGACTTCCATGTCGCCGTAGACGGGCGGAAGTTCGGGCAGATAGCCGATCCGTTTCTTGACCTCCATCGGCTGCTCGAGCACGTCGAAACCGGCGACGCTTGCCTTGCCTGCCGTGGGAGGCATGAAGCAGGTGAGAACGCGCATCGTGGTTGTCTTGCCGGCGCCGTTCGGGCCGAGAAAGCCGACGATCTGTCCTTTTTGGACCTCGAATGAGATGTTGTCGACCGCGATCGTGCGCGCGTATCGCTTGGTCAGTCCTTCGACATTGATCATAGAAGACTCGAGAGCCCTCGGCCGCGAACCGGAGCGCTCCGTGCGGGGCACTGCTACCCGGCAAGCGGCGCGGCCGCAGGGTGTTTGAAATTCCATCATATAAGAAGCCGGATTCGCGCTGTCAAATCGGATGGCGGGCGAGACGTCCCGGTTTCACCCGGGTGGCGTCTGCTCGCCCATTCCGAGGCAGCCAGCTTCCAACCCGTTTTGATCCGCGAACCCGGGCCCGCCACCGTTGGGAGCATGGGGATGCGCGGGCGCGCACCGGCAGTGCCGGCGGACAACATGTGCTCCCGAAGAGCTGATCTCCGCGGTCCCGGACGGTGTTCGCCCGCCGCCGCTCCGCCCCGAGCATGTATTGCCCGTGCCGCTGTATGACAACAAAAGGGCGCCGCCGGAGTCTATATGGCGGCCGCACTCGCCAGTCTGCCGTCCCGCGTACCGCTTGTTCACGCGCGCGGCTCGGGAGTGTTCATTCTCAGCCGGGAGCGTGAGGGAGCGGCTGCCAAACGTATGGCGGGAACCACATCGGGAACGCGCGTGTGGCCTCGAGGGAAACATTCATGGCGACAAAGAAAGCTGCATCGAAGAAACGTTCACAGCGCGGCCGCGGCAAGGTCGAGAAGGTGATGCACGAGTACAAGCACGGTCAGCTCAAGTCGGGTGGCCGCGGCAAGGTTAAGAGCCGCAAGCAGGCGGTCGCGATCGCACTCAACGAAGCGCGCGAGTCCGGTGCCAGAATTCCGAAAAAACGCTCCGCGAAAAAGACGGCTTCAAAAAAGACCGCTTCGAATAGACGCGGCTCGCGCCGGAGTTGACCGCGCCGGCGGCCCGCGTGGCGTGGTGAAAGGCCGCACGCCACCTGCGCCGCCGGCATGAATCCTGGACGGAACCGAACGGGCCGCTGGAGGGGAGCATGCGCCGCGGCAGAGTCGGGTGAGAAACGGTGCAGCTACACTAATAGCTGATGCCGATCCTCACGCTGCCTGAAAGCTCCCGCCGCAGGTTCCTTGGAGTGGCGGCAGGGGGCGGCATCGCGCTCGCGCGCGGCTTCGGCGCTCAGGCCCGCAGCACGCGGTGGGCGCTGCTCGCCGACACCCACCTCGCCGCCGATAAGACCAACCAGTACCGCGGCTTCCGTCCGCACGACAACCTCGGCCGTGTCATCCCCGAAGTGGTACGCTCCCGGCCCGAGGGCGTGCTCATCGACGGCGACCTGGCGCGGCTCGAGGGGCAGCGCGGCGATTACGAGCTTCTGCACGTGCTGCTGCAACCCATCCTCGAGGACACGCCCGTGTGCCTCTCGCTTGGCAATCACGATGACCGCCGCAATTTCCTGCCCGTCTTCGCCAGGGCGTCGCCCGGCCAGGTGCAGCCGGTGAAGGACAAGCACGTACTCGTATTCGAGCGCCCTCCGGTGCGCTTTGTGGTTCTCGATTCGCTGCTCTACGTCAATCGGGTGGCGGGGCTGCTCGGCAAAGAGCAGCGCGCCTGGCTTGACGGCTACCTGCGCTCGGCATCCGAAGTGCCGACCATCGTCGTCGTCCACCATACGCTCGACGATGCCGACGGCAGCCTGCTCGATGCCGACCGCCTCTTCCGCCTGGTCACGCCGGTGCGCAGCGTGAAGGCGATCCTGTACGGACACTCGCACCGCTACCATTTCGACTCGCTCGAGGGAATCCACCTCATCAACCTGCCGGCGGTCGGCTACAACTTCAATGACCGCGAGCCGGTCGGCTGGGTGGATGCGACGCTCTCGGCGGAAGGCGGCGACTTCACCCTGCACGCCATCGGTGGCAACACGGAGCGCGACGGCAAGACCATGTCGCTCCGCTGGCGCGCCTAGCCGTGGTTAGCCGCGATCTCCGGACCGGCCCGGGCACGCCTGCAATCTCAGCGAACTCGCCCCAACGCCCAGTACACCGCATTCACCAGCAGCCGCCGGAACGGCTCCACCTCGAAGTCCGGCGCCGCGCCCAGGGATGTATAGAAGACGCGGCCGCCTTTGTAGCTTGTGGTCCATGCCACCGGGTTGTCGACCCGCTCCGTGCGGTCGCTCGGCCCCACGGGCTTGCCCATCAGCAGCAGCTTCGGCGAGCCCCGGAGCGGCAGCACGTGGTAGAGCGGGGACCGGCAGCGGAACGCCGCCGGAACGCTCTGCAAAATCGGATGGCTTGCCGCGCCCGGAATGACGCGGACCTCGGTGCTCGAGTCGCGGCCGTAATCGTAGTGCCATTGCGCGCCGAGCACCTGCTCGCCGAATTCGGGCCAATTCCGGAAAGCCTGCAAGGTCGTGCGCAATGCCACCAGCGGCTTGCCCGAGCCCGCGTAGGACCGTACATACTGCATCTGCGCGGCGGGCAACTCGAGCGACTCCAGGTAGAAGACGGCGAGGTCGGCATCCTCGAGCATCTCCAGGTCCGGAAAATCCTTGGGGCTGTTCGCGATGATCACCCTGCAGCGCATCGCGTTCGCCGATTCCAACTCTCCGGCGATCCGGGCCAGCGCCGTGTCCGAGTGGTTGCCGGTTTCCCCCGAGGCAAACACGACCGTCGGCTTCTTGCCGGTCGGCTCGCGTACGATGCCCTGTCCGGCCGCGCAAGCCGCTCCCGCGAGGACCTCGAGCGCCGTGCGCCGGAGCATCACACCTGCGGCTCCGGCGCTTGCGCCGGCCGGCGCATCGGCCGCGTCGAGGACTCCACCTCGGGTGTCAGCGCCTTGCCGAGCCGGCCGTCTTTCAGGATCGCCATCGCCGACGCGATCATCGAGGACAGGTCGGTCAGCGTCGCGGGCACGATCAGCGTGTTCCCTGCCTTGGCCAGCCTGCCGAATTCGCCGATGTACTGCTCCGCCACGCGCAGTTGCACGGCATCGGCGCCGCCCGGCGCCTCGATGGCGGCGGCCACGCGCCGGATGCCCTCGGCGGTGGTGGTGGCGACGGCGAGGATAGCCGCGCTCTGTCCCTCGGCTTCGTTGATCTGCTGCTGCTTGCGCGCTTCCGACGCCTTGATCACCTGCTGCTTATCACCCTCGGCTTTGTTGATGGCTGCGTCACGAACGCCTTCGGAATTCAGAATCACCGCGCGCTTCTCGCGCTCGGCCCGCATCTGCTTTTCCATCGCTGCCAACACGTCTTTTGGCGGAGTGATGTTTTTGATCTCGTACCGCAGCACTTTCACGCCCCACGGCTCGGACGCCTTGTCCAACTCCGTGACCACCGCGATGTTGATGTTCGACCGCTCCTCGAACGTGCGGTCGAGCTCGATCTTGCCGATCTCGCTGCGCAGCGTCGTCTGCGCCAGTTGCGTGATCGCGAAGATGTAATTCGCGATGCCGTAGGAGGCGCGCTCCGGGTTCATGACCTTCAGGTAAAGGACTCCGTCCACGCCCACCTGCACGTTGTCGCGCGTGATGCAGATCTGCTCGGGAATATCGATCGCCTGCTCCTTGAGCAGGTGACGGTAACGGATTATGTCCAGAAACGGGATCAGGATGTGGAAACCGGCGTCGAGCGTCCCGCCGTATTTCCCCAGCCTCTCTACGATGTATGCGCTCTGCTGCGGCACCACGACCGCCGTCTTGGCGAGAATGATGATTACGAAGAGCGCCAGCGCGATCACAAAGATCAGTCCACCTGACACAAAGTCACCTGACACCACGTCCTCCTCTCTTTAAGAACTCCGGGGCACGCCTGAATGCGCGGCGGCCGCTGCCTGCGCGGCGAGCCGCTCTCCAAAAATCGGGACATTCCCCGATGCCTGCCGGTGAACGGCTTTACCTGCTCAATCATATCCGCTGCGGCGATCATCCGCACTGCTCATCACGATCGTGGCGAGGCGTGGCGCGGAGGGCGCGCCCAGCCGCCGCAAACGCGGGCAAGCTCCGGTCGCGGGCCGTCACAGCCGTGGTGCCGCTGCGACCGGATCGGAGCGCCCGCGCGCTAAGGCCTGCTGAGAAATGCGCGTTCAGCACGGGCTTGCCTGCGCGCGCCATTGCGTCCGCCGGCGTTCGCGGGTTCGGAAGCGATGTGGTATTTGCCCGCGGAGCGTTGAAGAACGGGTGCCGCGGGTACGCGCATGAATGTTCCTCGCGGAGTCGTCTCTACACTTTTTGCAGCAATCTCCCGCGCGCCCACTCGAGCACATACACACCGGAGTAGCCGCCGACGAGTGATACCACGATGACGCTCACGATATTGCGCAGCAGGGCCACCTCCTTGACAATCGGCACCAGCCCGAAGACGTAGACGGAGGCCAGCACGAGCGCGCCGGCGATCCCGGTGACCGCGGTCGCCAGAAAATCTTTCCGCTTCTGCAAATAGGCGCAGAGCGCGCCGAACAGGCCTCCAATGAGGCAGCAGGCAATCAGGATGCCGATGGTGATCGACACCGTGTGCACCGCCGGCGGCAATCCCGGCGACAACAGTGTGATCTCGGAACTGCCCACCGACACCGGTAGCATCAGGACGCTGGCGTCCGACGATCCCGGCTCGACCTCGACGGCGTCCGGCTGCACGGCGATGTAGGTATTGCTGGGCACGAAGCGTACGTGCCGCCGGGTCGCCGTGGCTGCGGGATTGCCGTTGTGATCAAAGAAGTGGGCCACCAGCGCGGGCCTGTCCACCAGCGTCAGCCATCCGGGACCGTTCGGCGCGATGCCGAGAATGGCAGTCGCAAACCTGACCGTCCACGGGCCCGGCGAGCCGGCAACCGGCAGCGGCGGAGCAGAGGACACGAAGCGGATCCTCGCGTCGGCGGGCCATTCCGAGGTCAGGCGTGCCTCCGCCACGTGTGCATGCGCCCGGATGATCAGAGGCTGCTCCGGTTCCAGCTTGCCGTGACTACGCTCGATCCACACTCTGATATCGCGCTGCGCCGGCAGGCCCGAGTCACTGGCATACCAGACCTTGATGATGGCGGCGTCCTGGCCGTCAGCCCAGATGGCGGCGTTGTCCCGCTGCTGGATCTCGAAAATCAGCGAGCCGCTGTCGGGGCGAGCGCGCGCCGCCGCCGCAGGCTTGGATTCGTCAGCCTGCCAGCCATCGCCGTCCGGCCGCGCGGCAAACGACATCGCCAGCCGCGAGGGGCCGAAAGTTCGCGGCAGCATTGCCCCGGGGCCGCGCGGGGCCGCGCGCACCGGCTTGCGTGAAGGCGTCCCCATGGTTCGCTTACGCAGCACCATCACGGAATCAAAGCCCTCGAGCAGCTTGCGGTCGTAATCGGGCGGCGCGTTCTGCTGGACTACGCTCTGGAATGATTCTTTCTTCCGTTTCTGCCGGGCGACAATCTTGCAGATTCCCGTTTCGGCAGGCTGCCAGCCGAACAAATCGTGGGTCTTGCCTTCGTCGATGTCTCCGGAAATCGTGAGCAGTTTCCCCGACGGGCACGTGATTTCCACAAGCACGTCCACATTCCGGACCGCCGCCACCTCCTGCTCGTTCGCGTTGAGCAGGCTGACCTGCAACGCAACCTTCTGGCCGATATAAACGACCTGCGCCGGCGGCCGCACCGCCAGCTTCCAGGCTTGCACCGCGGCCATCGCGGCCTGGCCTTTGTACGGCACCGCGGGAGATGCAAGGAAAACGGGGAGCAGCAGCGCGCCCCCCAACACGAGGGTTCGGATCATGACACTTCCTCCAGACCGGCGGCAGGCCGACCCGGCACGGGTCTCCCGCCGCTTCCCCCGAAAGGCGAAGAGATTATGCCACGAACGAGAGATAATCGCAACCCCGTATTTGGCACCCCGTATTTGGCGCTTTTAGCGCGTTTACACCTGATTTCAAGAGCGATGCCGTAATTTACGCGAGAGCGAAACGCGGCGCCTGCCGCCTCACCCCGCTTGGAGGAAACGGGCTGCCGCGCACACCGCGAGGGAATCGGGGAGCGTTCGAGTGGGCGGCGCTTGAGGAAGTTCCTGAGGCGTGACGCACGCGCACAACTGTGTACGATAACTATTCTTCTCAGAAATTCGCAGTCGTGCCGTTGCGCGGCGGCTGCGGGGCGAGCTTTTGGGTTGGATAACCGCGGTCCGCCCGGCGGCTGGCCTGCCTTCCCTCTTCTGGATTCTGTTTGGTATCTCCCTTGCCGCGGTCGAGGCCGAACTCGGGCTTCTCGCGCGTGCCGGTGACCCTGATCGGCAAGTAGGTGCCCGCCCCGTGTTTGCTAAAGAAAGGATCCGCCGGCTTGAGAAACCAGCGCTTCCAGCCGGTCATTGTCTGGGAGACCTTCGCCTGCAGGCGCGCGGTCCCGCGCATCTCAATCCGCTCGTTCTCCAGGCCATACCGTCCCTTGAGGTCAATGTCGGCGCCCGGCACGCGGAAGCTCAGGTCCGAGAAGGTGATCTCGCCCTCGCGCAGCAGAAACGCGCCGCGAATCGCCGACAGCACGTCCTCAATCTGTTGGTTCTTCGGCTGGCCCTGGGCGCGGCGGCTGAGGACATCGATCTTGTCCTGAACGCCGTCGGCGTTGAAGTGTGTCTTCTCGACGTTGAAGCTGCCGTCGAGCAGGAGCTTTTCGACCGTGGCGATCTCGCGCGGCAGGATCTGCAGCCGGGTCCGCAGCGTGATCTCTCCTACCATGACCGGCGTACGCGCCTTGGTGGCCAGCCGCAGCAGGTCCTCGATGCGGCCGTTCTGCATCAGAACGTCAAGCGAGATGCTGCGCGCCCTGGCGCCCTCGGGCCGAACCACGCCGCCATTGGCAACGAAACGGGTGCGGCCCAGTATCGCACGTACGGGCCGCAGCAGCGTGTCGCCGCTGGTACCGTCGACGATGGAGTGGAACTCGGTGGTGAGCGGCACGCGGTTGCCGCTCAGGGCGAGGCGGAAGTCCGGGGTGCGGGTCTCGCCGCGCACTTCGATGCGCTCGAGCACGCCCTCGAACTTCCCCGTAGACTCGAGAATCCCGGCGATGCCATGGATCGTGCCAAGATCGGCGTTGCGAAACACGTAGCGCCCCGAGAGCGGGGAGGCGCCCGGGTCGTCTCTCTGCCAGGGTCCAAACTCGCCAGACGTGTCTATCAGCCCGCGCGGTTTCCAGTTGGTGAGGCTGCCGGTGTAGTGCAGCGGCCGCCCGGTGCCGGCGCCGTGCAGCCGGAGCTGATGGATCTCGAACTCGCGGGGCGGCTTGGCCGGGTTGTCCGGATAAATGCGGAGCAGCGTGTCAGCGGCGTAAACCGTGTCAACCAGGACGGCCATAGCGCCGGATATGCCCTTCGCTTCCTGCGCCCGCGACAGGTTCCCGGCCGTGGCGCCGCTTGCCTGGCGCAGCCGTTTCGGCGGAATGTTGATCTCCAAACCCTCCAGCCGGACTTGGCCGATGCGCCGTGGCGACTGCCACAGCGCGCCCAGCGCAGCCTCCACCTCAAAGCGGCGGACACGAATGAGCGGCGGCAGGTCCACCCGGTCCCGATACGGCAGCACGAGCCCTTCGCCGCTGATGCGCAGCGGCGTGCGCGCGATCGCCAACGGAGAATCGAAAGGCGCTGAGATGCGCAGCCGCGCCAGTTTGGCCTGGCTTCCGAAGCGCTGCTCGAGATAACGGACGGCCTGCTCGTGCACAAACGGCTGAAACCGTTTGGCACAGTACCAGGCCACCACCGCGGCGGCGGCGATTAGTACTACGAGCGCGATAGTAATGCCAGCAACCCACCGTCGCATCGAGATTACCTCGGACATTGGATGCCAAAACATCAGCCGCCGCTACCGAATTGTAATCCCCAGGCGCCTGGGTGTCTCTGCCTCCCACGGGAGCGAACCCCGCGCAACAGCTCATCTGCGACCCGGCGCCGCCGGATTACCACACCTCAGTACCCCTTTCTGCCGCGGTTGTGGAAGGCCGCGCCTGCCGCCCTCGGTCTCCATCGTCGCGGCGTACTGTCTGATGCGCGGAGCGGGACTACTGTGTAACCCCGATGTACGCCGCTATGTAACCCCGATGCTCTCACCCTGCGCCAGCCCGCAGCCGAAGTTACGCGCCACGGTCTGGCCGATGTCGGCGAGACTGGCGCGTGTGCCGAGGTCGGCGCCCGCGTTCACACTATCTCCGTACAGCAACAACGGTACGTATTCGCGCGAATGGTCGGTCGAGGGAGTGGTTGGATCGCAGCCGTGATCGGCGGTAACGATCAGGAGGTCTCCCGCCCCGAGTCTGGCGAGCAGCGATGGCAGCCAGCCATCGACTTCCTCGAGGGCGCGGGCGTAGCCCTCGACGTCGTTCCGGTGGCCGTAATTCTGGTCGAAATCGACCAGGTTGGCCCAGATCAAACCCGAGCGCGTTTCCTCCATCGCTTCGAGAATCTTCCGCATGCCGTCAGCATTGTCCTTGGTTTTGTCGTACAACCGGATGCCCCGGCCGAGGAACACGTCGAAGATCTTTCCTACACTGTGCACGGCAACGCCCGCGGCCTCGAGCTGATCGAGCAGCATGCCGCGCGGCGGCGGCACCACGTAATCTTTGCGGTTCTCGGTACGCGTGAACGAGCCGGGCTCGCCGGTGAAAGGGCGCGCGATGACACGGCCGACTTCGTGCTTGCCGCGCAGGATCTCGCGCGCCGTTTCGCAGATCTTGTAGAGCTCCCACAGCGGGATCACTTCCTCGTGGGCGGCGATCTGGAACACGCTGTCGGCCGAGGTGTAGACGATCGGGGACCCGGTGCGCAGGTGCTCGGTGCCGAGCTCCCGGATGATCTCGGTGCCCGAAGCGGGGCGGTTGCCGAGCGAGCGGCGCCCGATACGGCGCTCGAACTCCTGCATGACCTCGGGCGGAAATCCAGCCGGATAGAGCGGGAACGGCTTCTCGATCCGGATGCCCGCCATTTCCCAGTGGCCCGTGGTCGTGTCCTTGCCGGGCGAGGCGAGCGCGCACCGCCCGAAAGCGCCGCGCGGCCCGGCGTCCGGCTTCAGGTTCGCGAACCGGCGGATATTGGCGAGGCCCAGACGGCAGAGATTCGGCAGATGCAGCGGCCGCACACGGTCAATGTTGCCGAGCGTGTCACTGCCGGCGTCGCCGTAGTCCGCCGCATCGGGCATCTCGCCGATGCCGGCGGAATCGAGCACGATCCAGACCACGCGCGTATAACGGCTTGTCACGGCTGCGCGCTCGGGGCTTCGTGGATGCGCTCGGTGAGCATCTCGACGAAGCGGTCGGGGAGGAAACCGTTCAAACGGTTGATCACCTTGCCTCCCCTGCCGACGAGGATCGTAGTCGGAATCGAGCTGACACGCAGCAGCTCGGACAGGCCGCCCTCGAAATAGACTTTGTTTTTCCAGCCGTTGGCCGCAAGGAAAGGCTTCACCAGGGAATGGTCCTCGTCGGTATTAATCGCGAGGAAGACCACATCGGCGTTTCGGGCGAAGCGCTTCTTGACCTCTTCATAGAGCGGATACTGCGCGCGGCACGGACCGCACCATGTGGCCCAGAAATCCAGGACCACCACCTTGCCCTTGAGCGAGGCGAGCGCGAGCTTGTCCCCGTCGAGGCCAGTCAGCGTGAAGTCCATCAGGTCGGTGCGCTGCGCGTTGGGATCGGCCTGGCGCTGGAGCGCTAGCCGCCGCGCCATCACTTCGGCGGTGCGGTCATAAGCCGCCAGCACGACATCGCCGAGCCCGGCTTCGCTGCCCTTCAGCTTGCGCCAGAGCTCGCCCAGGCGGGCGCGGTCCTGGGCTCGATCGCCGGCGGTGTTGTGCTCGTCTTCAATAGTGAAGGCGTCGGCATAGGCCTGGAGGGCCTCCTGGTCACGGCCGGCGCGCGCGAGCCAGCGGCCGATCTCGCGCGCCGATTCCGCCGACGGGTAGGTCTCGTAGCCGCGGCGCGCCAGCGCAACCGCCTCCTCATACCGCTTGAGATTGCCGGTCGCGCGCGCCTGGTAGACGAGCGCCTTCCCGAGGGCGCGGCCCATCTCCTCCACCATCTGGCCGCGATTCCGGCGCTCGGGCGGTTCCTGCTTTTCGATCGCGCGCATCACCTCTTCGAATTTGCGCGCGTACGCCAGCGCCTTTTGAGCCGTCGCCTCATCGTCGGCGCGCAGCAAAGCGCGCGTGACGCGTTCGAGGACCATGGCATCATCGGGCTCGCGGGCGAGCACGCGTTGGCCGTACAACACGATCCGGCGCTCATCGCGCGCGTCGATGGCGGCGCGCACGAGTGCGCGCTCGAGCTCGGGCTTCTCGGCCGTCTCGGGATACTTCTTCAGGTGCTTTTCGAGGGCGCGAATGAACTCGAGCGGGCTGTTCCCGGCCTCGGAGAGAAGGCCGCGCAGATGGCGCTGCTCGGCGCCGTCGTCCGCTTTCCGAGCGGTTTGGCCGGAGAGCGCGAGCGCAGCGATCAGGCAGGCCGGCAGGAGCTTCATTGCGGGGGCGCCGGCGGCCTGGGATTGCGGAAGGCCGCGGCCAGAGCCGCGGCACGCTCGCGAGCCATGTGGAGGTAGCTCTCGTTTTTGGCGACGCGATCGAGCATCGGCAGGAAGCGCTCGAGGCCGACCAGCCGCTGGCGGTCGTAGGCGGCCTCCACCTGCAGAATCGCTTTGTGCACGCCCAACTTGTCGAAGCGCACGGCGCGCTCGAGCGCGAATAAGTGGAGCTGCGTTTCCGTGAGGCGCTCGAACCAGTCGGTGAGCGCCTTGGCGTCCAGGTCGAGCGAATAGTTGAACTTGACTTCGTTCTTCTCGGCGCCGTCCTCCCAGCGCAAGGTCTTGATGCCCATGTTGGCAACCTTCAGATTCGCTTCAAGCGGGCGCTTGAAGCGGTCAAGCTTGCGGGCGAGCGCGAAGATCTCGCCCGCGGCCTCGCGCGGGATCTGGAACTTCACCGGCTGCTCATCGTCGGGGGCCTCCTTGTACACGGCGGACCCGTCGCTGGAGAGCTCGATGCCGACATAGGCCGGAACCGAGCCCGGGAAAGATTTCGTGTACATGACGCGCTGGCCGGGGAGAGAGGGCGCGGCGGACAGGACAGCGGAGGCGATGACAGCGAACCGCTTCATCGCGCGGCTCCGAGGCGCGCGGCGGCGCGGGCGTGCGTGGCATGACAGATGGCGACGGCGATGGCGTCTGCGGCATCGGGCGACTGCACGTCGTAGTCGAGTTGGAGAAGCGATTTCACCATGAGCTGCACCTGCGATTTTTCGGCGCGGCCGTATCCGACGACCGTCTGCTTGATGACCAGCGCGGAATACTCGCCCACGGCGATGCCGGCTTCCGCCAGTGCCAGCAGTGCGATCCCGCGGACGTGGGCGAGCTTGAGCGCGCTCTGCACGTTGGCCGCGTGGAATACCTCTTCCACGGCGCCGGCCGTGGGCTCGTAGCGGATGATAACTTCCCGCAGCCCGCGGGCGATCTGGAGAAGCCGCTGCGCGAACGGATCGGCGGGGCGCGTGCGAATGACGCCGGAGGCGACGAGGCTGTGGGCCAGACCGTCGCTCGCGATCACGCCGTAGCCGGTCCGCTCGGCGCCGCAGTCGATGCCCAGAACGCGCATGGGAGAGAGCCGGGCCGGCCGTTCAGGCCATTGCCTCCATCTCCTTTTCGTCGATGTCGAAGTTGGAGAAGACGTTCTGCACGTCATCGTGCTCTTCGAGCACCTCGGCGAGTTTCAGCATGCCCTGCGCGTTCTTGCCTTCGAGCCTGACCAGGTTCTTGGGGATCATGCCGATTTGAGCGGAGACGGTGGGGATGCCCGCCTGCTCGATTGCGCGCAGGACGGTTTCGTGCTGCTCGGGAGCGGAGATGACCTCCCAGTTGGCGCCGTCGTTGCGGAGGTCTTCGGCGCCCGCCTCCAGGACAATGTTCATCAGGTCGTCTTCCTTGGCCTTGTCCTGTTCGACGAGGATCTGCGACTTGCGCTCGAACATCCAGGCGACGCTGCCGTGCTCGCCGAGATTGCCGCCGTGTTTGGAGAACAGGTGGCGCACTTCGCTGACGGTGCGGTTGCGGTTGTCGGTGGCGACCTCGACCATCACGGCGGCGCCGCCCGGGCCGTAGCCTTCGAACATGATCTCGTCGATTTGCCCGCCTTCCAGTTCGCCCGAGCCGCGCAGGATGGCGCGTTTGATGTTGTCGCTGGGCATGGAGGCGGCCTTGGCGGCGACGATGGCGGTGCGCAGGCGCGGGTTCGTGTCGGGGTCGCCGCCGCTGCGCGCTGCGATCATGATTTCCTTGATCAGGCGAGTGAACTGCTTACCGCGCTTCGCGTCGAGGGCGGCCTTCTTGTGCTTGATGGTGGCCCATTTGGAGTGACCGGACATTGAACAAACCTCTACCTTAGCGAGACCGGGGAATTCAGCCCAAAAGACAGGATAACAAGGAGCGAGGGGCTTGACGGCTAGCGGCGGTGGGGCGGTTCTTTCCTTCGGCGCGCTTTCACGTGCATAGTCTGTAGGGCGGCTTTGGACTCGGATCGACTCTCCGGAGTCTGAAGGATTCGCGTGCTTCTCGGTGCGCCGGCCCGGTGAGGTAGACTTTCGCGAGGATTTATCTCTGCACCGCGCCGCTCCGGCCCATGATGGGCCAGACGTCCACCACATTCTCCCCATCACAGACGTAGTAACGGTCGTAGCAATTGGTGGTCATGTCCAGGTTGCTCGTGTACAGCTCGAGGCGTTGCCCGAGCTTCAGCTCGTCGCCATCCTTCCAGCGCAGGATGCCGTATTCGGCGCCCTGGTTCTCGATCACCATGTCGGGGCGGTCCTTCACCTGGTCAGTGGGACGGAGCATGGCCTTGTTGCCGGCGTCGATGGTCGCTTGGTTCGGGTGATTGCGGCTGATGACGGTCGTCAGGACGGTCAGCGACGGCTGGAAATCGCCGTAGCGGGTCGCATCGGACTTGCCGCCAATCTTCATGTAGGCGGTATCCATGAATACAAAGGAGCCGGCCTGCAGCTCGGTTAGGCCGATTTCCCCGTCGATGTTGTAAGTGCCGGTGCTGCCGCCGGTGAGGATCGCGGTGTTCAGACCGGCCTTGCGGCAGGCGGCGGCGGTTTCGATCATCGGCGTGACGTCCTTGCGCGATTGCTCGCGGCGTGTCTCCCAGCCGTGTGTGTGCGAGGCGACGCCCGAGTAGGCCATTAGCCCGCCCAGCCGCAGGTTCTTGCTGGAGTCGATGCGTTTGGCCAGCGCGACCCCAGGGTCGCCCGGCGCCATGCCGTGGCGAGTGAGACCGGCGTAGATGTCCGGGAGCAACGTCATCTTGATGCGGCGGGCGGCGGCAGCCTGATCGAGGAGGTCGACGGTGAGCGGGTCGTCGGCCACCACCATGAAAGTGGGATCCTGCGCGGCAAGCTCGACCGCCCGCCAGATTTTGTTCTTGCCCGCGGGCTGGCAGGTGTGCAGAACGTTGCGGATGCCGGCGCCCACCATCAGCTCGCACTCCGCGATGGTCGCGCAACAGATGCCGAGCGAGCCCAGAGCGACCTGCCTTTGGGCGATGTCGACGGACTTGTGGATCTTGCAATGCGCGCGCAGGCTGATGCCCGTGTCGCGGCAGTGCCCGGACATGTGGCTCAGGTTGCGCTCGAGCAGCGCGCGGTCGACCATGAGCGCGGGCGTGCCGAGGTCCTCTTTGGTAATGCCGCGAAAGTCGCGGCGCGCGATCCGAGTTTCGATCTCGGAGTAGCGGAAGGTGCGGGTCGTGCCGGCGAAGGCGGTGCCGGCGGCAGCGGCGGCGAGAAAGGTGCGGCGCGTCGTCATGGTGGGGTTTATGGTAGCAGTTTCCGCGTGCCGAAACGAGTGCCCGGCGCCTTAGCACTTCTCACGAGCGCTCCACCTGTCGAGAGCGCCGCTAGGGGTCGCGCGCAGGCGAGTGCGCACGCCGAATGCAGCTCGAGCAGGACACGAGCCATCTCCACCGTCGGGTTCAACCCGGCTGTCGACGACCGGTTCGCGCCGCCCTCTAAAATGCTGCGACGGTTTACGCGGGGCGTTGACAGATCATCTTCTGGCAACCAGCCGCTGCTCGGACAGTACCCGGGCCGGCAGCCAGCCAATCGCATGCGGCCCGCGCAATGTCAGGAGCGGTTCGTGAACTCGACCAGCGCTTCGAGACGGGCGCGGGCCGCGCCGGAATCGATCGAGCGCGCGGCCAGCTCCATGCCCTCCGCAAAGTCGCGGGCGCGCCCGGCCGCGACGAGAGCAGCGGAGGCGTTCACCCGCACGATGTCGCGCTGGGGGCCCATCTGGCCTCCGAGAATGGCGAGCGCAATGTCGCGATTGTGCTCGCGCCCGGAGGCGCGGAGGTCTTCGATAGCCGCCCGGCGGACGCCAAAGTCCTCCGGGCTGAGCGTGCGTTCGCAAATGCGGCCGCCCGCAATCTCGAAGGCGGTGGTCGGCCCGAGCGTGGAGATTTCGTCCAGCCCGCCGGTGCCGTGCACGGCGAAGCCCCGCTCGAGCCCGAGCGCAGCCAGCGCTTCGGCAATCAGCCGGGCAGCTTCGGGGGAAGGCGCGCCGGCCACCTGCACGTTCGCGCCCGCGGGATTGGTGAGCGGGCCGAGGAAATTAAAGATGGTGCGCATCTTGAGCTCGAGCCGCGCGGGCTGCACGTGCCGCATCGCCGGGTGCAGCGCGGGCGCGAACAGGAACCCGATGCCCGCGTGCCGGATCGAGGCGGCCATGGCCTCGGGCGGAATGGCAATCCTCACACCGAGCGCTTCGAGCACGTCCGCGCTGCCGCATTGGCTCGAGATCGAGCGGTTGCCGTGCTTGGCCACGCGCACGCCCGCGCCCGCGATGACAAAGGCCGCGACGGTCGAGATGTTGAACGTGGACGAGCCGTCGCCGCCCGTGCCGCAGGTGTCGAGCAGAGCTTCGCCGGCGAGACCGGCGTCGACCCTCGTGGCGCGTGCGCGCATGGCGCGGGCAAACCCGATCAGCTCGGCGGCCGTCTCGCCCTTCATGCGCAGGGCGACCAGGAAGGCCGCCACCTGCGCGGACGACACGCCGCCTGAAAGGATCTGCTCCAGCGCCTGTTGGGCATCGGCCGCGCTGAGATCTTCGCGGTCCACGACCTTGTGCAGAAACGGGAGAAACTCAATTCGGTCGGCTGCAGGATGCACGCGGAAAGAAATCGCTCCGTGCTATAGTGAGCTTTCTTGGTGCGATAGTAGCACACACCCCTACAAACTTGACGCGGCGCGAGCGCGGGAAACGCCGGTTTTCCGCGGGGCGGAGGCCCGAAAAATTGAAGATTCACGAATATCAGGCGAAGGCGCTCTTGGCGAAGTACGGCGTTCCGGTTCCACGAGGCGAGGTGGCCTTCTCGGTGGAAGAAGCTGAAGCGATCGCGAAGAGGCTGGGCGGGCGCGTAGTGGTAAAGGCGCAGATCCACGCGGGCGGCCGCGGCAAAGGCGGCGGCGTCAAGCTCGCCCATGACGCGGTGGAAGCGGCCGAGGTCGCCCGCAAGATCCTGGGCATGACGCTGGTGACGCACCAGACCGGTCCGGAGGGGCGCGTGGTGCAGCGAGTCCTCGTCGAGGAGACGCTGCCGATCGCGCGCGAAATGTACTTGGGCCTGGTGCTGGACCGGACCGCCGGCCGGGTTGTGTTCATGGCGTCCTCGGAAGGCGGCATGGACATCGAAGAGGTCGCGGCGAAGTCACCGGAGAAGATTCTCAAGGTGAGCCTCGAGCCGGGGCTGGGTCTGGCCGCATTTCAGGCGCGAGATCTGGCGTTCGGAATCGGCATTGCGGCGCCGCAGGTGGCCGCCGCGGCCGCATGCATGACCGCTTTGGCGCGCGCCTACGAGGGCCTCGACGCCTCACTCGCCGAGATTAATCCCCTGGTGCTGACCACGGACGGCAACATCGTCGCCCTGGATGCCAAGGTCAACCTCGACGACAACGCGCTGTTCCGCCACAAGGACGTGGTCGAACTGCGCGACCTGAACGAAGAGGACCCGCTCGAGGTGGACGCGTCGCGTTTCGGGCTCAACTACATCAAGCTCGATGGCAACGTGGGCTGCATGGTGAATGGCGCGGGGCTGGCGATGGCGACCATGGACATTATCAAGTACGCCGGCGGAAATCCCGCGAACTTCCTGGACGTCGGCGGGGGCGCGACCGCCGAGCAGATCCGCAATGCCTTCCGCATCCTGCTCTCCGACCGGCACGTGAACGCGGTGCTGATCAACATCTTCGGCGGTATCCTCCGCTGCGACACGCTGGCGACCGGCGTGGTCAGCGCCGCGCGCGAGCTCCACGTCAGCGTGCCCGTGGTGGTGCGCATGGAAGGCACCAATGTCGAGCAGGGGCGGCAGATCCTCGCGGACTCGGGACTGAACTTCACGGTCGCCTACGACATGAAAGACGCGGCGGAGAAGGTGGTGAGGCTGGCGGCATGAGCGTTCTCGTCGACCAGAATACACGCGTGCTCGTGCAGGGCTTCACGGGGCGCGAGGGCACGTTTCATGCCCAGCAGTCCCTGGCGTACGGGACTAAGATCGCCGGCGGCGTGACGCCGGGCAAGGGCGGGACGAAACATCTCGACCTGCCGGTGTTCAACACGGTGGCGGAAGCCGTGCGCGAGACCGGCGCCGATGCTTCGGTGATCTTTGTGCCGCCGCCCTTCGCGGCCGACGCCATCATGGAAGCGGCGGAGGCGGGCATCGATTTGATCGTGTGCATCACCGAGGGCATTCCGGCGCTCGACATGGTGCGCGCCTGGGACTTCCTGCAGGACCGGAAAGCGCGGCTGATCGGGCCCAACTGCCCCGGCATCATCTCGCCAGGCAAGTGCAAGATCGGCATCATGCCGGGCCATATCCACAAGCCCGGGCACGTCGGCGTCGTCTCCCGCTCGGGGACTCTGACCTACGAGGCCGTGTGGCAGCTCACCAACCTGGGGCTGGGACAGTCGACCTGCATCGGGATCGGCGGGGACCCGATCATCGGCACCACCTTCACGGATGCGATCCGGCTGTTCAACGAGGACCCGGAGACGCACGCGATCATCATGATCGGCGAGATTGGGGGCACGGCCGAGGAGGAGGCGGCAGCTTACGTCAAGCGCCAAGTCCACAAGCCGGTGGTCGGCTTCATCGCGGGCCAGACTGCGCCGCCGGGACGCCGCATGGGGCACGCGGGCGCCATCATTTCCGGAGGCTCGGGCAAAGCATCGGACAAAATGGCGGCTCTCCGGGCGGCGGGCATCACTGTCTGCGATTCCCCGGCCGAGATCGCGCTGAAGATGAAGGAAAGACTGAAGGCATGACGGAACGTACTCTCGCGATTATCAAGCCGGATGCGGTGGGGGCGGGTAACGCTGGCGCCATTCTGGCGCTCGTCGAGCAGACCGGCTTCAGGATTCTCGGCTTGAAGAGGCTGCGGCTCTCGCAGGCGCAGGCCGAGAGCATCGAGCGGAATGCTGTGCATGGTTCCGATGCGCCCGAGACCGCGGCTTTCGAAGTCCCGTTCTTTTTCAGTACGGCCGAACTCCTATAGCTCGGCCGGACATTGAGGCACACGGCTCGTTGGGCCGCGGCTTCGACTCGGTCGTGTAGTCTCCATCTGCTTTCGGCCGGCGTGGATAAGGCTCAGGCCGCGGCCTTCGACGGATGCGCTGCGCGGAGGGGCTGCGGGCGAAGTCGCCTATTCGGTTCGAACCACCGGCAGGCTGCCTTCGAGCAGTCCGCCGAGTTGTGCCGCCGGGCAGCGGAGTCCGACATAGAAAGCGCCGAACAGTGCATACACGGCGCTGACCTCGTCGAAGCGCATCTCGTAGATCAGTTGCTTGAAAATCAGCGGGTCATCGGCGAACAGGTCGACGCCCCACTCCCAGTCGTCGAAGCCGATGGAGCCGCTGATGATCTGCTTCACTGCGCCTGCATAGCGGCGTCCGACGAGTCCGTGCTCGTGCATCATGCGCTGGCGCTCCGCCAGGGACTCACGGTACCAGTTCTTGAGTTCGCCGCGCTTGCGGTCCATGGGGTAGAAGCACAGATAGCGAGTGGGAGGGATCTCGGGGTAGAGTCGGGAGCGCATGGCCTCCCGCTGGCGGGCGAGCGTCTGTTCGACTTCGCGGTCCCACGTTTCGCTGTGCGGCTCGAGGCCGCGCTCGGCGAGCGTGCGGTAAAGCTTCACGGTTGATTCGTAGAGACCCAGCTCGACGACGGAGAGGAACGAGTGCGCCGGCTCGAGGTAATCGAACAGCCGCAGCCCGGAGAGCCGCAATTCGGCTTCCTTGAGCCCGGCAAACTCGTGGCGGAAATGGACCAGCATCAAGTCGCCCTTATGGCCGAACAGCGAGAACAGCGCCGATTGGCCGGTCTCGTTCTGCTCCATTTCAGCGAGTGCGGCGGCGGCTTCTGCGGCAATGGCGTCGCGCTCACCGGGATCGAGCGCGCGCCAGAGGGGCCGGCGCAGGCGGAACATCTGGTGTAGCACGCCCGCGCCCTCGATGGTCAAGGGGACGGCAGGCAGACCGGCGAGTGCGTCCTCCGGTGCGGCGCTTTCGGCGAGATGGCTGGGCGATCTGGACATGGCTCTCTCCAATCATGGTAGCCAGCGACCGGCCCGCGTGGCACGAGTTCACCTTTACGCGGAAGACTCAAAGACCATGTCGTAGGCCGTGACCGCCCGTTCGCGGCAGTGATCGAAGTACAGGCGGCCATAAGTGGCGGTAATGTAGTCGGATTCGGAGAACCCGAGGCGGCGGGCGGCCGCGTCGATCCACTCCGGCGCGCCTTCCAGCTCGAGAAACGTGCCGATCGGAGTCTCGTCGACCGAGATAGTGCCGGCGTGGCCCGGCTCGCCCCACTCGGCCCGATACTTCTCATACCGGAAAGCGGGGCCATAGCCGAGACCTTCGAGGATGTGGCGCA
The DNA here is from genome assembly GCA_016178155.1 of Acidobacteriota bacterium. Lineage (GTDB taxonomy): Bacteria > Acidobacteriota > Terriglobia > Bryobacterales > Bryobacteraceae > JACOTZ01. Next base: position 32,723 of record JACOTZ010000384.1, read on the forward strand.
CCGCCTCGGCGCCGGCGACGGATGTTTCGGTTTCCTGGCGGGACTTGTAGCGGGCGTCCGCCGCCGGGCCCTTGAAAGTCAAGGTGGTCCCACCGCGTACGGTGCGCAGCCGCAGAACGACGCCGCGGGATCGTAACGAGCCCGTGGGCGTGTCGTAAACGATGTTGCTCTCGAA
>JACOTZ010000413.1 GCA_016178155.1 Acidobacteriota bacterium
ACTAATTATAATGGCAGAATGCCGCCGGATCAAGGCATTTTCGAGATTTGCAAGAATGACGCTACGCGGGGCGAGGCTGGCAAGTCGCGAGCGATCAGGTCGATGAACCAGAGCCGGAACTCTGGTTTACGAAATCACTGTCACGAGCAGCAGGAACTTCGCACGACGGCCGGGCACGGCTTGGAGTCAGGCAGCGCGAACCGGGCGTAGCCGAACACCCGCAGCATCCTGGGCGGCACTCATCATCGCACACCGCTCGCGACGGGGTGCACGACCACCTGGGGAAAACGGCGAATCGTCCGAACCCAACGACGAATTCTGCGATGCATTGAAGAAGAGGAGCCGCGAGCGGTTCCCCAGGTGCGACGGTTGGAAAAACTTCTACTTCTGCTCTTCTTCGCCCGCTTCGCCTCCGCGGCCTTCACGTATCGCCTTGAGCTTCTCCTCGCGGCGGCGGGCACGATCGGCGGCGCGCTTGACCAGCTCGGAGCCGAGCAGTTCGAGCATCACCTGCTCGGCGCCGTCGCCCGGGCGCCAGCCCAGCCGCACGATCCGGGTGTAGCCGCCGTCGCGCTGCGCGAAGCGGGTACCAACCTTGTCGAACAGCTTCTTTACCGAAGCCGGCGTCAGCAGTACGCGGGCCGCCTGGCGGCGCGAGTGCAGCGTGTCCTTCTTAGCCAGCGTAATCACTTTCTCGACCAGCGGCTGCGCCGCCTTGGCCTTGGGCACGGTCGTGATCACGCGCTCCTGGTCGATGACACTGGTCACCAGATTGCGCAACAGCATCTTGCGCGCGCCGGCGTTGCGCTTCAGCTTGTATCCGGCTTTGAGGTGCCTCATTCGTGGTCTCCGGCCTGGTATTCATCCTGGCTGTCGCCCACCGGCTGGCCGGCGGCGCCAATGAGACGTCCCTGGGCGTCGAAGCGCATCCCGAACGACAAGCCCAAGCCTTCGAGAATCGCCTTGATTTCGTTGAGCGACTTTCGCCCGAAATTCTTGGTGCGCAGCATTTCGGCTTCGCTCTTCTGCACCAGGTCGCCGATGGTCTGGATATTGGCGTTCTTGAGGCAGTTGTAAGAGCGGACGCTGAGCTCGAGTTCCTCGACCGAGCGGTTGAGGATTTCGTTCATCTGGCTCACGCCGCGCTCGGGGATCTCCTCGGCGGTCTCGGGCAGCTCCTCGAAATTGATAAAGATCGACATGTGATCTTTGAGGAGCTTGGCTGCCTGGCCGACGGCGTCCTGCGGTGAGATCGCGCCGTTGGTCCAGACCTCGATCATGAGTTTGTCGTAATCGGTCATCTGGCCCAGGCGGGCGGCTTCGACCGCGTAGTTCACTTTGCGCACGGGTGAATGCACCGAGTCGATGGGGATATAGCCGAGCGGCAGATCATCGTCGTAATTGCGGTCTCCGGCGACATAGCCGCGGCCCAGCTTGAGCCGCATCTCGATCGAGAGCTTGCCGCCCTCGCTCACCGTGGCGATATGCATGTTACGGTCGAGAACCTCGACATCGGCGTCCGTCTCGATCTGGCCGCTGAGCACCTGGCCCGCCCGGTCTACGTTGAGACGCGCGGTATGCACACCCTCGCCGCTCATCTTGAATGGGATCTGCTTGAGATTGAGGATGATGTCGGTGGCGTCCTCGACCACGCCCGGAATGGGACTGAACTCGTGCGCGACGCCGTCGATGCGCACGGCGGTAATCGCAGCGCCCTCAATCGAGCTGAGCAGGACGCGGCGCAGGCTGTTGCCGATCGTGGTGCCGAAGCCCCGCTCGAACGGCTGGGCCATGAACTGGCCGTAGCGGTCGGTGAGGCTCTCGGTATTGGCGATTAATCGCTTCGGTTTCTGAAAACCTTTGAACATATTTATCCTTCGACTCCAGGCTCGCGATAAACCCAGCTACTTCGAGTACAGCTCGACGATCAACTGCTCGTTGAGTTGAATCTGAACGAGTTCCTCGCGCTTGGGCTGGCTCAAGACGCGCGCTTTGAGGTTCTCCCTGTCCACCTCGAGCCAGCTCGGCGTTGGCGCGTGTGCCGTCGCGTCCCGCGCGGAGAGAATTCCGGGGTGGTTGCGGCTGCGCTCGCGGACTTCAATGCCGTCGCCGGGCTTGACCGTAAACGAGGGAATGTTCGTCTTGCGCCCGTTAACGGAGAAATGACCATGCCGGACTGCCTGCCGGGCCTGCGCGCGGCTGGTGGCGAGCCCCATGCGGTAGACGACATTGTCCAGCCGCCGCTCGAGCATGCCAAGCAGGTTTTCGCCGGTAATGCCGGTCGTGCGCGCGGCCTTCTCGAACAGATTGCGGAATTGCCCCTCGAGCAGCCCGTAGTAACGGCGCGTCTTCTGCTTCTCGCGCAACTGCAGGCCATAGCCGACGATCTTCGGCTTCCGGTCCTTCCCGTGCTGTCCAGGAACGAAATTGCGACGCTCGATCGCACACTTGTCGCTGTGGCAGCGCTCGCCTTTCAGGAACAGTTTCATGCCCTCTCGCCGGCACAGCCGGCACACCGGGCCTTTGTAACGAGCCAAATCAAACCTCCAACCTTGATTTCAGGTGCAGTTTACGGCCGGCTTCAGGCCTTCTTCCTGCTTGTTCGCGACAACAGAACGGGATGCGACACAGTCGCCCGCCTGCTCTCTATACTCTCCGCTTTTTGGGCGGACGACAACCGTTGTGCGGAATCGGAGTGTAATCCTTTATCGATCTTACCTCAAAGCCCGCCGAGGACAGCGCCCGCACAGCCGACTCCCGGCCGGCGCCGGGACCGCTGACCCGTACCTCGACCGTGCGCATGCCGACTTCCTTCGCCTTGTTGGCGGCCGTGAGCGAAGCCTGCTGCGCGGCGAACGGCGTCCCCTTGCGTGAACCACGGAAACCGAGCGAGCCCGAGCTCGACCAGGCCACCACGTTCCCCATCTGGTCGCTGAAGGTCACGATCGTGTTGTTGAACGTGGCCTGGATATAAACCAGCCCGACCGGGACGGACTTCTTCTCCTTTTTTTTGAAGGCTTTCTTTTTTGCGGTTTTTGCCGGCGCTTTAGCCACTCTGGTTCACTCCTTACGTCTTGGACGTCGACTTCTTCTTCGCCGCGATCGTGCCGCGCCGCGGACCCTTGCGCGTCCGGGCGTTGGTGTGCGTGCGCTGCCCGCGCACCGGGAGGCCGCGCCGGTGCCGCAACCCGCGGTACGAACCCATCTCGATGAGGCGCTTCACGTTCATCGAGATCTCCTTGCGGAGGTCGCCTTCCACCGCGCCCTCGGCCTCGAGCACCTGGCGGATGCGGCTCACTTCCTCCTCCGTGAGGTCGGCCACTTTCTTGTCGGGGTGAATGCCGCAGCGATGGAGGATCGACTGCGAGCGGGTGCGCCCGATTCCGTAGATATACGTCAGGCCGATCTCAGCCCGCTTCCGCGGCGGTAAGTCTACGCCTGCAATACGTGCCATTCAAAAACCTCCCAATTAACCCTGCCGCTGCTTGTGCTTGGGGTTGGTACAGATCACCCGTACCACACCGTGGCGGTGGATGATCTTGCATTTGTCACACATCTTCTTCACGGATGCCCGTACTTTCATGACTTCCTCAGCAATCTCACAATCCTTCCCCGCGTCCGGTCGAGCGGAGAGATCTCCACTTGGACCCGGTCGCCGGGGCGAAGCCTGACAAAATTCTTCGCCGCCATGCCGGCCGTATGCGCCAGCACTTCCTGCCGGTTGTCGAGCAGCACGCGGTACAGCGCACTCGGCAGCAGCTCGATCACCGTCGCTTCGCTCGCCTGCCCGGTTCCAGGCTCGCCCAACTCCGCCATCACGGCCTGGTCAGCACCCACGGGCCATTTGCGGTCACGGCCACGCAATGTTCAAAGTGCGCCGAGAACGAGCCGTCCCTGGTCACCGCCGTCCACTTGTCGGCCAGGACCCGGGTGTCCGCTTTCCCCGCATTGACCATCGGTTCAATCGCCAGAACCATCCCCTCTTTCAGCCGGGGATTCTCATTCTTGCGGTCCACGTAGTTCGGGACCTGGGGTTCCTCGTGCAGCGCCGTGCCGATGCCGTGCCCGACGTACTCACGCACGATCGAGAATCCGTGCGCGAGAACGTGCCGCTCGACCGCGCCACAGACGTCGAACAGGCGATTGCCGGAGCGCACCTTGTCGATCGCCAGCTCGAGCGACGCCTCGGTCACCTCGAGCAGCTTCTTCACCTGCTCATTCGGCTCGCCTACCGGCACGGTGACGGCGGAATCGCCGTAATAGCCGTCGATCTGCACGCCGGTGTCGATCGAAACGATATCGCCCTTGCGCAGCACGCGTTTCCTCGAAGGCATGCCGTGAACGACCTCGTCGTTCAGCGAGGTGCAGAGCACGAAGGGATAGCGCGAGCCCGCCGCGGGGACGTAATAACCCTTGAAGGCCGGCCGCGCCCCGGCGTCGCGGATCATCCGTTCAGCCGCGATCTCCAGGTCGTGCGTGCTCACTCCCTCCTCGACCGTGCGGGCAAGTTCCTGGAGGATGTTGTAGACGAGCAATCCGGCCCGTCTCATTTTTTCCAGTTCCGCGGGACTTTTGCGAATGATCATCCTCCAACTGCCGGCATGCCGCTAAAATGTGCTCCGCCGCCCGCGAATCCGGCCAGCGCGCGGCGTGAAGCCCTCGTAGTGCCGCATGATCAACTGGGCTTCAACCTGGTTGATGGTGTCCATAGCCACGCCCACCACGATCAGCAGCGAGGTGCCTCCGAAATAAAAGTTCACGCCGAGGCCGTCGAGCAGCCAGCGCGGGAAATAGGTATCGATCCAGTTGCCCGCCAGGGGCAGCCGCTGCAGCTTGATGCCCGAGATCATGACCTGAGGAATGAGCGAGAGCAGCGCCAGGTAAAGGCCGCCCACGACGGTAATCCGGGTGAGGATCTTGTTCATGTACTCGGCCGTGTTGCGGCCCGGCCGGATGCCCGGGATAAAGCCGCCGTACTTTCGCATGTTGTCCGCCGCTTCGTTGGGATTGAAAATAATCGACACGTAGAAGAAGCAGAAAAAGATGATGAGCACCGTGAAAAGAAGGAAATAAAGCGGCGAGGCGCCGCTGATGGACTCGAGCAGGCCGCTCAGCCAGGGGCTCTCGCGCACAAACGCGACCTGCTGGAGGGTCTGGGGGAAGGCCAGCAGCGAGCTGGCGAAGATCACGGGGATCACTCCGCCGGCGTTCACTTTGAGCGGCAGGTGGGTGGACTGGCCGCCCATGACGCGGCGCCCCACCACGCGTTTGGCGTACTGCACCGGGATGCGGCGCTCGCCCCGCTCCACCAGCACGATGAAGCCGACCACCAGGATCATCACCACCAGGATGGTGATCATCTGCAGCGGATTCCATTGCCGCGTGACCATGACGTTGGTGTAGATCTCGGCGATGGCGTGCGGCAATCCCACCACGATGCCGGCGAAGATGATCAGCGACATGCCGTTGCCGATGCCGCGCTCGCTGATCTGCTCGCCGAGCCACATGATGAAGGCGGTGCCGGTCGTGAGGCTGAGCACGGTCATGAAAATGAAGCCCATGCCCGGGTTGAGCACGAATCCGCCCTCGGACGCCATCAACGCGGTCGCGATCGTGGCCGACTGCATGATGGAGAGCCCGACGGTGAGATATCGCGTCCACTGCGTGATCTTGCGGCGGCCGAGCTCGCCTTCCTTCTGGAGCTTCTCGAGAGTGGGAACCACCACGGTCATCAACTGCAGGATGATGGAGGCCGTAATGTAGGGCATGATGCCCAGGGCAAAGATGGTCAGCCGCCGGAACATGCCGCCCGAGAACAGGTCGATGAAGCTGAACAGCGACCCCTGGTTGCGCTGGACGAATTCCTCGAAGCGGAGGGCGTCGATGCCAGGAGTCGGGATGTGACCGCCCAGGCGGTAGACCGCCAGCAGGCCGAGCGTGAACAGCACGCGCCTCCGCAGGTCGGGGATGCGGAATACGTTGGCGATGGCGTCGAAAAACTTCATGAATGAGCTTCCTTACGTGCCGGCGGCGCTCCCGATGAGCTCGGCCTTGCCGCCGGCCGCCTCGATTTTCCGCCGGGCCGACTCCGAGAACAAGTCGGCGCGCACGATAATGGCGCGGTCCACCTCGCCCATGCCCAGCACCTTGAGCCCCGCCTTGAGCTTCGCGACCACACCGAGCTCGACCAGGCGCGCGGCATCGAAATGATCGCCCTCGAGACCGTTCAGCCGCGAAACATTGACGATCGCGTATTCCTTGCGGAACGGGTTCTTGAAGCCGCGCTTAGGCAGCCGCCGGTGGAGCGGCATCTGGCCGCCCTCGAAGCCGCGCATTTTGCTGTAACCGCTGACCGATTTCGCGCCCTTGTGGCCACGCCCGGAAGTCTTGCCGCGCCGGGAACCCATGCCTCGGCCGATGCGCTTCTGGGGCCGGTTCTGTCCGGCCGGTGGCTTCAGTTCACTGAGGTTCATACCATTCCTGCCTACTCCACGATGGCGAGCAGATGCGGCACTTTCGCCACCATGCCGCGAAATGCCTGGGTATCGGGACGCTCGACCACCTGGTTGATCTTCTTCAGCCCCAGGCTGCGCACGATCACCTTGTGCTTCTCCGGGGTGCAGATGGGGCTCTTGACGAGCTTGATTCGAATCTTGTTCGTCTCGGGCATCGCAACTCCTACAGTTTGTCCTGCGGCAGGCCGCGCAAATCGGCCACCGATGCCCGGTCGCGCAACTGCTCGAGCGCATTGATGGTTGCCTTGACCACGTTATGCGGGTTGTGCGAGCCGATCGACTTGGTCAGAACGTTGGGGATGCCAACCGACTGGATGACGGCGCGCACCGGGCCGCCCGCGATCACGCCGGTGCCCGGGGGCGCGGGCTTGAGCAGCACCTGGCCGGCGCCGTAGCGGCCGAGTACAGGGTGCATGATGGTGGTCTCGAGCACGTGGATCCTGCGCAGGTTTTTCTTCGCCGCCTCGATACCCTTCTTGATGGCGGCGGGCACTTCCTTGGCCTTGCCGGTGCCGTATCCGACGACCTTGGCGCCGGGATCGCCGACTACGACGAGTGCCGAAAAACTCATGTTCTTGCCGCCCTTGACCACCTTGGTCACGCGGTTAATGGAAACAACCTGCTCTTTGAGGTTCAGGTTCGAAGTATCCAGACGCTTCGCCGCCGGTGTAGCTGCCATGCCTTAAAACTCCAGTCCGCCTTCGCGCGCGGCGTCGGCCAGCGCCTTGACCCGCCCATGATACAGATAGCCGCCGCGATCGAAGATCACGCGCCGGGCGCCCTTGGCCAAGGCGCGCTCGGCGATCAGCCGCCCGACATCGCGCGCGCCGGCGACGTTGCCGCCTTTGAGGCTCGAATTCTTCTCGTTGGAGGACGCCGAGACCAGGGTCGCGCCGCTGCTGTCGTCGATCAGCTGGGCGTAAATGTGCGCGACACTGCGGAAGACCGCGAGCCGCGGGCGCTCGGCGGTGCCGCGCAGCCGGCTGCGAATGCGCGCGTGAACGCGCAGGCGGCGTTGGTTCTTGGATTCCTTCTTGATCATGTCTTCCCTCCCGCGCCGGTCTTGCCGACCTTCTTGCGCAGCGCCTCCCCGGTGTAGCGCACGCCCTTGTTCTTATAAGGGTCCGGCCGACGCAGCGCGCGCATGTTGGCGGCCGTCTGGCCGAGGAGTTGCCGGTCATAGCCGGTCAGGACGAGGTGCGTCTGCTTGTCGATCCTGCAATCGATGCCGGGGGGCAGCAGGAACTCGATGGCATGCGAATACCCGAGACTGAAGAGCACAACCTTGCCCTTCACCTCGGCGCGGTAGCCGATGCCGACGATGTCCAGCTCCCGCGTGAAGCCGGCGGATACGCCCTGCACGGCGTTCGCGGCCAGCGCGCGCGTGAGGCCGTGCAGGGCCGCGTGCTGGTTGCCGTCGCGCTTGACTTCGATCGTGCCGTCGTTGCGCTCGACGCGCACTCCGCTCGGGATGGGAACCGTGAGTTTCCCTTTGGGCCCCTCGACCAGCAACTCATCGCCGATCTGGACTTTGACGCCGGCGGGGAGGGGGATGGGCTTTTTTCCAATTCGCGACATGGTGCGTTCCTAGCCTGTTACCAAACCTGGCAGAGCAGCTCGCCGCCGAGGCCTTCCTTGCGCGCGGCGCGTCCGGTCATGACGCCCCGCGGCGTCGTCAGAATATTGATGCCGAGGCCGCCGAGGACACGCGGGATGTCCTTGCTCCCGACATACACGCGGCAGCCCGGCCGTGAGACGCGCTCCAGGCGCGAAACCGCCGGCTGGTTCGCCGCCGTGTATTTGAGATAAATACGGATCAGCTTCATCGAGCCCTCTTCGGCGAGCTTGAAGTTGGTGATGTAGCCTTCCTCTTTGAGGATGCGCGCAATCTCCATCTTCAGCAGGGAAGCGGGCACGTCGACCTTCTGGTGACGCGCGATCAGCGCATTGCGAATGCGCGTCAGCATGTTCGCGACGGGATCGGAAGTGCTCTGGCTCATGCTCCTGACTCGTTTCCTCGAATGCCTCTGGCGACCGGCCTCACCAGCTTGCCTTGATCACGCCCGGGATCTCGCCCGCCAGCGCCAGCTTGCGGAAGCAAATGCGGCAAAGCGTGAATTTGCGCAGGTAACCGCGGGGGCGGCCGCACAGCTTGCACCGGTTGCGATGCCGGCAAGCCAGCTTCGCCTGCTTCTTGCGCCTGGCGGCGATCAGCCGCTCGTCCCTGGCGATCTTTGCTGTTGTAGCCATCAATGCTCCTTGCTTACTGCCGGAACGGCATGCCCATCAGGCGCAGCAGCGCCAGCGCCTCGGCGTCGTTGCGCGCCGTGGTCGTGATCGTGATGTTCATGCCTTTCGTTTTTTCCACCTTGTTGTAATCAATCTCGGGGAAGATGAGCTGGTCGCGGATGCCCAGCGTGTAATTGCCGCGGCCGTCGAACGACTTCTGCGACACGCCGCGAAAGTCGCGCACGCGCGGCAGCGCGACGTTGACCAGCCGGTCGAAAAATTCGTACATGCGGTCGCCGCGCAGCGTCACCATGCAGCCCACGGGCATGCCCTCGCGCAGCTTAAAGGCCGCGATCGACTTGCGCGCCTTGGTGACCACCGGCTTCTGGCCGGCAATCAGGCTCAGTTCGTTGACCGCGCCGTCCATGAGCTTCGCGTTCTGCGTGGCCTCGCCCATGCCGATATTGACCGCGACCTTCTCGATCCTGGGCACCGCCATCACATTCTTATAGGCGAACTCCTTGCGCAGCGCCGGCACGACCGCTTTCTGGTAATGCTCTTTGAGCCTTGGCTTCATATCCGCTACTCTTCCTATTTCCTGTCCAGGGCCTCGCCGGTCTTGCGCGCCACCCGGCTGCGCCGCACCTTGCCGCCGGCCGTGTCGATCTTCATGCCGACCCGAGTGGGCACGCCGCCCGACGTGAGCACCATCACGTTGGAGACGTGGATGGCGCTTTCCTTCTCGGCGATGCCGCCCTTGACCTGCCGCGCCGGATTGGCCCGCAGATGCCGCTTGACCATACTGACGCCCTCCACCAGCACGCGGCCGCGCTGGCGGTCGACTTCGAGCACTCGCCCGGTCTTGCCGCGGTCGCGGCCCGCGATCACCCGGACCATGTCGTTCTTTTTAATCCGGATGGTCGCCGGGACCGCCTCCGGACGCATGCGCTTGCGAACTGCCATCTCAGATGACCTCCGGGGCGAGCGATACGATCTTCATGAATCGTTTATCGCGAAGCTCGCGTGCCACGGGACCAAACACGCGCGTGCCGACCGGCTCGCCCAGTTCGTTCACCAGCACCGCGGCATTCGAATCGAACCGGATATAGGTGCCGTCCTTGCGCCGCGTCTCCTTGCGCATGCGGACGATCACGCAACGGACCACCTTGCCCTTCTTGATGTTGGAATCCGGTGCGGCTTCCTTCACACTCGCGGTCACCACGTCGCCCAGTCCCGCGCGCAGGCCAAGATCGCCGCCGCGCGGCAGGATGCACTGCAGCCTGCGCGCGCCGCTGTTATCGGCCACCTCCAGAATCGTTCGCATTCCGATCATTTGTGCTTCTCCTGGCGGTCAGCAACCGGCAAGCCGACAAACCGTCCGCTGCGCCGCGCCGGCCGCTCGTTTCCGCTGTGTTCTGTCGCCCGCACTTACTTCTTCTTGCCTTTGGTTGCCAGCGCGCTCTCGAGACCGGGCTCGCGCACCTCGGCGGGTTCGATACCGACCTGAGCGGCGCGGCGGATCACGTGTCCGAGCGTCCACCGCTTCAGCCGGCTGAGCGGCCGGCTTTCGATGATCCGGACCGTATCGCCCACGCGCGCCGTCTGGCTCTCGTCGTGGGCGTAAAACTTCTTCCGCCGCGTCACGATCCGTTTATAGATCGGGTGCGGCACCCGGCGCGTGACCTCGACCACAATCGTTTTGGTCATCCGGGTCGAAACCACCTGCCCGATCTTCTCGTTTCGGCGCTTGGCGGCAATCTGCTCTGCCATCCTTACTTACCCTTCTTCTTTCCGGCGGGCGTTTCCGCCGCCTGCCGCGGCGCGCCTTCCGATTCGCGCTCGCGCAGAATGGTCAGCATGCGCGCCCGGTCGCGGCGCAACTCGCGGAATTTCTTCACGCCGTCGGTCTGGCCCATGCCCAACTGAAACCGCAGCCGGAACAACTGCTCTTCGGATTCCGCCAGCTTGGACCGGAGCTCGGCGCTGTCCAGATCCCGAACCTTGTGTGCCTTCATAGGTTGTCTCGTTCCCCGCCCGTCTCCGGACTAGGCGCCCTCCCGAGTCACCATCCTGGCAGGCACCGACAGCTTGGCGGCGGCCAGCCGCATCGCTTCCTGCGCGACCTCGTGTGAAACGCCCTCCATCTCGAACAGGATCTTGCCCGGCCGGATCACGCAGACCCACTGCTCCGGAGCGCCCTTCCCTTTGCCCATTCGCGTCTCGGCGGGCTTCTTCGTGATGGGCTTGTCCGGGAACATGCGGATCCAGACCTTGCCCCCGCGTTTGATGAACCGCGTCATGGCGATGCGCGCCGCCTCGATCTGCCGGTCTGTCACCCAGCCGCAACGGAGCGCCTTCAAACCGTAGTCGCCGAATGCGACGGTGGAGCCGCGCCACGCCTTGCCGCGCATCCGGCCGCGCTGCTGCTTGCGGTACTTCACTTTCTTGGGCATCAACATGGGCTTGATCTCCCCTAACTATTCCGTCTTCTGCCCGCCTTCAGACCCGGGCTCCGGCTTCAACTCCTGTTTCCAGGCGGGCTGAGGCGGCGTCAGCGGCGGCACGATCGGCGAGCCGGCGCGCGTGGGTTGCGGCAGCTCGACCGGCGGCGCCTGAACCGCGGGTCCGGTCTCTTGCACCAGCGCGACCGGCGCCGGCGCGGGCGCCCGCCGTTCGCGGCGCGGCAGGTTCTTGCGGGGCTCGGACTCGCCCCGCACCATGGGGCGCAGCCCCTCGATGATTTCGCCCTTATAAACCCAGGTCTTCACGCCGATGACCCCGTAGGTGGTATGCGCCTCCGCGAAACCGTAATCGATGTCGGCGCGCAGTGTGTGCAGCGGCAACTGCCCCTGCAGGTACCATTCGCTGCGCGCAATCTCGGCCCCGTTCAGCCGGCCCGACACGCGCACCTTGATCCCCTTGCAGCCGAAGCGCAGGGCGCTGTCCACCGCCTTGCGCATGGCGCGCCGAAAGGCGACGCGCTTTTCCAGTTGCAGCGCGATTGACTCGGCCACCAGTTGCGCGTCCAGTTCAGGCTTGTGTACTTCCTGGATGTCGATGAAGACCTCGCGCTTGGTGCGCTGCGCCAGGTCCTGCTTGAGCTTTTCGATTTCAGCGCCTTTGCGGCCGATGATGATGCCCGGACGCGAGGTGTGAATCGTGATCCGCAGCTTGTTGCCGGGACGGTCCACCTCGATCGAGCTGACTCCGGCCGATCGCAGCCGCTTCGCCAGTTCTTCCTTCAAGGCGATGTCTTCCATCAGCAGCTTGGCGTAGTCCTGGTTCGAGAACCAGCGCGAACGCCAGGTTTTGCTCACGCCCAGGCGGAATCCGAAGGGATGTACTTTCTGACCCATATTGCCCTACTTGCCTTCCCTGTCTCCCACCGCAATCGCGATGTGGGCCAGGCGCCGCTGGTAGCGATACGCCCTGCCCATCGGCGCCGGCCGGATGCGCCTCATGCGCGGGCCTTCATTCACATAGGCCTCGGTGACGTAGAGCTTGTCCACGTCGATATCGGTGAACCGGTTCTCCGCGTTGGCGATCGCCGACCGCAGCACCTTCTCCACCGCCGGTGCGATCCGCTTGTTGGTGGCTTGCAGGATGTTGATCGCCCGGCCGGCCTGCTGGTTGCGAATCAGGTCCACCACCAGCCTCGCCTTCTGCGCCGAAATCCGAATGTATCTGGCTTCCGCTCTGGCTTCCATGAGAATTCCTCGTTACGGCTTACCCGATTTCTCCGTGGCCGATTTCGCGGCGTGGCCTCTGAAGGTTCGCGTGGGAGAGAACTCACCCAGCTTGTGCCCCACCATGTTCTCGGTCACGTAGACCGGGATGAACTTCTTTCCGTTGTGCACGCCGAACGTATGCCCCACGAACTGCGGAACGATGGTGGAGCGGCGCGACCAGGTGCGGACCACCTTCTTTTCATTTCTCGCGTTCATCTCCCCTACCCGGTCGAGCAGGTAATCCTCGACGAACGGCCCCTTTTTCAGTGAACGTCCCATCTCAATTCCTCATTCAGCGCTTCTTGGCCTTGCGGGAGACGATGTAGCGGTCGGTCCGCTTGTTGTTCCTCGTCTTGAACCCCCGGGTCGGCTGGCCCCAGGGCGTCACCGGATGCCGGCCGCCCGAGGTCTTGCCTTCGCCCCCGCCGTGCGGGTGATCCACCGGGTTCATAGAAACGCCGCGGTTGTGCGGCTTGCGCCCCAGCCATCGCTTCCGGCCCGCTTTACCGAGCGACACATTCTCGTGGTCGACGTTGCCCACCTGGCCGATGGTCGCCATGCACTCGACCAGCACCTTGCGGGTCTCACCCGAGGGCAGCTTGAGCAGCGCGTAATCGGATTCCCGGGAGACGAGCTGCGCTTGCGATCCGGCGGAGCGCGCCATTTGCCCGCCCTTGCCGGGCCGCAGCTCGACATTGTGCACCACCGTGCCGGGCGGGATATTGCGTAGCGGCATCGCGTTGCCCACCAGGATGTCGGCTTCCGGACCGGACACTACCGTGCGCCCCAGCTCGAGCCCGACCGGCGCCAGGATGTAGCGTTTCTCCCCGTCGGCATAGTGCAGCAGCGCGATGCGGGCGCTGCGATTGGGATCGTACTCGATGGATGCCACCCTGGCCGGCACGCCCGTCTTGTCCCGCTTGAAATCGATAATCCGGTAAGACTTCTTGTGCCCGCCGCCCCGGAAGCGGATGGAGATCCCGCCCAGGTTGTTGCGCCCGCCGCTGCGCTGCTTGCCGGCGGTGAGCGACTTTTCCGGCGAGTCCCGGGTGATGTCCTCGCGCGATACCGCCGTCTGGAAGCGGCGCGTCGCCGTGGTCGGGTTGTATGCTTTGATCGCCATCGCTTGCTCTCCTCCCCGCCTCAGATCTCGGTGTACTCGGGCATCTTCTCGCCGGCCTTAAGGCGCACGTAGGCCTTCTTCCAGTCCGAACGGAAGCCGGCAAAGCGGCCCCGGCGCCGGAGCTTGCCCGTCTGGGTCACGGTGCGGACTTCCGCCACCTTGATCTTGAACAGCCTCTGGACGGCTTGCCGGATCTCGGTCTTGTTGGCGGCCGCCGCGACCTCGAAGCAGAGGGTGTTCTCGGCTTCTCTCTTGCTCACGCCCTTCTCGGTCACAATCGGGCGGATGATCACGCTATACAGGTTCATACAGCCAGAGCCTCCGAGAGCTTCCGCGCGGCCGCTTCGCTCAGCAGCACCTGCTTGTGCGCAAGCAGCTCGTACACCGTCACCTCCATCGTGGGCACCGCCTTCACCCACCCGAGGTTGCGGCAGCCGAGATGCAGGTTGCGGCCCAGTTCGCGCCGGCCGTCCGGGGTGTTCTCCGGCACATCAACCAGCAGCACTTTGGCGCCGGCCTCGACCGCCCGCAGCGCCCGCGCCAGGGTTCGGGTTTTGTGGTCCTCCAACGAGAACGCCTGGATGACGCGCAGCTCGCCGTCTCGCAGTTTGGCCGAGAGCGCCGACCGCAGTGCTCCCAACTGCATCTTGCGCGGCAGCGCGTAGCTATAGTCGCGCTGGACCGGGCCGTGCACGGTGCCGCCATGCCGCCAGAGTGGCGAGCGGATCGATCCCGTGCGGGCGCGCCCCGTGCCTTTCTGCCGCCACAGCTTCTTGCCGGAACCCGACACTTCATGCCGCGTCTTGGTCTTGGCCGTGCCGCTGCGCCGCCCCGCCTGGTAGTGACGGACCGCCTCCCAGATCAGAGCTTCATTGACCTCGGCGCCAAACACCGAGTCGGCCAGATCGACGGTGCCGACTTTATTGTTGTTCAGATCGATCACATCAACGCTCGGCATGTCGCTTACCTCTTGGCCCTCCGCACGACCACGTAGCCGCCGTTAGGGCCGGGAACCGCGCCCTTGACCATCAGCACATGATCGTCGGCGTCCACTTCGATCACTTCGAGATTGCGCACCGTCACCTGCTGGCTGCCCATCTGGCCCGCGGCGCGCATGCCCGGGAACACGCGCGAGGGATAGCTGGAGCCGCCGATCGAGCCCGGAGCCCGGTGGAACATCGACCCGTGCGACGCGTCTCCGCCCCGGAAATGGTGGCGCTTGACGAAACCCGCAAAACCGCGGCCTTTACTGACGCCGGTGATATCCACTTTGTCGCGCGGCCGAAACTCGTCGACCAGCACGCGGTCACCGGGCTTGAGATCGCGGTCGCCGCGGCCCAGCCGCAGTTCACGCTGATACTTTGCCCCATCGACACCGGCCTTTTTCAGGTGGCCGGAGGCGGGCTTACTGATCCGCGACGCTTTCACAAACTCAACCAGGCCGAGCTGCACCGCGTCATACCCGTCGCTGGCGGGCGTCTTGCGCTGTGTGACGACGCACGGACCGGTTTTGAGCAGCGTGACCGGTACCACCTGCCCTTCCGGACCGAAGACCTGCGTCATGCCGATTTTCTTACCAAGAATTCCTGGGATCATGGTTTCTCTAGGAAGCCGGATGACGGAACACAGAATTCAAAACCGCTCCCGGCTTCGACCTCACTTCTTCCCAAACGCCTTGATCTCGACATCGACGCCGGCGGGCAGATCGAGCTTCATCAGCGCATCCACCGTGTCCTGCGTCGGCTCGAGAATGTCGAGGAGCCGCTTGTGCGTACGAATCTCGAACTGCTCCCTCGACTTTTTGTCCACGTGCGGCGAACGCAGCACCGTATAGCGGTTCTTCACCGTGGGCAGCGGAATCGGACCAGCGACTTGTGCACCGGTCCGCTTGGCCGTGGCCACGATTTCAGTGGTCGACTGGTCGAGCACCCGGTGGTCGTACGCCTTGAGTCTGATCCGAATCCGTTCTCGTAAGCTTGCCATTGGAATATCCGTTCGCCCTGGGAGCGGCCGCGGCCGCGTCCCTACTGCAAGACCTCGGTGACCGTGCCGGCGCCCACGGTGCGCCCACCCTCGCGGATGGCGAAGCGCAGGCCCTTGTCCATGGCGACCGGCGTGATCAGCTCGACCGCAATGCTCACGTTGTCGCCCGGCATCACCATCTCGGTCCCCGCCGGCAGCTCCACCACCCCGGTCACGTCCGTGGTGCGGAAGTAAAACTGCGGCCGGTAACCCTTGAAGAACGGCGTGTGGCGCCCGCCCTCTTCCTTGCTCAGCACGTACACCTCGCCCTTGAACTTGGTGTGTGGCGTGATCGAGGCCGGCTTGGCGACCACCTGCCCGCGTTCCACTTCCGTCTTCTCGATGCCGCGCAGCAGCAGCCCGACGTTGTCGCCCGCGCGCCCCTCGTCGAGCAGCTTCTTGAACATCTCCACGCCGGTCACCACGGTCTTGCGTGTCGGCGAGAAGCCCACGATCTCCATCTCCTCCCCTACTTTGCAGATGCCCTTCTCGATCCGGCCCGTCACCACCGTGCCGCGCCCCTGGATCGAGAAAATGTCTTCGATCGGCATCAGGAAGGGCTTGTCCACGTCCCGCTGCGGAATCGGGATGTAGTTGTCGACCGCGGCCATCAGCTCGTCGACCGCCTGCTCCCACTGCGCTTCGCCGTTCAGCGCGCCCAGCGCGCTCACCCGCACCACCGGGATCTGCTCGCCCGGAAAGCCGTACTTTGAGAGCAGCTCGCGCACTTCCAGCTCCACCAGCTCGAGCAGCTCCGGATCTTCCACCGCGTCCACTTTGTTGAGCGCCACCACGATGTAGGGCACCCCCACCTGCCGGGCCAGCAGAATATGCTCCCGCGTCTGCGGCATGGGTCCGTCGGTCGCCGCCACCACCAGGATGGCCCCGTCCATCTGCGCGGCGCCCGTGATCATGTTCTTGATGTAGTCGGCGTGCCCCGGGCAGTCCACGTGCGCGTAATGGCGGTTGGGCGTCTCGTATTCCACATGCGCCACCGCAATCGTAATGCCGCGCGCCTTCTCCTCCGGTGCGTTGTCGATCGAATCGAAGCTGCGGAACTTGACCTTCGGGTTGTTCTTCGCCAGCACCCGCGTGATGGCCGCTGTCAAGGTCGTCTTGCCGTGGTCAATGTGACCGATGGTGCCGATGTTGACGTGCGGCTTGGTACGCTCGAATTTCTCTTTCGCCATTGTGACCTTCTCTCCTAGGAAAGCTTTGAATTACCTGGTAACCTTGCCCTGCGCTTTGCTGATGATCTCCTCAGCGATCGAAGCCGGCACTTCCTCATACCGGCCGAAGTGCATCGTGAAACTTCCGCGGCCCTGGGTGCGCGAGCGCAGCTCGGTCGCGTAGCCGAACATTTCCGACAGCGGCACCGAGGCCTTGATGATCTGCGTCGTACCGCGCAGCTCCATGCCCTCCAGCCGCCCGCGCCGCGAAATCAGGTCGCCGTTTACCGTTCCCATGTACTCGTCAGGCACCACCACTTCCACCGCCATGATGGGCTCGAGCAGAACCGGCCGGGCCTTCTCCGTCGCCCTCTTGATTGCCATCGATCCGGCGATCTTGAAGGCCATCTCCGAAGAATCGACATCGTGATAGCTGCCGTCGTACAGCGTGGCCTTGAGATCCGACATCGGGTAGCCGGCGAGAATACCGCCTTCGAGCGCTTCTTCCATGCCCTTCTGCGCGGGTCCGATGAATTCCTTCGGGACGGCGCCGCCGACAATCGCGTTCTCGAACTCGAAGCCGCTGCCGGGCGAGAGCGGTTCGACACGGATCTTCACGTGCCCGTACTGGCCGCGGCCGCCCGTCTGCTTCACGAAGCGCCCCTCCGCCTCCGCCCGCGTACGGATGGTCTCGCGATAGGCGACCTGCGGCTTGCCCACATTCGCCGCCACACCGAACTCGCGCTGCATGCGATCCACGATGATCTCCAGGTGCAGCTCGCCCATCCCGGCGATGATGGTCTGACCGGTTTCAGGATCGGTGTTGACCTTGAGCGTCGGGTCCTCCTGGACCAGCTTGCCGATCGCCATCCCGAGCTTTTCCTGGTCCGCCTTGGTCTTCGGTTCGATCGCGAGCTGGATCACAGGCGCGGGAAACTCGATGGACTCCAGAATGATCGGATGCCGGTCTTCGCACACCGTGTCACCGGTCGAGGCCGTCCGCAGCCCCACCGCCGCGGCGATATCTCCCGCCAGAACCTCCTGGACCTCCTCGCGCTTGTTCGCGTGCATCTTCACCAGCCGGCCGATGCGTTCCCTCCGGTTCCTGGCCGCGTTCAAGACGGTCTCGCCCGCCGTCAGTTTGCCCGAGTAAACGCGGATGAAGGCGAGCTGACCGACAAAGGGGTCGGTCATGATCTTGAACACCAGGGCCGAGAGCGGTTCGGCGTCATCCGCCTTGCGCTCGATCAGCTGGTCGGGCTTGTCCGGCGCAACGCCCTCAACCGGCGGAATCTCGACGGGAGAAGGCAGGTAATCGACCACTGCGTCCAGCAGGTTCTGGACACCTTTGTTCTTGAACGCGCTGCCGCAGATGACGGGGAAGACCTTCTGTGCAAGGGTCGCGCGGCGCAGCCCGCCCATGAGCTCCCCTTCGCTGATCGCCTGGCCTTCGATGTACTTCGCGAAAAGAGCGTCATCCGACTCGGCCACGGCTTCGACGAGCCGGTCGTGGTAGAGCTTGGCCTGATCGGCCAGATCGGCCGGGATATCGACTTCGTCGAACTCCGCGCCCAACGTCTCGTCGCGCCAGACCCGCGCCTTCATCCTGACCAGGTCGACCACGCCCGTGAACTTGTCCTCCGCCCCGATGGGAATCTGGATCGGCAGAGGACGCGCCTTCAGGCGGTCAACGATGGTGTCGACGGCGTGGAAGAAGTCCGCGCCGACGCGGTCCATCTTGTTGATGAAACAGATGCGCGGAACGCGGTATTTGTCCGCCTGCCGCCACACCGTCTCCGACTGCGGCTGCACGCCCGCGACCGCGTCAAACACCGCCACGGCCCCGTCGAGCACGCGCAGACTCCGCTCCACTTCGGCCGTGAAATCGACGTGACCCGGTGTATCGATGATGTTGATGTGAAAGTCGCGCCACTGGCAGGTGGTTGCCGCAGACGTGATCGTGATGCCGCGCTCCTGCTCCTGCTCCATCCAGTCCATAACCGCCGTGCCTTCATGAACTTCGCCGATCTTGTAGGTCCGGCCCGTGTAATAGAGGACACGCTCGGTCGTGGTTGTTTTGCCGGCATCTATGTGGGCCATGATGCCGATGTTTCTCATTTGTTCCAGGGGAACGGTGCGTGGCATAACAGCTACTCGAACCCGCTCACCAGCGGTAATGCGCGAAAGCCTTGTTGGCCTCGGCCATGCGATGGACGTCGTCCTTCTTCTTGATGGCGCCGCCGCGCAGGTTGGCGGCGTCGCTAAATTCGTTCGCCAGCTTCTCCGACATGCCCTTTTCCGGCCGGCTCCTGGCGTTGAGAATGAGCCAGCGGATCGCGAGGCTCGTGCGCCGGTTCTGCGGAACCTCGATCGGCACCTGGTAGTTGGCGCCGCCCACGCGCCGTGTCTTCACCTCGAGCAGCGGCTTGCAGTTCTCCACCGCTTTCTTGAAAATCTTGAGCGGCTCATCGCCGGAGCGCCCGCCGATCCTCTCCATGGCCGTGTAAAAGATGTTCTGGGCGACCGTCTTCTTGCCCTCCCACATCATCGAGTTGATGAACTTCTCGGCGAGCGTGGAATTGTAGACCGGATCGGCCGCGATTTCTTTCGGTTCAGATCTTCGTCTGCGCGACATATTCTGCTCTCAATTACGATTTGGGACGCTTGGCCCCGTACTTGGACCGCCCCTGCCGCCGGTTCGCGACCCCGGCCGTGTCGAGCGTGCCGCGGACCACGTGATAGCGCACCCCCGGCAGATCCTTCACACGACCGCCCCGGATCAGCACAATCGAGTGCTCCTGCAGGTTGTGACCGACACCCGGGATATACGTGGTCACTTCAATGCCGTTGGTGAGCCGGACGCGCGCGACCTTCCGCAACGCCGAGTTTGGCTTCTTTGGCGTGGTCGTGTAGACGCGCGTGCATACGCCGCGCCGCTGCGGGCAGGCCTGCAGCGCGGGACTCGCCGTCTTATAGCGCGGTGGCCTGCGCCCTTTTCGCACGAGCTGATTAAACGTCGGCACCCAGTTGTCTCTCCTCTGTCACAACCGGCGATCCGGGCAGCCCCATCGCCCCCAGGTCGCACTCAGCGCCCCCAGGCCGTCACGGCCGCTGGCTTCCAGTCGTGAAAAAAAATGCTGACGCTGATTACCTGCCGGCCCGGCATCCCAGCGTCCAGGCATGCCGGCGTCGGTCTCCGCCACCGCTTCACCGTGGGCACGCGCCTGCGCGCGTACCGCCTCGATCTCACGGCTACCCCTCCGCACATCCATGCGGCCACGCAGCCTCGCGCGCGCAATTTGCACCGGCGGATGGTTTCGGTTAACTTACCCGGAAGACGGTATACGTAAGCACCGCTTCCCCAGAACGTACCGCACGAACGCCGTGCGGCAGATTACGAAAACGTCCCAAACGGCATTAAGCCCGGGACGAGTGCGAGGGCACTACTTCGGACTAGCCCATGCTGAGAACGGAGTGTCCGTCAAAGCCTCGGGGCCGACTCCTGGCCGGGTCCCTATCATAGCACAGCCACCGAGTCGCACTTGCGGGCGCGCACACGGAGACTCGGAAGGGTAGCGCAAGAGCAGAAGGTCAGCTCGCGAACTGTAAACCAGCATAAAGGATG
>JACOTZ010000414.1 GCA_016178155.1 Acidobacteriota bacterium
GATTTCGAACCGCTTGCTGAGAAGGTGTGAAATATTCGAAAAAACCATTTCCGGCCTCCAATGTTTGCATTCGGTTAGCCTGTGGAAAAGAGGCCCGAAATCAATTTTTTCACACCTTCTCAGGGAGTGGTGGTGACGAACTTCGGCTAGAAGCCGGGGATAGCGGGGCGCCGTCCCCGACGGTGGTATGCGGACGGTGAGGACGATGCCTGCACAGAAGCGCATCCTGCTGAAACTCAGCGGCGAGGTGATGGCCGGGACCGGGGGCTTCGGGATCGACGGCGCGCGCGTGCGCTCGCTGGCCGCCGAGCTGGCGGAAGTCGCGCGCACGGGCGTGCAGATCGGGCTGGTGGTCGGGGGCGGCAACTTCTTCCGAGGGGTGGCGGCGGCGGCGCGCAAAATGGACCGGGTGACGGCGGACCACATGGGCATGCTGGCCACCGTCATCAATGCTCTGGCGCTGCAGGACGCGCTCGAGCGGGAAGGCATCCCGACGCGGGTGATGACGGCCATCGAGATGCACCAGGTGGCCGAACCCTATATCCGCCGCCGGGCCATCCGCCACCTCGAGAAGGGCCGCATTGTGGTGTGCGCGGCCGGCACCTCGAATCCATACTTCTCCACCGACACGGCGGCGGCGCTGCGCGCGCTTGAGATCAAAGCCGAAGTGATCGCGAAGGCCACGCGCGTGGACGGCGTCTACGACAAGGACCCGCTCAAGTATGCCGACGCCGTGCTCTATCCGCGCATCAGCTACACCGAGGTGCTGGCGCGCGGGCTCGGCGTCATAGACGCTTCGGCTGTCGCCATGTGCCGCGAGAACAATCTGCCGATCATTGTTTTCAATTTGAATACGCCGGGAAATATAATGCGAATGGTCAGTGGCGAAACCGTCGGCACCATCATCGCGCAGGACGAACCGGTCGGGACGCTGACGGGCGCGGAGTGAAGGGGGGCGGGCCGCGTGCCGACCGGCAGCGAGTGACTGAAGGAGGCGCACCATGAAAACGGAACAACAAACCATACCGACGTTGAAGAACGTCAAGGACATCGAGAATTATGCCAAGGGGCGCATGGAGAAGGTCATGAGCGACCTGCAGCATGCGATGCTCGGGATCAGAACCGGCCGGGCATCAGTGCACCTGCTCGATACGGTGCGCGTGGAGTACTACGGGACGCCGACCCCGCTGAATCAGCTCGCCAACCTGCATGTCCCCGAGCCCTTCCTGATTACGATCCAGCCCTGGGACGTATCGCAAATCGGGATGATCGAGAAGGCCATTCGCAACTCGGATCTTGGACTGAACCCAAGCAATGATGGCAAGCTCATCCGGGTCCCGGTGCCGCAGTTGACCGAGGAGCGCCGCCGGGAGTTCGTGAAGAAGCTACACCAGGTGGCCGAGGACCACCGCGTGGGGTTGCGGAACATCCGCCGCGAGGCCAATGAGCAGGTCAAAAAGCTGCTCAAGGACAAGGTGATCGGCGAAGACGAAGACCGCCGGGCGCACGACGAGATCCAGAAGATGACGGACAGCTACATTCAGAAGCTGGAACAGGCGGCCAAGGCGAAAGAGAAAGAGATCCTGGACGTCAACAAGTGACGCACCGCACGAGCATGCTGGCGGCGCTGGCGGGGATCGGGTTGTGCCTGTCGGCGGCCGAGAAGAGGGTGGTCACGCCGGCGACCTTCAAGCCGGTCGGCCCCTACAGCGCCGGAATCATGGCCGGCGATTTCCTGTACGTGTCCGGGCAGGGCGCGCGCGACGCGCAGGGGCGGATCACTTCGGGCGCGGACCGGCAGGCACGGCAGTGCCTCGCGAATATCCGGAGCATCGTCGAAGCCGCGGGCCTCACGATGGAGCACGTCGTCTACGGGCAGCTATACCTCCACGACATCCGTAACTACGACGAAGTGCACGCGGTCTGGACGGAAGTTTTCGCGAGCAATCCGCCGGCGCGGGCCGCTCTGGCGGTGAGCCGGATGCCGGTCGACACGCCGGTCGAGATCACGGCGTACGCCGTGAGAGATCTTTCCCTGAAGAAGCAGGTCAACGTGCGCGGGCTGGCGCCGCAATCGGGAGTGAGCCCGGCAGTCCGCGCCGGCGACCGGGTGTACCTCTCGGGTGTGCTCGGGCGCGATGCGGACAGCAACCGGATCCCGGAAAAGCCCGTCGATCAATTAAAGCTGGCGGTGCGGCACGCCCGCATCATTCTGAAGGCGGCGAGACTTGGCCTGGCCGACCTGGCGTACGTGAATGTGTACCTCAGCCCTTCGATGCCGGTTGCGGAGATCGAAGCGGCGCTGAATCGGGAGCTCGATCGCGACACCCGCCGAACCATCATTCGGACGGCCGCCCTTCCCCTGCGCGCGAACGTCGAGATCAGCGGAGTGGCCGCCAAGGACCGCAAGCTCGGCGACACGGTGTACCTGCCGGGGCGGTCCGGGACGACGGAAGAGATCATGAAGGGCCTCGAAGCCGACCTGCGGGGCGCCGGAATGACATTTGCGAACGTAGTGGCGAGCAACGTCTACGTGGATTCGATCGACCGGTTCGCGGAGATGAACAAGGTGTACGGCACCTTCTTCCCGGCGGACCCGCCGACGCGGACCACCGTGCAGCCGATGCCGGCCGGCGACGGGCAGAAGAATCTGATTTCCGTCATCGCGGTGCGCTGAACTCGCGGGATGATCGCGGACGGATTGTTTCGCGGTGCTAGCCGAAGTTCGCCACCGACAGGATTTCGAACCGCTTGCTGAGAAGATGTGAAAAATTGAGCGGCAACCGGCAATAAGCGCTCCATCCGGCGTCCAGCCACGGTTTTGCTGATGCGGCCCCCCTCCCCGAGTGGGTGGGCCTCCGCATCGCTTTATAATGCAAAGTTCTGTTCTTTGGATTGGTCCGCAAGAGCCTGCATCTTGTTGAAATTACGGTCATTTCTGTCGCAACTCGGGCGC
>JACOTZ010000415.1 GCA_016178155.1 Acidobacteriota bacterium
ACCGCGCCGGACTGGATGATCGCCAGCAGGTCGTCGGGCAGGCGCGTACCGGTGCGGGCATTGATTTCGGCCACGGGGACGACGCCGGCTTGGGTGAGAAGGCCCGCGGCAGGGCGCTGATTATCCGCAACGAACCGGAGAAGCTTCATTCCTGCCTATTCTCCACTGTGCAGGCGGCGCGTTTGCGATGAGAGTTCGTGAGCCGGCAGGGCTCGGGGACGTTGGGCGAGCCCCCTAACGTTCTGAGGCGTGCTTGCGAACGGTACAAGGCGGGCGGGAGTCCGGCTCAGCGGTTTTGATTCACGATGGACTCGATGGCTTCGAGCTCGCGGCCGGCTTCGGACCACTTGCCTTGCGCGGCGAGGTCGCGGTAGCGCTTGAGGTGATCACGGATGGTTTCGACGCGGCGCTCGGCGGGCGGCGGACCGGCGGGGGGAGGCTGCGCCTGGGCGGCGCCCGCAGTGGGAGTGCCCGCAGCGGCCGTCGTGACCGGTTGAGGCGCGGGGCCGGGAAGGCCGCCGAGGTCCGCAAGCGCCTGGTCGTATGTATCCCGGTAAATCACCTTGTTCCCCATGGCGAGCGCCACCTTCTTGAGCTGAGGCATCTTGGCCTGGGCCGCCTGGATGTAAATCGGGACCACGTACAGGAACGTATCCTGCACGGGCAACACGATCATCTGCCCGCGCAGGACCTGCGAGCCCTGCTGGTTCCACAGGCTCAGATCTTTCGAGATGGTCTGGTCGGAATCGATGCGGGAAGCCACCTGGAGCGGGCCATAGATCAGGCTCTGCTTGGAAAGCTGCAGAACGACAATCTCGCCGAGCTTGTCCCCGTCGCAGCGGGCCATCATGAGGCCGATCATATTGTCCTTGTTGCGGGGCGTGAAGGGCAGCATCAGCAGGAATTCCGGGGTGTCCTCGCCGGGAAGGCTGGCGACGACATAGGTGGGCGGAAGCGGTTCCGGCTGGGCGCCCTGAGTGGCCACGAACTTGCCGACATCCCACAAATCTTCCTTGTTGTAGAACGCCTCGGGGTCGGTCATGTGGAAGGTGCGGTAAGTCTCGGCCTGGGCCCGAAACAGGCCTTCAGGGAAACGCGCGTGGGCGCGCAGGTCGGCCGGCATCTCCGAGGCAGGACGGAACAGGGCGGGGAGAATGTTCTGCCAGGCACGGATGATGGGGTCGTCGGGATCGAACACGTACAAATGGACCGAGCCATCGTAGGCATCGATGGTAGCCTTGACCGAATTGCGGATGTAGTTGAAGGTCCCGAGATTGCCGAGGCGGACGGGGCGGGAGTAGGGATGCTGGGTGGTGGTCGTGTAGCCGTCAAACATCCAGACCAGCCGGCCCTCGGCGGTGACGACGAGGTAGGGATCGGAGTCCCAGCGCAGGAAACCGGCGAGCGTCTCGACGCGCTCCCGGACGTTGCGCCGGATCAGCATCCGGCTTTCGCCGCGCAGGTAGCCGGTGAGGAGAATCTTCCAGTCACCTTCGGCGAAGGCAGCGGCGAGGCGGATGGGAAACGATCCGACCGGGATGCCGCCCTTGCCCTCGTAGCGGGTCTGCACGTTCTCGGAACCCGAGGGATAGTTAAACTCGGGCTGCTGGGTGTGGACGAATACCGGCTCGTGGCCGACTTCGCTGTAGTAAAGCTCCGGCCGGGTAAGCTTCAGGCTGGCGGTCTTGACCTCGGGCGGGGCGTCCTGCACGATCAGCACGGGCGCGCCGCTTTCGGTAATACGGTTGGCCTCGGCCATGACGATGCCATAGCTGTGCGTGTAAATGAAATGCGAATTGATCCAGTTCTGCGCGCTGCTGCCAAGCTGACTGATGTCGAGCTCGCGGGGTGTAAGCATCACCTGGCGAAGACGGCCGTCGAGCATATACCGGTCGACATCGGTATCGTGAAAGACATAATACTGCCGGAGGGCCTGGATCTGGGTGATGGTATCGTGAAAAGCCCGCCAGTCCCAGAGCCGCACGTTCTCGAGTGTTGCCTGGTGGTGCGGGAGATCGATACGGGCTTCAAGGCGGGCGGGAAACTGCAGCTCCCTGAGCCGGCTATCGAAGCCGTAGGCGGCGCGCGTCACCGCGATGTGCTTTACGATGTAGGGGCGCTGCAGCGAGAGCTCGTTCGGCCGTACGTAGACGGCCCCCAGCACGCCGGCGGCGACGGCAGAGAGGGCGACGACCGACACCACCGCCATCACCGCGAGCCTGACACGCCCCATGAGCAGCAGCCCCGCGCTGACGATGCAAGCCAGCGTGGCCGCCCAAAGACCGGGAACGCGGACGTGCTCATCGACGTAGTCGATGCCGTAAATGAAGCCATGGTCGCTCTGAAAAAGCTCGTAGCGGTCGAAGAAGAAACTGGCGGCGAGCGCGACCAGCAGGATTGCGGCCAGCAAATGCAGCAGGCGGGACTCGGCGCCGCTGGAGGGCCGGAAATCGCGCAGATCGAGCTCGATGGTCTGGCTGCGGAAATCAGGAAAGAGCCGGCGCAAGCTCCAAAAGCGGGTAGCGCCCCAGGCGACCAGGGCGGCGGCGGCGGCCGTGAAGAACACATAGCGGATGAGGGCCTTGTAAAACGGCAGCTCGAAGATGTAAAAGGCGAGCGAACGTCCGAAGATGGGATCGTGCCAGGCCTGAGCGCCGGAAGGCAAGCCGCGTGCTCCCACCCAGCGCACGATGGTCCAACTGTCGATGGTCACGCCGGCGACGATGATGGCGAGCAGGGCGAGCGGGATCAGGCTGACCCGGGCGTAGGTGCGGTGCTCGCGCAGGCTGGTGCCGGCAAATTTGAGGCCTCGTGCATGCGCGATCCAAAGCGCGGCAAAAGTGAGCACGCCCGCGGTCACAACCGGGAGGAAGCCGTAGAGCAGGACATTGAACCAGGTGGAGAGCTGGCCCATTTCCTTCCACCATTGGTACTCGATGACGTAGTGCGCGATGCTGCGCGAGGCCAGCAGCAGCAGCAAAAGAAATCCGACGAGCAGGGGCAGGCGGGGCGAACGCCGACCGCCGGGAATCTGGTGGACATCCACTTTACTCGCTCCTATCGCGGCGCCAGACGAACTTACCGCTGACGATGGCGGCGATCGGTCCGCCGCGGAACCGATGCCCGTCGAACGGCGAGTTTCGGCTCTTCGAGTGGGACCGGTTTACATCATACGTCCATTCGAGCGCGGTGTCGAAGATGGTGAGATCGGCGGGCGCGCCGGGGGCCAGCTTGCCGCGGTTGAGCCGGAGGACGGACGCCGGGCCGGTGGTGAAGAGCGCGATCATGCGCATGAGCGGGATGCGGCCGGGGTGCACCAGCCGCTCGAGCGCGAGTCCTAAGGCTGTTTCCAGTCCAAGCACGCCGAACGGGCACTTTTCGAACTCCTGCATCTTTTCGCTGCCGGGGTGGGGGGCGTGGTCGGTGGCAATGGCGTCGATGGCGCCCGAGGAGATGCCCTCGAGCAGGGCTTCGAGGTCCGGCCGGGCGCGCAACGGCGGCTTCATCTTGTAGCTGCTGTCGTAGGCATGCAGGTCGGCGTCGCAAAGGGCGAAGTGATGAGGGGTGGCTTCGCAGGTAACCGGCAGGCCGCGCGACTTGGCAAACCGGACCATGGCGACGGAGCGCTCGGTGGAGATGTGCGCCACATGATAGCG
>JACOTZ010000416.1 GCA_016178155.1 Acidobacteriota bacterium
TAGTAATTGCCTTCAAACGGCGTAATCCCCCAGCCAATGGGCCCTTCGGCCAAAGCCGTGTTGGTGGGGCGATGCGTAATGCGGACGAATCGCTTCATGCAAGACCATCCATGTCTGCGCCTTGCAGGTTCGATTTCCCTGTTAGGCGCGTGCCGGAGACCCGGCGACCTTTCCCAGGATGCCTCCGTAGAGGATGTGCCCCATGAGCGATGCCACGACTGCCATCATGCCACCGGCAGCGGAGCTGAAGAAACCCGCGCCCATCATAGGCATCACCATGGCCTGGGCGATCAGCCAAAGCACAATGCCCCAAATGGCGCCGCGAGCCATTGGCGAGCCTGGCAGGAGCTTATAGATCAAAAAAGCGTAAAGCAGTGGGAAGATAACTACCCCGTTCATCCAGTGGGCAGCCATTCCCAGGGCCGAACTGTTGCCCATCATGCTACCTAGCATGGCGGCTATGTCCATCGAATGACCAAGCATCATTGGTGCGACGAGGTACATCATCATCGTCAACACCGCTGTTCCCACGAGGCCACCGAGGATCGTCTTCATAGCGATTGGTCTCATAATTTGTCACCTGTCCTTTCTGTTTCGGCGACTGTAAGGCTTGGAAATCGCCTTCAAGTAGTGAGTGCGCCCAACCTGCCGATTCTTACAAGCCGTCCACGTGTGTTTCGGGCCGCCGACCGCCGAAAGAGGCTCGGAAGTGGCGAACAAATAGATGCATGCACGACTTTAGACAAGCCCTCTGCTTGTGGATCCTCCCATCGAAACCAACCTCACCTGACTTGCAAAGTGGCGCAGTTCCTTGCAGTGCTGCGGCAAAACGCGGGGGGTGTGTTCGCGCGAAGTCCTGTTCCCCACGGTTTGGAGCTCTGGGGCGGTACACGGAGCCGCGCGGTGGATGAGCACGTCTTGCGTCTTCACGATGATGCGCGATCTTGCCCGAATCCCTATCCGGACTGAGACTCCAGCGTCGCCGAGTCCGTGGGATCCAACGGAAAACCTCCTGTACGCCACGCCTCAAATCCTCCGGCGAGTGGGCGGACCCGCGTTATCCCAAAACGCCGCAATTGCATGGCCACGGTAGCGCTGGTCGCCTCGTTGGGGCAGTTGCAGTAGAGAACCACGTCGCGGTCGCGTGGAATCTCGCCATGACGCTTTTCGAGTTCCTCCGGGAGCAAGCGGAGTGCGCCACGCACTTTCACGCGGTCGTAATCGAAATCCAAGGGGTGACGCAGGTCGGCCACCACGATGTCTTCCCCGTTCTCCTGTTTCCGGTAAAGCTCTTCCGGAGTGATGCGGGCGATCCGAAGGCGTTGTAGGAAGCGACGGCGTTGTGCATATTTCCAGCCGAGGAAGAGGGCGAGCGCAACCGCGATTGCAAGCACCGAGGCCATGCCCATGTGGACGGCAAAGGCGCCGATCTTTTCGATCTGCTTGCTGAACATGTATCCAAGGGCGATAAACGATCCGGACCACAGCGCCGCGCCGGCGGCGTCCCAAGCCAGGAACCGAGCGCGAGACATTTGCACCATTGCGGCGACCGGGGGTGCAGCGATGTTCAACCCAGGGACGAACTTCGAGAACAGCAGTAGGCCCACCCCGTGCCGCTGGAACGCGGTTTCCGTTCGCCGGACGCAAAAATCCGGCTCTAGCGAGATCTTGCATAACATCCGCATGACCGGGCGGCCGCGACGCCGCCCCAGCTCGAACCACGTGAGATCACTTACGACCGAGGCGACCATCGCTACTAGAAGGGCAGCCGGAAACGATGCGTTCCCCGTGCCTGCCAGCGCTCCCAGCGCCAGCAGAACAGGCGTCGCTGGAATGGGCAGGCCGAGTTGTTCGAGCAGCACGACCACAAATAGAATGGGGTAATCGTGTGCGAGCAGCAGCGCGATGATCTGGTCCATGTGGATCAGTTCCTCAGACCCGATGAATTGCCGCGGACCGCAGAGCGCCGGAGTCCGAATACTCACCGGAAGTAACAGAGTTCGGCGAGTCGATGAATACCTTCATATGTATCGCTTCGATCAGTGTGTGACGGATGCGGGAAACTTCTTACAACTGGCGGTCGCATGAAGCGGCTTTCTACCGGCTCACAGTTGAACGACCACGACACGTTGGGCTGCTGAAAAGGATCCAGAATAGGCGCTGCGGGCGTCATCGTGTATCCGGCGAGGTACACGAATCCGGCCGAATCAATGCCGATGGCGCTCAGCGTGTCGTCGCCCGGTCCCCCACAGGAACGAGGCGAACTCCAGCACAGGGTCGATCAACACGGGGCGTTGTGCGGTCGTCGATGGTCATCGCAAGCTGCACGCTGTTTTCACGCGTGATACGGTACCCCGCGTGTAATTCCCGGCCCTCCTGAAGAACTCGCGGCCTCCGCGTCCGCAACCCCGCGACCACGACGTCACCGCCATCGAGCTTCACCGGCTCGCTGAAAGCCAGTTCGGTGCGGGACGGGTCGGCGCCGGGCGAGACGATGAAGTCATACTCGAGGTTGCGGCCCTTTGCGTAGTAGACCAGGTGGATCCCGCTGTACACATTCCGATACCGCACCTTCCCGTAGTGCGGGATGCCCGTGAACCATTCCTTCTCGGTCCGGCCCGCGAAATAGTTGGAATAGCTGCCCAGCGGCTCGAGTCCTTCCACGTCGGGCGAGCGCGCCGAGCCGACCAGCCTCATGTGCACGTTGCGCATCCGGTCGCCGGCCTTCCGTTCTCCGGCGGCATCGCGAAAACAACCTCGGGACCCGTGATGTACAGGAAGGCCCCCGGCGCCCGCGCGACCCACTGCGTGCGGCCCGCCACTTGGCCCCGGTTCGGCTCGAACCAGACAGAGTTTGGGCGCGGCAACTCGCGCACCTGCGGAGCTGTGAGTTTCCGCGGAGCGCGGCTGGTCGCGGCAAGCGCGGTCAGACAAACCGCGAGCGTGACCAACAGTGTCATGGCAGTGCGATCTTGACTCCGGCGGGGCTTTCCGCCTCGCCAACTCTAACCACTACCTCGCCCGCGGTGGCCGCCTCCGGCACGCGCACATTGATCTGGTTGACACCGGCGACCAGCCCGGGAGCGCCGCCTGCGTACAGCACCTCCGATTCAATGCCATCGATAAAAACCTTCACCGGCAAAAGAAGTCGGGAGCCGGCATCGAGCAACCCGCCGCCGCGGCAGCGCGAACGCTCGTGAGAACTTTGCGGCATCAATCAGTGCGGGGGCGGCTGGCGAGGGCACGCACGCGCGCAAGGGCGGCGCGGTAGGAGGCGCGCATGTCGGCCTCGGGCTGAGAACGGGACGAAACGCCGGGGGCATCGCGGGCGAGATACGCGACGATGCCTTCGCGGAACCACTCGGGCAGGCTCGGATGCGCGCGGGCTTCGATGATGACGTGCAGCATCTCGTGCAATAGCGTCGAACGCAGGGCGCCGAGCGAGCGCAGCAGCGGGGCCGGCGGGAGCCGGATGGTACGGCCGCGCGTCGACGCGGCCACCCAGCCGGGCTCACCGGTGGCGTCGCGGAATGCAGCCACCGTGGGAAAAATCCTCACGACCGGCTGGAAGTCGCAGCGCAAACCCGTCCGCTGCTCGGCGGCGGCAAGCTGCGCGTCGGCGACTGCCACCACCTCGCGGTCGGCCGCGCCGGCGCCGAACACGCGCACGCGCTCGCCGTTCACGACCGTCCAGGGGAAACCCTGGGCCGTGATGCCGAGCGTGGTGCCGGGATAGTAAAACGCCAGGATCTGCCGGTAGGTTTGCCCTTGCTGGCCGCGCCGCTCCGCGCCGATCTGGCACATGCCGACACCGTGCCCCGAGCCGGTCCCGCTGAACACGGTCTCCGCGCCGCGGTTGGAGAGACCGAAGCGGGTGCTCGAGATGAGGCGAAAGCCGAGCAGCGCGCGCAAATCGAGGGCGCGCATCCGCCGGCCGGCGACCGAAAGCTCCGCCACCCGCCCGGATTCAGTCCGGCGCAGCACCTCGAGGCGCAGGGGCTCCCGGCCATCTAGTCCGAGCAGGCGCCGCAGGTCGGCCTCGCTGATCGAGGCCTGCCAGCCGGAGCCGTCGCAGAAGCTGTCGTTCCGGTGCCGCAGGTAAGGGGCGCGCACGTCGGGCCAGACGTCCTCGGCCGCTTCGGTTGCGCCGCCGCAGTTCGCGTGGTAGTAGGTGTCGGCAGGCGAGCCTTGGTACCAGAGCATCTCGGCCTCGGTAGCCTCGGCGGCCTCGCGATGGCGGTCGCCGGGCTGGCGGAGGCTCTGGCAATGCGTCGTGTCGCAGAAATCGTAGCCGTCCTTTTTGTGGCGCCCCATGTGCCGGAAGGCATAAGTGCGGGCCGCGACCGCCATGGCTTTCAACGCCTCGGCCGACCGGAAATCGCCGGTCTCGCCGGCGACGATGCCAGCCACGTATTCCTCGCGAGGGAAGCGAGCGAGCTCGCCGGTCCTGAGCTTCACGGTCACTCCGGGGTGCGGGGCCGCGGCGGCGCAGAGCGCGATCGTGGACGCGGCGGCTAGGGCCAAGCTCCGGGCAACCCTCATCGGCCGCGGCTCCAGGCCTCGAACACGGCGCGTGCGACGGGCGCCGCGTCGGGGCCGCCTTTGCCGTTCTCGAGGAAGACGACGACGAGCACTTGCGGCGCCTGCACCGGCGACCAGCCGG
>JACOTZ010000108.1 GCA_016178155.1 Acidobacteriota bacterium
CCCGATAGCGGAATTGAAACGCCGGAGCTTAAGTGGACAAGGCGGAGGACAAGTAAGGCGCCAGATTCCTGGAGTTCCGCGAAAGAAAGCTCTTCAGCTCCGGGAGGACCTCGATGTTCCGCGCCGCCAGTCTTTTCCGAACTGCTTCGCGGAACGAGTCGCGGTCGCCCGGGTTCAGCCCCTGATCGGATCCGGCCGCGGTTAGGGCCGCCATCACGCTGAACACCGTCAAATTACCGTCGAGCTGGTTCTGCGCGGCGGTGGGCACACTGAGGATCGGGGCGACTGAGAGCAGGGCGGCGAGAAAAGTGCGAGGAGGCAAGCAGGTCCTGTGGGTACTTTTATTGTAGCCCGGTGTGGCCGTTCCCGGCGACCGCGCTGCAACCGAGTCGGGCGCGGGGCTCGATTATGCGGCCGTGCCCGGGCTGGGGCCGGACGGTGGGTACACATGCTCCACCGTCACGGTCGGTGAGGCGATTGCCGCAAGGGGTGCTCTCTCGCGCGTCCTTGCCGCGGATCGAGCGGCTGGCCGGCGCGCCGACAGTGCCCAGGTGCTCAGAAATCGAATCTGAGACTTGTCCGACAAGCGGTGCGAGACCTCCGGCTGCGCGAAGCAGTCGCTATCAGTGGGACTGCAAGCGATAAATGCCGAGAGACGCCAGTTTTGATAACTGAGGAATTGCGTGAGCCGAACGGAAAACACGCCGCGGACGCGATCCTCCGCGCGGAACCCGGCAGGCAGAGAATTGCGATAGCTGTTGTAGCTTTCCATGGCCTCCACATACCCCTGAAACGTCGCCGTCAGTTCCCGAGCAAGTTGGCGCTGGTAGGCAGCCAGGACGCGCCACTGGGAGTTCGGCACGCCAGGCGCAGCGCCGCCGCGGTCATCGAGCGAGTTGTATCGCCCGCCCTCGAAGCTCACGATGCCATCGAGCAGGTTGCGCTGAGCGCTCGCCCCCCACGTCACCAGCCTGGGATAGAAGCGGCTGATCCGCGGCGTGCCGTTGTCGCTGTCCATGTTGGCTCCGGGCATCCGCCAGAATCCGTGGTGGCCGTAGAGCGAGACATCAAGTCCTGCTATCCGCCGGTAGAGGCGAAGGGCCACTTCGGTATTCTCCGCGCGCACCGGCGGGGTGTGCTGACGCTGTTCCGCCACGGCGGCGAACGGGTTGTAGAGGAAAAATCTCTTCGGCGAGGGCAGCGCATCGGCCGTGAAGAACGGAGTCGCGACCACGTCAACATTCAGCGCATCCGAAGAATATTGGAGCCGGACCGCGTCCACACCCCGTTTCAAGTACTCCATCGGACGGCCTGAGAAGAAAGACTCCCAGTCCTTGGGAAAAACGTCATTGATGAAGAAGAGGTCGCCCACTCCCCAGGTGACGATCTGCCGGCCGAGGCGAAGGTCGAACCGGCTGCCGCGGAACCCCGCGTACGCTTCCCGCAGGTCGCCGTCAACCCGGTTCGCGACCGCGTCGTGGAAGATGTCTCCCTTGATCAGGAGAAAGCCGTTACCTGACTTCGTCGCGCCGCTCGCGTCCAGCCGCAGTCTCTCCTCGCCAAGCACGAAGGCGCCACCCTCCCCCATCAGCGGGCGCTTGCCAGTCATGCGGACAGAAGCATTTCCCATCAGGAAGCCATGGATCGTCACCGGCAGACGGTTCTTCTCTTCCGCGCCAAGGTTTCCCGGCCAGAGAATCGCCAGAACCGTCAACGCCGAAGCGAGGCGCATTACCGGATCCACTTCTCGGGCGCCTGTTGGAGCGATCGCTCAGTGAAAATCTCCGGCGGGATTCCGACGTCATAGCTCACGCTCTCGAAGACGACTTCCGTACGGTGGCCGCTCTGCACGTTCTTCATCGTGCGCTTCACGGCCGTCGGGTAGGTTTTGCCGCCGGCGCTAATGGCCTCGATCTTATCGGCTGTGAACACGCGCGCCAATTGATTCTGGGCATCGTAATACTCCTCTTTTAGCGGCAGCCAAGAAGTCTTGTCGATCCAGGAGAGCTTTCGGGAGAAGTCAGCCGCCGCCTTCGGCGTGCTCTGGACGACGTAGCAGGCGGAAGCGCCGAGTTTCTCCTCGCGCAGCACGGTGTGCGAGTCGGCCGCAAGGTCGCGGCCGGAGATGTCTTCGTAGGAAAAATCAGATCCCACGAAGCTGGAGCGGCTGTCCCGCGCGGCGATCCGCCGCGTCATATTGACGGCCGGAATGAAGATCCAGCGGTCGTCATCCTTCTCCGGGTATTTCCACACCAGGAACGCAGTGCGC
Source organism: Acidobacteriota bacterium (assembly GCA_016178155.1). Lineage (GTDB taxonomy): Bacteria > Acidobacteriota > Terriglobia > Bryobacterales > Bryobacteraceae > JACOTZ01. The sequence continues at coordinate 2,270 of JACOTZ010000108.1, forward strand.
CGAACATCGCCTGGTTCATGGAAGTAGAGAAAGTAGCGTTGTTCCCGCCCGCCGGGGAGATTCTTGCGAAGCATGCTGAGGACGCGCGTCCGCTTCTTGCCATCGGCGTTGATGAGATCCATGACCACCCGCGCTTTCATGTCCGCGCCGGCAGAGTAGAATGCGGCCTGCGCTCTATCCACGATTTCGGCGGCAGGCAGCTTCTCTTGTGCGTGAATCACCAGCGGGCAGAAGGCAGCCATGAGTGCGAATACGATTCTCGCCAACATATGAGTCACCTCACTCCACCTTCAAGCGCACGCGGCGCTCGAAGTAGTTTCCAACCATGCCTTTCTTTGGGTCGCCCTTCACCGCGTCCCCGCGTGTGAGCATCACCTGAAGCTCGATCTCGGCGTCGCCAGCGTCATCTCCGGCCCGCACGGTCATCGGAAGTGCGGTCAACTGAGCACCCGCGTAAGCCTCCACCGCATCGCCCACCACCCGGCAGGACATGGGCAGGTTGACCATCCACCCTGGGGCGAACTTGTTGAGAGAGCCGGCGTCGGGAATTCGCTTCGGGTCTACGTACAACCAGGCGTTGCGATAGGGCGCCGGACCGCCTTTGTCCGTCCTCCAGCCGATGACCGTCACGACCGTCTTAAGCTCACCTCGTTTTGCCGCGATCAAGAACGATCCATCGCGTTGTCGCAAAGACTTGCCCGAGGTTTTGTCGAGAACGTCGATGATCAGGTCTGACGGATCCTTCCAGGGCCCGTCACCCGAGTGACAGCTCAGACAGTTCCGGGCAGGGCTAAGAATACCCACTGCGGGCGGATATGCGAAAGCCGCGGGGGCGCTCACCACGACCAGCGCCGCCAGCAAGGCATACCGAGCCGCGACCGTGAGGAAGCGGAAAGAATGTTCGAAGGTTCTCATGTTGTCCTTCCTTTCAGCAGGCGCTTGTCGAAAATGCGGACCAGCGCCGGCAGGAGAGCCACGGTCGAAATCGAAGAGAGCAGCATGATGGCGGCCATCAGCACGCC
>JACOTZ010000109.1 GCA_016178155.1 Acidobacteriota bacterium
GCTGTCCCAGATCACCGGCACGACCGAGAAGTACACAAGTGCCATCCCGGAGCCTTTCACCGTCATTCCGGACGGTCAGCGTTCCATCGGTCTTCCCGACGGCAGCATCACGAGCTCCTTTTTGGAGTTGTTCGGCCGCCCGCCGCGCGATACCGGCCTTGAATCGGAGCGCAGTAACCGCATCTCGGCCGCGCAGCGACTGCATCTGCTGAACTCCAGTCATCTCCAGCGAAAAATCGAACAGAGCCAGAAACTGCGAGCCCTGGCGCGAAACGCCAAGAACCCGCGGGCGCTCGTCAGCGGACTGTATCTGACGATTCTTTCGCGTTACCCCACACAGGAAGAGCTGCGAATCGTGGAGTCGTATTCGCAGTCGAGCGCGGGCGGGCCGCGCGAAGCCGCCGTGGATCTTGCATGGGCTTTGATCAACAGCGCCGAGTTTCTCTATCGGCATTGAAAGCAGGAATGAAACGATGAGCGCGGAAAATTCCTTCTCGATCTCCAGACGTGAGGCGGTCCGGCGCGGGGTCGCCGGCGCTGCGGGACTGATGATGGCCGGCGGCCGGGGCCTTGCGATCCCGGCGGTGGAGCGATCCCCGAATCAACGCAAAGCGAGGTCGGTCATCCAGATCTGGATGTGGGGCGGCCCCTGCCACCTGGACACGTTCGATCCCAAACCCGAAGCCGGCAGAGATTACTGCGGTCCTCTGATCAACCCGATTGCCACAACTGTGGATGGCATCCGCATCGGCGAGTTGCTTCCGCTGCTGGGCAAGCAGGCGGACAAATTTTCGATTATCCGCAGCATGACCCACGGCGTGAACGCGCACGAGACGGCCTCCTACATGGTTCAGACGGGCCGCAAGTCGGGCGGCCGCGATGTATATCCGAGCGCCGGTGCGGTCGTCTCGCTGTTCAAAGGCTATAAGGGTGGCTACGACGGACTTATCCCGCCCTATATCGTGCTGACGGAGCCGCAGGGACGGTTTTCCGAGGCGGGTTTCCTGGGAGCCCGCTATAAACCGTTCGCCACCGGCGGCGATCCCGCGCAGAGCCGGTTCGCCGTAGAGGGCGTAGTCGCGCCCGGCATCTCCGATCAGCGGCAGCAAGCGCGTCGCGAGTATCTCGGCGAACTCAACACATTGGCGCGAGCCATGAAAGGCGATGCGCAGCTCGTGGCCTTCGAGGACGCGGCGAAACAGGCCTATGACCTGATCCTCGGCGACGCGGGTAAGGTATTCGACCTCTCACTCGAGAAGGACGAGCTACGAGAACGATACGGACGGAACACATTCGGGCAGTCGTGCCTGGCCGCGCGGCGGCTGGTCGAGCGCGGCGTCCCCTACGTCACCATCAATTACAAGGGCTGGGATACGCACAAGCAGCATTTCCAGGTGATGCGTCGAAAATTGCCGGAAATGGACAAGGGCATCGCGACGCTGTTGCAGGACCTGGCCGACCGCGGCCTGCTCGAGACCACGATCGTCTGGTGGAGCGGCGAATTCGGCAGAACCCCGCGGGTGCTGTGGGAGCCGCCCTGGAATGGCGGCCGCGGCCATCATGGCCAGGTCTTCTCGGCAGTGGTTGCGGGCGGTGGATTCAAGGGTGGACAGGTGGTCGGCGCATCGGACGCGAGAGGCGAGGAAGTCAGGGACCGGCCCGTGTACCCGCTTGACCTTCTCGGCAGTATCTATGAACTGCTTGGGATCGATCCCGAAGCGAAGCTACCCCATCCGATGGGCCTGGCCGCCCCGGTGATGCCTGCGGCCGCCGATGGGGCGCAGACCGCTGGACGCCTGCAAGAAATCATGTAAGCCCTCATGGACCCGCACGGTGATCCCTGGCCATGAGAGGCAAAGCCGATCTGACGTTCGCCGGCCTGCTGCTGCTCGCGCTCCCCTCGCAGGCGCAGCAGCCCACGCCGCACGCCGGGTATGTTTATCCGGCCGGTGGCCGGCAGGGCGATACATTCGAGGTCACTGTCGGCGGGCAGTTCCTCGACGGCGTTCACCGTGCCTGCGTGTCCCGCGGCGGTATCGATGCCAAGGTCATCGAGCACACAAAGCCGCTTACGCCGGCGCAGCTTAACAAACTGCGAGAGCGGCTGCGCGAGCTCATGCAAAAAAGAACGGCGGCGTTCCAGCAGCAAACCGCGCGCGGCGGGCAGGGTGAATTGAACGCGGCCGTGAACGTTGTCTGGACGGCCGGAGACGAGCGGGTATTGGCCGAGCTCAGGGAGAAACTCGCCACATTTGTCAGAAGGCCGGCCAGTCCCGCGATCGCCGAAACCGTCAGGCTTCAGGTGACCGTTGCTTCCAACGCGGAGCCCGGCGAGCGCGAACTGAGGCTGGCGACGCCCGCGGGCCTGACCAATCCGCTCCTCTTTCACGTCGGCCAACTGCCCGAATTTTCCAGGCAGCCGGCCAGAGTGCGCGCTGACACTCCGCTTGCCCAGGCGGCACGATTCCGGGTTCAGGCGATTAGAAGTACGCCCGAAACTCCAATCGAAATCACCCTGCCCGCCACGGTTAATGGCCAGATCACACCCGGCGGCGTGGATCGCTATCTTTTTCTCGCCGTCAAGGGACAGCGCCTGGTAGCCGGCGCCGCAGCGCGAGCGTTGATGCCGTACATCTCCGACGCGGTTCCCGGCTGGTTTCAGGCCGTTCTCGCGCTTTACGATGCGAACGGGAAGGAAGTCGCCTACGCCGACGACTACCGTTTCCAGCCCGATCCGGTGCTCTATTACGAGGTTCCCAAGGATGGCGATTACGTCCTCGAGATCAGGGACGCCCTGTACCGCGGCCGGGAAGATTTCGTGTACCGCATCACCGCCGGTGAGCTTCCGTTTGTGACCGGCATGTTCCCTCTGGGCGGTCAAGCCGGCGCTCGTACCGTCATCGAGGTGCAGGGTTGGAACCTTCCCGGCGAATGGATCGCGCACGACAGTAAAGCCAAAGGCGTCTATCGAATCTCCGTGCGGAATGCGGTATCCGGCTCCAACCGACTGCCCTTTGCGGTGGACACGTTACCGGAACACATCGAGCGTGAATCGAATGACGACTTCACGAATGCACAGGCGGTGAAACTGCCAATCGTCATGAACGCGCGCATCGACCGGCCCGGAGACCGCGACGTGTATCGTTTTTCAGGCCGCGCCGGAGAGGAGATCGTGGCGGAAGTTTTTGCGCGCCGTCTCGATTCGCCCCTGGATTCGTTCCTCGAGCTGAGCGACGCAACCTGCAGGCAACTGGCGGCCAACGATGACCACGAGGACAAGAGCACCGGCTTGATTACTCATCACGCGGATTCGCGCATCAGCGTCAGGCTTCCGAAAAAAGGGACCTATTATCTTCGACTGGCGGATATCCAGGGTAAAGGAGGCCGCGAGTACAGCTACCGCCTGCGCATCAGCCGGCCGGAACCTGATTTCCAGTTGCGCGTCGTACCCGCGAGCGTCAGTGCCCGGCCGGGCGCGACGGTTCCCATCACCGTCTACGCGCTGCGGAAAGACGGCTTTACCGGCGACATTGCGCTGAGGCTAAACGATGCGCCACGGGGATTTGCTTTGAGCGGCGGCTGGGTACCAGGCCAGCAGGAGAAGGTCCGGCTCACGTTGTCTGTGCCGGAGAGCCAGAGCGAGTCGCCATTCCGCTTGAGCCTCGAGGGATACGCGACCATCCAGGGTCGCGAGGTGCGCCGTCCTGCGGTCCCCGCCGAGGATATGATGCAGGCGTTCGCGTATCAGCACCTTGTGCCCGCGCAAGAGTGGCTGGTGCAGGTGGCCGGACCGCCGCGCACCCGCAGGCCATGGAAGATCTCCAGCGGCCATCCGGTGAAGCTTCCCGCGGGCGGAGCGGCTCCGGTCCGGCTCTCGCTGCCTGTGGCGCGGTTTGCGAGCCAACTCCGGCTATCGCTCAGCGAGCCGCCGGAAGGCATCGCCATCGAGAGCGTATCGCGAGCCTGGGACGGCTTCTCCATCCTGCTGCGCGCCGATGCCGCAAAGGTCAAACCGGGCCTCAAGGGAAACCTCATCGTTGAGGCATTCGTGGAAAGGGCCGCCACCGGAAGAGACGGAAGCAAGCGCACCGCCGCGCGACGCCAGCCCTTGGGTACCTTACCGGCCATACCGTTCGAGGTGGTCCGGCGCTAGCCTGACGCATTCCCCGCAGTCGATGGCATCACGCCACCGCTCGACAGCAGACGTAGCAGGGCAAGTGACGTGTGGCGAGCGGATCAGGTGCTTTCTCACCCCTTCCTTGTTAAGAAAGTCCGAACAGGTTACCAATACGAGGCGGCCGCGGCTCGCTTTGCGATTGGGCCGAACCACGACCTGCCCCCGGTGAGCCGCTCTGCGGAAATGGAGGTCCTGCGGGGTGGCGTTGCGGATTTCTAAGTTCCGGGTTGCGACTCCTGTATTCTGTATTTTTATCTCTCCCATGCAGGTAATCCGAAGCAGCCCAGTGTACGACGTAGTGGTCATCGGATCGGGCGCGGGCGGCGGCACAGTGGTGAAAGTACTCACCGATCTGGGTGTCAACGTGGCGCTCCTCGAGGCTGGCCCCATGTTAAATCCCGCTCGCGATTTCAAGGAGCACATGTGGCCCTACCAGTTCGAGCACCGCACGGCCGGCGAAAAGGGCGAGTACTATTTCGGCAGGCAGAAGGGCTTCGGGTTCTTCTCGGCGGCACAAGGCGACTGGCAGCTCGATGGCGAGCCCTACACGACCGGCGAGGGCAGCCAGTTCCTGTGGTTTCGCTCGCGGGTGATCGGCGGGCGCACCAACCATTACGGTCGCATCTCGCTGCGCTTCTCCGATTACGACTTCAAGCCGCACTCGTTCGATGGCTTGGGCACCGACTGGCCGATCAGCTACGACGACATCGCGCCCTACTATGACAAGGCCGAGTCGTTCATCGGCGTCACCGGTACGAAGGAAGGATTGCGGACCGCGCCTGACGGCGTCTTCCAACCTCCGCCGGCGCCGCGCGTGCATGAGGTACTGATTAAGAAGGCCTGCGATCGACTCAATATCCCGTGCATCCCGTCCCGCATGGCGATCCTGACGAAGGCGCTCAACGGCCGCCCGGCGTGCCACTACTGCGGCCAATGCGGCCGCGGCTGCATCCCGGCGTCAAACTACTCATCGAGCCAGGTCCAGATCTTCCCCGCGATGAAGAGCGGCCGGCTCAAAATCGTGACCGGCGCCATGGCGCGCGAGCTGATCACCGATCCCTCCGGCAAAGTCACCGCGGTTTCCTACGTGGACGTCAACACCCGCCAGGAGAAGCGGATCCGCTGCCGCACGGTCGTACTGGCCGCGAGCGCCATGGAATCGACGCGGCTGCTGCTCAACTCGAAAGGGCCGCGGCACCCCGCAGGACTGGCGAATTCTTCCGGCGTGGTCGGGAAGTACCTCACCGATAATGTCGGCTTCGGGATGAGCGCTTACATCCCGGCCCTCGAAGGCATGCCGAAGCACGACTCCGACGGCTTCGGCGGCATGCATATGTATGTCCCGTGGTGGCTGATCGAGGACAAGCAGAAAGGCTTCCCGCGCGGTTACCACATCGAGATCGGGGGCGGATACGGGATGCCGGGCCTGGGTTCGTTCTATGGCGTCTGCCGCAACCACGAGGGCTACGGCACAGCGTTGAAAAAAGAGATCCGGCGCGTCTACGGGAATACCGTGAGCCTTTCCGGCCGCGGCGAGATGATCCCGAACGACAAATCGTACATGGATATCGATCCGAACGTTGTGGACAGGTTTGGCATTCCTGTCCCGCGGTTCCATTTTGCCTGGTCGGACTACGAAATCCGGCAGGCCAGGCACATGGCCGAGACCTTCAAGGCGATTTTCGAGACCATGGGCGGCAGCGTTCTGGGACCGAGCAATCCGGCGCGCGAGCCGGGAGGAATTTCAATCGGCGGCACCATCATCCACGAACTCGGTACCGTCCGCATGGGCAATGACCCGAAGACGTCGGCGCTCAACAAGTATTGCCAGGCGCATGATGTGAAGAACCTGTTTGTGGCGGACGCCGCTCCGTTCCTGACCAATCCGGACAAGAACCCGACGCTCACCATCGTGGCGCTCGCCTGGCGCACGGCCGAGTATCTCGCCGAGGAGTTGAGGAAAAGCAATGTCTAGGCGCACGCGAAGACAGATATTGCGTGAGATCGCCCTGGCCGCGCTCTCGGCGCCGATTCCTCTGCAGTCCGCCCAGCATGTGCATCGCGCAGCCGCCGAGGTCAAAAAGAAGACCAGCGGCGTGTACAAGCCGCGACTTTTTACGCCGTTGGAGTGGGCGGCGCTGCGCCGGCTGGCGGGCCTGATTATTCCGGCCGACGAGGTTTCTAAAGGCGCACTCGAGGCAGGAGCGCCTGAGTTCATTGACCTGTTGTGCTCGAACAACGAAGAGCTGGCCGCAATTTATACGGGCGGCCTGGCATGGCTGGATCGGCAGATGGAGAACCGTCATGGCACCGTCTTCGCCGAAGCCAAACCCGAGCACCAAACATCGATGCTCGACCTGATCGCATACCGAAAGAACATGTCCCCTGACCTCGGGCCAGGTATCCGCTTCTTCGAGTGGGCGCGCAGAATGGTTGTGGACGCGTTCTACACCAGCCCGATCGGGATCAAGGACGTAGGCTACACGGGCAATAAGGGCCAACCCACTTTCCACGTGCCCGCCGCCGCGATCGACTACGCACTCAAACGCAGCGGCCTGGAGTAGCCACTGGCGGGGTGTGCAGCTCACTGGCTTGCATTTCTCATCAGCGCTTCTCCGCGGCTTGCGCAAGGGCCGCATCTACCCCATCGCGCCCGGTACGCCGTCGGGCGGCGACCAGCATCGGCTCGGAGGCACCGCCACACGGCGTCTCAACCATGCGGCACCATTTTGGAGCCCTTACGCGCACGGCCGTGATCCCCGCAAGCTGCATCCGGCGTCAAGTTCATTTTCGATACTACTGTTCTGGATAGGGCGAAATAGGGCTCCGTGACGCTCCTAACGACGCCACGCCTGCAAGCTAGGCAGAGGGCACAATCGCCCACCGAAACCGATCCTGCCGCTCGCCGGATCAGTCCCCATGGGTAGCGAGCCCACCGCGGAAAATATCGGTTGTCTGATAATCTATTATAGTAATCTCTCATACATATTACATCGGCAGCCTCGGAAATTGTCTTGACAGCGCGGCGCAAAAGGAGTACAAAGCCTAATAAGACATCTGATGACTGAAAGGGAGGGTCCCGATGGCCGCTTCCGAGTGGTTGAAACGCGGATGGCTCTTATTGGCTGCCTGCGTGGTCCTGCCCGCCCAAACCGAGAAAGCCCAGATCCACGGAGTGGTTCTCGATCCGACGGGCGCGGCAATCCCCTCCGCCGAGTTGAGGGTCAGCAACGTGAACACCGGCGTGAAACGAACGGTAAGCACCACTGAAACCGGTGTTTACGCAGTCCCCTTGCTCGATCCAGGAAACTACGAAGTGCTGGCCCGCGCCGAGGGCTTTCGCCAGATGTCGCGCACCGGCATTCAGCTCCATGTCGGACAGAACGCGCGAATCGACTTCGAGATGAAGGTGGGCGCGATCACCGAATCGATAGAGGTAAGCGCCGTGGCCAGCCTGCTGAATACCGCCAACGCGGACATGGGGCAATTGGTCGATAACCGGCTGGTCACGTCGCTGCCCCTTCTGGACCGCTCTCCCATGCAGTTGACGTATCTTACGCCGGGGCTTACTCCGACAAATGGAGGCGGTAATGTGGGCGGGTTCGATCCCCACACAGGAACGAACTTCGTCGCCAACGGCGCGCGCAATTCCAGTAGCGCCGTGCTGCTGGACGGCTTGAACGTCACCGGCGTCAGAGGCCACGAAGGGCTGACCTGGCTCGAGTATTCGCCCTCCGTGGACGCCGTCCAGGAGTTCAAGGTGCAGACGAACACGTTCAGCGCCGAATACGGCCGGACCGGCACGAGCCTGATCAACATGGTGACCAAGAGCGGAACGAACCAGTTTCATGGCACAGCCTACACATTCCATCGGAACTCGGCGCTCAACGCCAACAGCTTCTTCTCCAACCGCGCCGGTCAATCGCTTCCGGAATTCAAACGGAGGCTGTTCGGTGGGGTAATCGGAGGGCCGATTCTGCGGAATCGCACGTTCTTCTTTTCCTCGTTCGAACAGGCCAGGGCCGAACAGGTGGACGCCCGCTTCGCCATTGTTCCGACAGCCCGGGAGCGGGTGGGCGACTTCTCTCAAACCCTGGCGCCGAACCGGCAATCGGTCTCGATCTATGATCCTTTCAGCCTGGCCGCGGGGACAAATTTGCGGCAGCCGTTCCCGGGAAACGTCATTCCGGCCTCGCGCTTGAATCCCATCGCGACGAAGGTCCTCGCGAACTATCCCCAACCGAACCTACCGCCGGGCGCGAGTACGCAGAACTATTTCGGCCAGGGCATTTATGCCAAGCCGGTTCACCAGGTGGACGCCAAGATCGATCACCACTTCAGCGAAAAACAGCGCCTGAGCGGCCGCTTCAGCGTCTACTGGTGGACGGAGGAAGTGCCGGATTACTTCGGCGGCGCCGCCCAGCCTTTCTACAACGGCACCCGGTCCGACCGTAATCCTAACGGCGCCCTCGAGTATTCGCGGATACAAAGTCCGACCACGATCCTGTCGGTCCGGTACGGCGTCTTGAGGCGGAGATGGAATCACCGGCCGCTGAGCCTCGGGTTTGATCCGACATCGCTGGGATTGCCTTCCCTCTATCGGGAATCCGGCATCGGGCTGTTTCCCAGTTTCAGTTCGGAGAGCTACACGCCGATCGGCACGCGCGGCTCTTCCCTGATCGCGCGCGGCGATCACACACACAGCCTTGTTGGCAGCGTCACCACGACGCGCTCCGGTCACACGCTCAAGATCGGCGCGGAGGCACGCTACCTTTTCTTCAACGATTTTCAGCCGGGTTTTCCGGCCGGCGGGTTCAACTTTCGCCAGCGCGAGACGGGCCAGAATCCCCTGCGTGTGAACACCTCGCAGGGCAACGCGATTGCCAGCATGCTTGTAGGGTGGCCCGGCGGTGGACGCTACGATCTGATCGCGCGCGGTGCCTCCGCCTCGCGGTACTATGGCGCCTACCTGCAGGACGACTGGCGGGTGACCCGTAAACTGACGATGAACATCGGACTGCGCTATGACGCTGAGCTGCCTCGGACGGATCGCTACAACCGCTACAACTGGTTCGATCTTGAAGCCCCGTCTCCCATCGCCGGGCGCGTGTCCGCATTCCCGGATCTGAAGGGGCAGTACCGGTTCACGGACGAGAACAACCGCGGCTCGTTTGACGGCGACTACAACAATGTCCAGCCTCGCATCGGAATCGCCTACAGCTTCGATGAGAAGACAACCATCCGCGCCGGCTATGGCATCTACTATCAGATGTCAATAGCGGGCGCGGCCGGCGGCCCACTGAGCGCGGCTTTCAGCACGGCCTCGCCTATATTGAGTTCTCTGGATGGCGGCGTCACCCCGTACGCAACACTTTCCAATCCCTACCCGGCGGGGCTCACTCTGCCGCCGGGCCGCTCGGACGGCGAGTCGAGCTTCCTGGGCCTCGGAGTGGGACCGACTCGGGAGAACGTCACGCCCCAGTATCAATCGTGGAACTTCTCCATCCAGCGCGAGGTCCCGGGCAAAGGCGTCGTTGAGGCCAACTATACCGGAAGCAAGGGCACGCATCTCTATTTCGGTGGAGGCGTCGAGAACCTGAACCGGCTCGATCCCATTTACTGGGGCATCGGCCGCGCCGACCTGAACCGCCTGGTGCCGAATCCCTTTTTCGGTGTGATCACCGAGCAAACTTCCGCGCTGAGCCAGCGGACGGTCGCGCTCAATCGCCTCCTGAGACCATTCCCGCAATACACCTCGGTGGGCCGTTCGGCGCAGGCCATCGCCAATTCGATCTACCACGCCGCGCAATTCCGCTATGAAAAGCGTTTCTCCGCCGGCCTGAACGTGCTGGCGCACTACACCATCTCCAAGTTGATCGACGACTCCTCCTCGTATGGCGCGACATTCTTGAACGTGAGCACGTCGGTACAGGATTACAAGAACCTACGGCTGGAGCGATCGCTTTCCACCAACGACATTCCGCAACGGCTGGTCGTCGCTTTCGGCTACGAGTTGCCGTTCGGGCGGAACCGGTCGTTCGGGCGCGACATGTCCAGGCTTGCCGATGCCTTCCTCGGGAACTGGGAGCTGACCGGGATGTTCACGTTCCAGTCCGGCTTCCCCATCATCCCGGGATTGCAGGGCAGCGTCTTGTGGGAGGGGACCCAGCGTCCCAACCTGGTGGGCGACCCGGCTACTTACGGTCCCGTTGTCGACCGGCTGAACCGCTACTTCAATGTCAACGCTTTCGCGCGACCGGAACCAGATACGTATGGAACCGCACCTCGCACGCTGAACTATCGTACTCCGGGTTTGCGCAATGCCGATCTTGCCTTGCTGAAGCGTGTGCGGTTCACGGAACAGAAGAGACTGGAGTTCCGGCTGGAGGCATTCGACGCCACCAATACCCCGACTTTCGGAACGCCCGCCTCCGCGTTTGGATCAAGCAACTTCGGCATCATCACAGGCTATGCGCAGGGCCGTGGGCCGCGCGAGCTGCAATTCGGCGCCAAGTTCTATTTTTAATGCCTTTGTTCGAACGCCGGCCGGGCCAAAGAGGGGAGGAACCCGGGGCCATGCGATTCGCCTGTTTCTTCTGGTTTGCGACGTCCGTCATAGCCGCCGGGCCGGCATACTTCCCGCCGCCGGAAAGCGCGGACGGTTGGCGCGTCCTGGTACCTTTGAATGCCGAGCCTTCGCCGGCCCAAAAAAACGAGGTCCGGGCAAAGGTCGGGCTGGAGTGGGACAGCCTCCAGGAAGCGTGGAAATACTGCCAGAGCTTCGGTGGGCCGCACAGCCTGCTGGTGATTCGCCACGGCTGGGTGGCGGCCGAGTGGCGGACCTACGAAGGCGCCCGGGGGATCGCGTCGTGCACCAAATCCCTCACCTCGCTGGCGATGGCGAAGCTGTTCGATCTCAGCGACGCCGGCCGGACGAAGAAACGCATTCGTCTCGATGACGAAGCCTGGCGCTTCCTGCCGGCCGAGTGGGCTCGCGCCGATCCGCGGCGGAAAAAAATCCGGCTGCGACACCTGCTCACCATGACCTCGGGACTCGAACCGTATGACGGACCGTACAAGGATCTCGGCGCTTACGCCAAAGTGGTGTTGACACAACCCGTGGAAGCCCCGCCCGGCAAAGTGTGGGCGTACGCTTCAGCGCCGGTCGACATGATGAGCCACATCATCGAGAACGTCACGGGGCGCACCCAGCGGGATTTCTTCAACCAGGAGATTCACGCCCCGATCGGTGTCGCGCCGATCGAGTGGCCCGCGTTTCAGGGGCACACGGGGGGCTCGGGCGGCCCCGGGGGTGGTGCACGCTACGTAGCGGGTGAGCTGGCCCGCGTTGGCTATCTGCTTCTGCACGGCGGCAGGTGGGGCGAGCATGACGTGGTAAGCCGCAAACGCGTGGAGATGGCTACCCGTTGGGCGCCATGGCTCGAGGCGGCGAAGTTTCGCAAGGCGAACTTCGCCCGTTACGAACCGGAGGCGCAGAACTTCTACGGCTACCTTTTCTGGACCAACCGCACGGGAAGAGCGCTCGGCGAAGCCGTGCCTCGCGACGTATTCTATATGTCCGGCTTCGGCCGCCAGGCCTGCTGGATATTTCCAAGCCTGGACATGGTCGTGCTGCGCCTGGGCTCCAACGTTACCCTCAACGAACATCCGGAGTTCTACCGCGAGTTGCTGAAGCGCGTGATGAAGGCGGTATCGAAGCCAAATTCAAAATAGACCTGATTCATGCCAACCGTGCCGGCCGCGCCGTCACGCAATCACGCCGCTGATTCAGTGGACGCACGAGAATCCGCGCAGTCCGCTCGCCATTACCCCGCGATGACCACCGGCTCATGCTCGACCGGGAAATTCACCGAGCGCGCGACGAAGCACAGCTCCTGCGCGCGCCGGTGCAACGCGGCGGCCTCTTCCACTCGAGCCGCATCCGTGATCGTCATGCGCGGGCGCAACAGCACGCGGACGAACTCGCCCGACCCATCCTGGTTCTGGCGCATGTCGCCGGTGGCTTCGTCCGAGTATCGCGTGACTACTATGCCCGCGGCCGCGCACAAGTGCAGCAGCCACAGCATATGGCAACCCGAGATCGCCGCCACCAGCAGCTCCTCCGGGTTGTAGCGCCTACCATCCCCGCGGAAGGCCGGGTCGGAGGAAGCGAGGATCGGAGCTTCCTTGCCCGGCGCCGCATACTCGTGGCTGCGGCTGTAGGCGCGGTAACTGCTCGTCCCCGTCCCGAGATTTCCCGTCCAGCTTGTGGAGACCGTGTAGTGGTGCTCGCGAACGCCGCTCATCCCTGACCTCCTTACACCATCTCCTCGCGGCCGAGGTAAAGCTCGCTGATGACATCGCGAAAGTTCGTGAGCACCTGGGTGCGCCGAACTTTCATTGTCGGTGTCAGCTCCCCCATTTCGATCGAGAAGTCGCGCTCGAGGATCTTGAAGCGTCGAATCTGCTCAAAAGACGCGAGCTGCCGGTTCACCTTGGCCACCGCCGCCTTCACCGCTGCCTGCACCGGTTCCGCCGCGGCGATCTCCGCGAGCGGCTTGCCCGTGTAGGCCTCCATGTCATCGAGCACCTCGGCGGCCGAAGGGTTGATAGTGAGCAGCGCAGTGACGTACGGCTGGCGGTCGCCGATCAGGACTACCTGATTCACCAGCGGCTCCATCTTAAAGAGCCCCTCGACCCGCGCCGGGTAAATCTTCCTGCCGTTCGAGGAGACCAGAATCTCCTTCTTACGCCCGGTAATGTAGATGTACCCGTCCTGGTCGATCTCGGCGAGATCGCCCGTATGCAGCCAGCCGTCGCGAAGTACGGCGGCGGTGGCCGCCGGGTCCTTGTAGTAGCCAGTGAAGAGGCAAGGACTTTTCACCAGCAGCTCGCCTTCTTCGGAGAGGCGCACCTCGACCCCGGGGAGGGCCTTGCCGATGCTGCCGGGCCGGGGATTGTCGAGCGGGTTCAGCGAGACCACGCCGCCCTCGGTCAGCCCGTAGCCCTCAATCAACGGCATCCCGATGGCCTCATAGAAATGAGCGAGATCCTGCCCGAGCGGCGCGGCTCCGGACGCCGCCACCCGGATGCGGCCCCCGAGCCGTGCGCGGATCTTCTTGAAGACCAGTCGATCGGCGGGCTGCAGCGCCCGCTTCATCCAGCCAGGTACCGCCTTGCCTTCGTGACGCAGGCGGCTGGCGCGCAAACCCAGTCCAAGCGCGCCATAGAACAGCTTCCGCACCGCAGCCGGGCGCTTCCTGATCTCGGTCGAGACGCTGGCGAAGACACGCTCCCAGACCCGTGGCGGCGCGAGCAGAAAGGTCGGGCGGACCATCTTCAGCTCATTAGGCAGCTTGCTCAGGCCTTCCGAGAAGTAAACCGGCGCCCCACTGCGCATCGGAAGCAGCTCGACTACAACGCGCTGAGCAATGTGAGCGGAGGGCAGAAACACGACGGTCGAGTCCTCCGGCCCGAGGGGGAGCACGGACGGGCCCATATCGATGTTCGCGATCAGCGCCGCGTGGGTCGTCAGCCCCATCTTGGGCTCGCCCGTCGCACCCGAGGTGAGATAGAAAACCGCGTGGTCATCGGGCGAGATTTCCGACTGAATCCGGCCGAAGAAGCCCGGGTCGGCGACGAGCGCCTCCCGCCCGCGGCGACGGACATCCTCGATCGTCAGGACGCCTTCGACTTCACCTGTGAGCAGGATCCAGGGCAGCCCCTGTGGAGCCGATTTCCGCAGCAGGTGCAGGGTCTTCGCGTTCTCGACGAACACAGCCTTCGCATCGCCTTGGCAGATGTGGCGGGCGCGCTGTTCGGGCGGAAGACTCGTATAGAGCGCGGCCGAGATGCACCCGGCGGCGATCACGCCCAGATCGGCCATGTAAAACTCCGCGCGCGTCTCCGAGTCGAGCGCGACGATGTCCCCCTTGTGCAGGCCCACGCTGCGCAACCCGCAGGCGATCTCGCGCACGGCATCGCGGTACTCGTTCCAGCTGTAGGTGCGGTACTTATCCCCCGATTTCGAGCC